>NZ_JABBJJ010000044.1 GCF_012933655.1 Pyxidicoccus fallax | reverse complement strand
GCTGGGAGGGGATGGGGGCCTCGGAGGACCTGTACGAGATGAACGCTGCGCGAGTCGGCGGCGAAGCGGTCCGTGCGCGGCTCCGGGCATGTGCGCGCCGAGGAACAGGCGAGGACGGGGAGGATGTCGGTGGGCAGCTGCTTCCGGCGCCAGGACAGCAAGGCGGGCTACGCCCAGCAAGCAGGTGCGCCAGGAGGCCGAGGGCGACATCCGCCGAATCGCCTGGGGGACTTCGAGAGGGAGCTGACGCGTCCGGAGAAGCACCTGGCGTGGTGCGCGACGCGGAAGCGCTTCCACTTCACCTTCGTGCACTGGCATCCGGACTCGCCCCGGCCGGAGGCGTTGGGCGGTCGGACAACACGTCAGTCGCCGCGGGAGGTGCTGGCGCACGCAGAGCGCGTGGGGCGCGCTGGCACCGGGAAGCGTGCGGGTGGGTGAGGAGCTCATCTGGGGAGAAAATCAATCCCATGGGCGGGTGCTCAGGACGGCGCTGACGGCGGGGGGGACGCCGGTGCCGAGGCGGGCGAATGCCTCCGCCCGCGGGGCCTTACGACGTCCTGGCTGAATCAGGCGCGACGTTGTGCAGCCCGGCTTTCACTCCGCTGCCGCGGGACTCCTTCCATGACGTCGCTCGTCAGGCCCTGACCCGACTTCGCTGAAGGAGGTTGGCGTCAGCGGGCCGGCACCAGCACCACGCCCTGCGCGGAGCTGCGGTACGTGCCGGTGGTCGAGGGCGTCAGCGTCACCTGGCTCAGCGAGGTGTTGATGATGAGCTGGACGTTCAGGGCATAGAGCGTGTTGGGGAGCAGCCCCGTCACGATCATCCGGTTCCGACCCAGCCCCTCGATGCGGAGGCCGTGCGAGCTCTGCTGGAGGCCGCGCTGGGGGAAGACGACGACGAGCGAGTTCCCCAGCAGCACCGCCTCGGTGCCAGCATCCGCGGTGAGGCGGCGCGCCGGGGGCGGAGCCGTGACACCCTCGTCCGCCACGCTGATGACGTGGAGGAACTGCGCCGTCTCCTTGCCCTGGGTGTCCACCACCTCGACGCGCCAGGCGCCCACGTCGGGGTCCTGGGCCAGGGTGGCCTCGCTCTTCGTGGTCGCGAAGTTGCTGAACGAGGCCGTGCCGCAGTCCTGCGGGTTGGAGGACACGGCGAAGCGGTAGTCCGGCCCGTTCGGCGTGAAGCCGCCAATCTTGCAGAGGCCCGGCGCCGCCGGCAGCAGCGTCTGGAGGAAGGCGACGGCGCCGCCGTTGCGCACCTCGGTGACGGGTGTCACGCCCGGCGAGACGGCGAAGACGCCGGGCACGTTCGCGAGGTGGCCGTTGACGCGGGGCTCGTTGACGCTGTGCCAGAGCACGCTCTTGCGCAGCCCCTGCTTGCCGGCCGCCACCTGGACGCTGTCGTAGACGACCGTCACCGGCTTGGACCAGAAGCCCGGCTGGCGCAGGAACAGCACGTGGCGGAGGAAGCCGGACGGCTGGGCGAGCTTCGCCTTGGCATAGGCGCGGCTCGCGTCGCCCACGGAGAAGGTGAAGTCCGCGCCATGCTCGTAGCGCACGATGCCCGCCAGCGAGTTCACGCCACTCGGGCGGATCTGCTCGTAGGTGGGGTAGTGCACCTTGCCATCGGCGTACCACTGGCCGCCGTCGTTCGCCCGGTCGGCCCCCATGTAGAAGCGCTCGGTGGGGTCGAACACGGTCAGGGTGTTATGGGCCACGCTGCGCGTGTAGTAGTTGTGCCAGTGCCCGCTGCCGTAGCTGTCGTAGTAGCCGCTGTCGACGAGCAGCGGCGCCCGGTAGAACAGCGACAGGCTGTTCTGGTCCAGGTGCTGGTGATTGCTGCTGGTGAAGGCGGCGGAGTGGAACTCCAGCAGGGTGGTGGTGGGGGCGAACCGCCAGCTCTCGCGCATCACCACGTGGCCGGTGGGTCCGAAGCTGCGCGACAACGGCAGCGCATCCGGTGACTGCCGGGGCCTGCCCGGGCGCCACAGCAGCAGGTCCCACAGGCCGCCCCCCGAACGGCGAGGCAGGATGTGGTCCTCGTAGAGCCACTGGGCGACGGGCGCCGTGGCCGTCGAGCCGTGGTGCGAGCCGTACAGCGCCGCCACGGCGAGCGTCTCGTCCCACTCGCCCGCGAAGGTGTCGCCGGCCTTCGGGAAGGACGCCGGGGCATTGGTTCGCATGCCGTAGAGCCAGAACAGGAACTGGCGCTGGGCGAACGTGGGCACGGGCGGAGGCGTGGCCCACTTGAACGCCGTGCGGAACACCTCGGACGCCTCGGAGTTGCTCGCGCCGTAATACCACCCCATCTGGTGGCCACCCTCGGAGCCCACCCACTCGCGCACCCGATTGAAGCCCTTCTCGAAGTGCTCGTACGCCATCGACAGCATCGGCTGGACCTGCGAGTGCTCGGGGGCGATGGCGGCGAGCGCCAGGGCAATGGCCGTCACGTTGCCCCGATGGTGGCCGGACAAATAGAAGGGCGCGATGGTGGGCTTCGAGCCATGCACCGCCGGATCCCAGCCCTCCATGATGGGCGCCTCCTGGCACTTGAGGCCGGTGGTGACGCCGCTGAGGATGGGCTGCCTGCCGCAGAAGGTCTCTCCCAGCGGGTAGAGACCGTCCGTGCCCTTCGCGGTGATGGTGCCGATGATGGCCGCGGCGAGGTTCTGCGTGTAGCGCCCGGTGAGCCCCGCGCCCCGCACGTCGTTGGTGGACATGGCCCCGTACATCCAGTCATACAGCACGCCCATCGCGGCGACCCGGCCGCGCATGGAGTACTCGCCGCCCTCCAGATAGGGCACCTGCAGGAGCTTGCTCGCGTAGTTGAGGCCCGCATCCCGGAAGCGGGCCTCGCCCGTTATCAGGTGGGCCAGGGACAGGGCCTCGGCCACGTCCTGCACGTGGGAGGGGTGTGATGGCTCCGTGCCCGTGAGCACCACCGGGCTGGGGCAGGTGTTGGGGTCCGTCTTGACGGTGCACTGGTCATAGAGCCTCTTCGCGTAGCTATCCGCGCTGGAGCGCAACATGAACCAGGCCCGGTGCAGGTTCGCGTCGATGGCGGGGTAGCTGACGGTCGTGTTCAGCGCCGCATCGGTGACCTGGACGCCGGTGACCTGCTCTCCGTCGCGGCCGCGGAACTCGAGCCGCTGGCCATCCGGCCACCATTCCACGAAGGCGCCGGTGCTGCTCAGCCGGTACCAGCTCAGGTTGATGACAGGGCGGCTGTCGACCTGGACGCTGGCGGTGTGCGCCACGGCGTCCCAGCTGATGCGCAAGGTGGCGGGCACGTTGACGGGGAGGTCGACGCTCGTCACGGCGACGTACTTCCCCAGGGCCTTGAGCTCCGCGTACTGGGGCAGCCGTTGGTCCACCTGGAATCCAATCTGCAAGCCCACGGTGGGCGGGGACGCCGACGGCTTGTCATAGCTGGAGACGTGGCGGACGAAGATGCTGTTGCGGTCCGTGGCGTAGCTGTCGAAGAGCTGCACGGCGACGGGCTGGCCCGTGGTGTCGATTTCTGGCGGGGACTGGGGGGAGAGGAAGCGCGGCGTCACGGTGAACTGCAAGGAGCCACGGGTGGGGAACGTCCGCCGCGGGATGCTGTTGCGCAGCTGCGCCAGCCGCTCCGGAGTCAGCATCACGTGGGGGTGGGTGATGTGAACAGGCGGGAGGCCCACCGTGCCGGCGTCCGTGGTGCCGCCATCGGCGAACGGGGTGACGACGTCGGTGACCGCCTCCGCGGGAGTGTCCACGTCGGACACGTGCCCGAGGTCATCCCCTGGCTCGCAGCCGGCGAGAGCGAGTGCGGACAGCAGGAAGGATATGAGTTTGAGGTGGCGCATGAGGACCCCTGACTGCCTGTTTCAGCAGTGCGGCGGTAGGTGCCATCCAGGTGCGGAGGCGTAAATACGACCCATGGCCGCGCGAGATGCAACGGGGCGGACGCCTCATGCAGTCGTCCGCCCCGCGTGACATGTTTCAACTTCCCGGTGGCGCTACGGACGCCACGTATACGGTGGCGCGATAGTTACATCCGTCGTGTTCGATGCGGACGGCGTGCTCGCGTCGACGAAGCCGTAGTACGTGCCGCTCGACTTGTTCAGGCCGACGCCGCGGTACTCGATGTCACCGATGAGTCGCGCCGTTCCCGACACCGCCTGCTGGCCCTCGTAGAAGCCCAGCGGGTAGAAGGTCGCGGCCACCCGGGCCGAGCCGCTGACGCTGAAGCCATTCGTCAGCACGGAGAGGCCGGTGACGGTGCCGCCGGAGACGTTGCCCGAGAGGACGGTGGCGTGGTCCTCGATGCGCGCCGTGCCGCTCACGGTGCCGCCGAGCACCTGCGCGTAGGGGCCCACGTACACGCTCGTGGGGACGCCGCTGACGACGCAGCCACCGCCGTTGGAATGACGCTGCGTTCCCGAGGGGCAGGCGGCCTGTGTGCCATTGACGAACCCTTCGGGCCAGGCGTTCGCGAGCTGCACCATCCACGGGTAGCGGTGAATGGTGTTGTAGGGCTGGTCCCAGACAATCTGCTTCTGCACCGACGGGGTGCCCACCACGACGAGGAACAGCGCCTCGCCGGGGGTGACGCAGAAGGTGAGCTCACCGTCCGCGCCGCGCTGCAGGGGGCTGTAGCGCGGCGTGGTGATGGCGCTGTCCGTGGCGACCAGGCCCCAGCGCCAGTCGGAGTCCGCGCCGGTCTGCGTGACGCCGCGGAACGTCACTGTCACGCTGGTGGCGCCCGCCTCCGGGTAGAGCCGCACGATGTTGTAGCCCCAGCGCTGCGGCGCCCAGGCGGACGGCGTCACGAAGCGCCGGTTCGTCGCGTAGCTCGCGTCCAGCGGGTCGAGCTGCGTCAGCCGCAGGCGCCGCTCGGGCCGCGTCTTGCTGGTGATGGAGCCGTACCGCGAGCGGTACGTCGGCCCCTGGTTGCCGCCGGCCGTGGGAGGCGGGTCCTTGTAGTCCCACGTCACGTTGTGCATGGCCCACTCGCCGAAGAAGTCGTTGAGCTGGCCGATGTTCCAGCCTCGCGTCTTCATGATTTGCGAGAACGGGTCGTTGCTCGGGCTGGCCGTCCAGATTTCGTTGACGGCGCTGTAGCAGTGCTTGTCCTTGAGGAACTCCATGAACTGCCAGTTGCAGTAGCGGTCGCGCGTGGAGCCCAGATAGACGTGCGGCGCGTTGACGGCCATCTCCGAGCAGTGCACCTCGCCGCGGTACTCGGGGAGCTGGTGCGGCATGAAGTTGGCGTGGCTCTCGTAGATCCACCCGCAGGTGTTGGACTGGTTGCACGTCATGCCGCCGCTGACGCTCTGCACGGCATGCATGAACTCGTGCGCGAGCCCCCAGCGGTCAGCGAGCGCGCCGGGGCCAATCCACATGCCCATCCGCGTGGAGCTCCAGGCGCCGCCGGAGAGCCCCCAGCCGGAGTGCACGTGCACGCTGACCTTGGTCTTGTTGGTCAGGTTGCAGAGCGGCTCCTTGAAGAAGATGGGCGACCCGAAATAGGTCTTCCAGATGGTGTTCTCCAGCGTGTCGAGCGCGGCCTGCGCCGTGGTGCTGGAGATGCTCTCATCCGAGTAGATGGCGAAGTGCGCGGACTCGCGGACCAGCCGGAAGTTCTGATGGTCGGGGTCCGGGCCGCCCGCGGTCCACGTGCCCGCGGTGCAGGGCGGGGGCGTGGTGGGGCAGCTCGTCGCCCAGGCCGTCGTCGTGGTCCCTGGCTCGCACGCGGCCGCCAGCGTGGCGTCGCGGGTGCCTTCCGCCTCGCCGCTGGTACATCCGTCGCCGACACATCCGCTGGAGACGCTCTCTTCCTCCGCCAGCGCTCCGTCCGGGTGACATCCGGTTCCGAAGACGCCCATCGCGAACAGCAGGGCGGAGAGAGGCAATGCCTTGCGGTGTCTCATCATGGTTTCACAATCCTTGCCTGGGGGGATGGCAGTTCGAATCCATGGCGCACCCAACCCACGCGCGCGCCAGAGGGGAGGCGCGCGCCCGGAACCGAGAGCGTGTTGCAGGTGCAACACGCTCTCTGTACAGCGCACTTGCGCCGAATTCAAATGGAAACCCGGTGAATGCTTGTATGTCTATATTTTAGATGGAGCTGAAATCAGCCCGACCCGGAGAGCCTGGAGGGCTATGAGCCCGCGCTCGTGGCTTCCCTGCGGCGTGCCCCTCGCTGTTCGGCGTCATGATGCTCGGGCGCCTCCTCGACACGGACCTGGAGCCGGCTCGCGGGGCCGAGCTGAGGAGCGTCCTGGACGAGGTGGCGCGCAACACGCTCGCTCCCGCCGCGGTACGGAAGGAAGCAAGGAAGCAGCGGACTGGCTCGGGAACACCTCGGTGCTGTAGAGCATGGGCCTGGGCGACGAGTGACGGAGAGCCACATGGCACAGGTGCACTTCGCTTCGGGCAATGACCCGGAGATGCAGCGGGCGATGGAGCAGGCGCGAAAGACGTTCCGGTTCTTCTGGCGCGAGCTCGCCTGGGAGCAGCGGCGCATCGTCCCGGCGCTGGAGCTGTCGGCCATCAAGGTGCCCTTCCGCGACCCGCCCGGGCCCCAGGAGACCGGAGCCGACGTCGAGGAGATGTGGGTGGGCGAGGTCGACTTCGACGGCAGGACGCTGACCGGACTGCTCCTCAACAGCCCCCACCGGCTGCGCACCATCCAGGAGGGGGACCGCGTCGAGGTGCCGTGGAACCACATCTCCGACTGGATGTACGTCATCGACGGGCGCGTCTACGGGGCGTACACCGTGAACCTCCTCCGCTCGCGGATGCCGCCCGAGGAGCGCGAGGCCCACGACGAGGCGTGGGGCTTCGACTTCGGAGACCCGGGGAACATCCAGGTGGTGCCCGCGAGCCATCCCCCGCAGCCCGCCGAGCACCCGATGGCGCTGAACATGGGGCCATCCCTGCGGGACTACCTGAAGGCGGACCCCCAGCGCGTGGCCGCGCGGAACGAGAAGGGCTTCACGCTCCTGCACGACCTGTCGCTGGCGGGGACGAAGTCAGGGGTGGGCATCGCCCTGGAGCACGGAGCGGACCCGAACGCGCTCACCGGCCACGGGATGAGCCCCCTCCAGCTCGCGAACGCGCTGGGCTGGGAGGACGTCGCCGCGGAGCTGAAGGCCCGCGGCGCGCGCTGACCTCCCCACGAGCGCACCATGACCATCAACCGTGGTGACATCTTCTGGATTGCCGCCGATGACTCGCGGGGGCCCGCGCCGAGCTACTCCCATCCCCACGTGGTGGTGCAGGACGACGTCTTCAATCACTCACGCATCACCACGGTGGTCGTGTGCGCCCTGACGTCCAACCTGCACCGGGCCAGCGAGCCGGGGAACGTGCTGCTCGACCCCGGCGAGGGCAACCTTCCCAAGCAGAGCGTGGTGGTCGTGTCGCAGATTTCGTCGGTCGACAAGGCCCGCCTGGGTGAGCGCATCGGGTCGCTGTCCGACGCGCGGGTGGAGCAGATTCTGGCGGGCCTGCGCTTCCAGCAGGTGTCGTTCTTCAATCGCTAGCGGCGCCCGTTCATGCGCCATGGGTCCGCCAGCGCAGCACCTCGAGCGCGACGGCGACCTGCACCCGTTGGTGTTCGAGCGGGCGGGGGAGGAGCTCCTCGGCACGCGAGAGCCGCCGGAGCAGGGTGTTCCGATGGGTGTGGAGCCGCTCCGCCGTGCGGGAGGCATTGCACCCTTCGTTGAGGAACGTCAGCAGCGCGCGCCGGAGCTCCGGGTCGGCCGACTCCAGCTCGCCCAGCGTGTGCTTGACGAACTGGTCCGCGCCCTCGGCGTCCTGGGTGACGAGGGAGACGAGCCGGACGTCATCGAAGCTGACGATGCGCCGCTCGGAGCCCAGGCGGGCCACCATCCGCTGCGTCGTGAGCGCATCGAGGTGGCTCCGGCGGAAGCCCTCGACGCCGCGGCCGGTGGAGCCAATCGCCATCCGCACGGACGGCGTTTGCTGTAGCGCCAGGCCCACCTGCTCCAGGTCGGGCTCGGCGCCTCCGGGCACCCAGACCCAGAGGGTGGCCGCGCTGGCGACGACGGAGAGGGGGCGCTGCACCCGCGCGGCGCGAGCGAGCGCGTCGGCGGCCCCTTCGAGCGCGCCAAGGTCGGACTCGGCCGCGTCGCTCCAGATGACGGCGGCCCGGTGCACCTGGTCGAGCTCGTACCCGAGCCGCCGCGAGGCGTTCTGGGGCTGGATGGGCGCGCCGTCGAGGAGCAGCGAGACGACCTCCCGGCGCTCGGCATGGGTGCCGCGGGTCAGCTCGTCGCGCTCCGCGTCCATCTGGGCGGAGATGCCCGCCACTGTCGCCTCGATGAACGCGGAGATGGAGCGGGCCGTCACGTCGAGTAGCTCGCGCAGCTCGTCGGGGTCGGACGTCAGCTCGAACGCAATCGACATCCACCGCAGCCAGGCCGCGTTCTGCCCGGTGCGGTACGTGTGCAGCGCGGACTCGTTCATTCCCCGCCGCACGAGGTCCCGCGCGATGGCGAGCGGCTCGGGGCCCAGGTTCGCCGGGACGGGCGCCCCCGGGTCCTGGATGTTGGCCGCCGCCCAGTGCAAGAGGTTCGCTCGGTTCGTCCGGCGCGCCGCCGCCGCGAGCACGGGGTCGTCCGCGATGGCCCGCATGTGCTCGGTGGACAGCGTCGCCGCGTCCAGCTCCTCCAGCCACTCCGGCGGCGCGTTCAGGGCGCGCTCCGCCCCGCGGCGGATGAGCTCACGGACCCGCTTGGACGGGCGCTCCCACTGCCATGAGGCATTGCCACGCTGGTGCACCATGCACCATGGGTAACGCACTTTTGTGCAGTCTGCACCTTGTGCCCTGGCTTCGTGCCCGCAATGTTGGGTGTTGTCTGTACGTGTGGGGCCGGCCCCGCCTGTTCCCTTCCCGCATCTTCACGGAGCCCAACCATGTCCACCCAGCGCGGCTCAGCGCCCACCGAGAACGTCGACGTGCTCATCGTCGGCGCGGGCATCTCTGGTATCGGCGCGGCCTGGTATCTCCAGAAGGAGCACCCCTCCAAGTCGTACGCCATCCTGGAGGCGCGCGGCGCGACCGGCGGCACGTGGGATTTATTCCGCTACCCCGGCATCCGCTCGGACTCCGACCTGCACACGCTCGGCTATGCGTTCAAGCCCTGGGTCAAGGAGCAGGCAATCGCGAGCGCGGACGCCATCCTCGGCTACCTGCGTGAGACGGCCGCCGAGAATGGCATCGACCGCAAGATTCGACTGCACCACAAGGTGCGCGGCGCCTCCTGGTCGAGCGCGGATGCCCGATGGGTGGTGGACGTCGAGCGGACCGACACCGGCGAGCGCCTTCAAGTGAAGTGCCGGTGGCTGTTCTGCGCGAGCGGCTACTACCGCTACGACGAGGGCTTCACGCCGCGGTTCGAGGGCACCGAGCGCTTCGGAGGACGCATCGTCCATCCGCAGCACTGGCCCGAGGACCTGGACTACCAGGGCAAGCGCGTCGTCGTCATCGGGAGCGGCGCCACGGCCGTGACGCTCGTGCCCGCGATGGCCGGAACGGCCTCGCATGTGACGATGCTGCAGCGGACCCCCACGTACATCCTGCCGGTCGCCTCCAGGGACCGGATCGCCAACCTGCTGCGCTGGCTGCTCCCCCGGAAGTGGGCGTACGCGCTCACGCGGCGCAAGAACATCGCCGTGCAGCGGGCCTTCTGGCGGTTCTGCCGGGCCTGGCCAGGCCTGGCGCGGCGGCTGATTCGCTACGCCAATGCGAAGCAGCTGCCGAAGGGCTACCCGGTCGACGAGCACTTCAGCCCGCCGTACAACCCGTGGGACCAGCGGCTGTGCATGGTCCCCGACGCGGACCTCTTCCAGGCGATTCGCAAGGGCAGCGCGTCGGTGGTCACCGACAGAATCGAGACCTTCACCGAGCGCGGCCTCAAGCTCGCGTCGGGGCGGGAGCTCGAAGCAGACATCGTGGTGACGGCCACCGGGCTGAACCTCCTGGCGCTCGGGGGCATCGCCTTGACGGTCGACGGCGTGCCGGTGCACCTGCCTGACAAGGTGGCCTTCCGGGGGATGATGCTCGACGGCGTGCCGAACTTCTCGCTCGCGGTCGGCTACACGAACTCATCGTGGACGCTGAAGATTGGCCTGCTCTGCGAGCACTTCTGCCGCTTGCTCACGTACATGGACAAGCACGGCCACACCATCTGCCGCCCCGAGCGGGGCGAGACCGACATGCCAACGCGGCCGCTGCTCGACTTCGCCGCCGGGTACGTGCAGCGGTCCCTCGGCGAGCTTCCACGTCAGGGCATGCAGGCCCCCTGGTTGATGTCCATGGACTACTACTCCGACACGAAGCTCCTGAAGGAGGACTCGGTCGAGGACCCGAACCTGCGGTTCTCCTCGCACGTCCGCGAGGTCGTCACGTCCGAGCCGAAGGTGGCGGTGGCGGTATGAGCGCCTTGCAACCCACTGTCACTCCGGCCGCCACGGATGACCGGTTCTGTGAGCTGCCCCATGGCCTTCGCATCTGCTTCCGGACATGGGGGAGCACGACGGGCGAACCCCTGCTCCTGCTGGCCGGGCTCGGGCTGCACCTGACCTCGTGGCCGAAGGCCCTGGTCGACACGCTCGTGCGCCAGGGCTTCTACGTCGTGGCGTTCGACAATCGCGACGTGGGCCGCTCCTCGCGTGCGTCCGTGCCGCCCCCGGGCAGGTTCCGGCAGTTCTTCCGGATTCCCCGGGACGATGGCTACGACCTCGGCGACATGGCGGAGGACACCGTGGGGTTGCTCGACCACCTCGGCATCGCGAGCGCGCATCTGGTGGGCATGTCGATGGGCGGCATGATTTCCCAGACCCTTGCCGCGCGGCATCCGGAGCGGGTCCGCACCCTGACGTCCATCTTCTCCACGACAGGGGCACGGAGCGTCGGGCAGCCCGCGTTCTCGACCATCCTGCGGCTGGCGAAGCCTCCCGCGAACACGAGCGAGGAGTCGGCGGCGAACTATCTCAACATCGTCCGGCACATCGCGGCGACGGGCTTCCCGTTCGACGACGCCGTCATCCGCGAGTACGCGCTGGAGGCGTGGGAGCGCGGAGATGGGCGTACGGCCCATGAGGGTGTCGCGCGGCAGATTGGCGCCATCATGAAGTCGGGAGACCGGACGGCCGAGCTTCGCCGCATCACCGCGCCGACGCTCGTCATCCACGGAGACAACGACCTCATGGTGCATCCGAGCGGCGGAGAGGCGACGGCCGCCGCCATCCCCGGGGCCCGGCACGTCACCATTCCCGGCATGGGCCACCACCTGGCGGACGGAGTGCTGGAGCAGCTCGCCAACCTGACGGTGGAACACGCGCGACGGAGCACGCCGCACGCGGGAGCCGGGAGCCGCTGATTCGATGAGACCGGAGGGAGCCTACGCGGAGCTGGGACCGTAGACCTTGCGGCTCTGCAGGAGGCGCTCGTAGGCGGAGTCCGTCTCCTTCAGCCGGTACTCCTCCACGAGGGTTCCTTTCTCGTCCCACTTCCGCTTGGAGAGGACAATCCCGTACTCGCACTCGGTCTCCTCCTGGAGGACTCCCTCGGGAGACCACTCGCGCGAGACGCCGTGCTTGACGTCCTGGAAGTAGTCGGCCTCTTCGGCCAGGGCTCCATTCCCGTGCCAGGCCCGGCTGTGCCCCCAGAGCAGCCCCTCGCGGAACTCGGCTTCGCTCTCCAGCGTCCCGTCAATGAACTCTCCGCGGGCGATACCGGTGAAGGGCTCTCCCTCGAAGTAGGTGAGGCCGTCGTCGGCGTCGTAGGAAAGCTCCCCCCTGGGAACCCGCTTCATCCTGGCCATCCTCTCGCAACCCTTCGTGTGGAAGGGAAGCTGGTTCTACAGCGGGGAACGTCTCCGCGTGCGTTCCGCTAGCGCCCCGCCTGAGGTACGTACGGCGGTACCGGGGCAATGTGCGAAGAAGAACCCGGCCTGCCCGCCCGGATGAGGAGCAGGCTGGCACAGAGGCGGGAGGAGGAAGCTGGTGGTAGAAGGCAGGGGGATGAGCGCTTCCGACGCGCTGGTGCGAACCGCTCCACTCGCGCGTACCCAGACCGATGCCGAGAACGCCGTCGCCGAGGCCGAGCGGCGGCTGCTCGCATTGCTCGATGAAATCTCCATGCTCGACCTGGAGGTGGAGACCCTCGCCTCGGAGCTGGCCGCCTTCTCCGCGCGCTACGAGCACGAGCTGTCGGCCGCCTTCGCCAACCTCGAGCGGCATGAGCGCCTGGTCCGGCGGCTCCAGGCGCTGCAGGACGAGCTGGCGCGGCTCGACGCGGAGCTGCGCGCGCAGCAGTCGAAACCGAAGCCGTCCGGCCGCAAGTCGCGCAAGCCCAAACGCTCGTATCGGACCGTGTGGGAGGAGGCGGACGACGCGGCGGAAGGCGAGCGCCCCTGGACGCCCGGCGCCACGCTCGACGACGGCGAGCCCGAGCCGCTCTCGCCCCCTCCGGACCTCGCGTCCGAGGCGCAGACGCTCAAGCGGCTCTATCGCAAGCTCGCGCGACTGCTGCACCCGGACCTGGCCCGGACGGAGGAGGAGCGGCAGCGGCTCCACCAGATGATGATCCAGGTCAACCTCGCCTTCGAGCAGGGTGACCGGACCGCGCTGGAGCTGTTCCTCGTGCGCGTGGACCGGGGCGAGATGCTCGACACGGCCCTGTCCGCGGACGAGCGGCTCGCGCACCTGGAGAAGCGCATCGCCGCCCTGGCACCCGTCCGCCGCTCGCTGCTCGCGGACCTCGGCCGGCTGCGCGAGTCGTCCACCTTCCGTCTCCACGCCGAATGGAAGGGGCTCGAGGAGCTGGGCCGCGACTACTTCCAGGAGACCCTCAAGGAGCTCGCCGAGGACGCCGAGCGCACGATGCGCGACGCCCTGGCGCGCATGGGCCGGCTCGACCGGGCGGCCCGGGAGCTGACCGCGTTGAAGAACTCGCTCACGCAGGCGAAGACCGAAGGGGCGCTGCGGACCTTCGACCCCATCCTCGAAAGCCCCCTGGTGCGCAAGGGCGCGGAGCGGCTCGAGCGCCAGCGGGCCTCGTCCGAGGCCCGCGTGCTCGCGCGGACGCTGGAGGAGGCGGTGGAGCATGCTCCGTGGGAGGCCACGCTGGTGCTGATGGCCTTCTTCGCCGAGCGCGCGGGGCGTCCCCCCGACTCGCTGTCGAACCGGGAGGGCTGGGCCGAGCGCTACGCCGCCGTGGCCTCGGAGTGGCCGGAAGCTCCGTCCTTCGAGGAGCTCCTCACCCGGCTGCCGCAGCCCCTGGAGCTCGGGCTGCGCTACCAGGGTGGAAAGGTGCGCTTCGGACTCCAGCTCAAGTCCGTGGAGCTGCTCGCCGGGGTGCCCATCGCGCTCGAACGCCAGACCGTCGCGATGCTGGCGCAGCGGGTGCTCGCGCACCTCGGTCCGCGCGAGCAGTGCAAGGGCTGTGGCGCGGAGGCCTACCTCGTCCACCTGATGCGCACCCGAGGCCTGGATGAGCTCAACGGGCTGGTGTGCCCGCACTGCGGCCACGTCGCCAAGAGCTACTTCCTCTTCAACTGGTCCGAGGGCCAGGAGGCGCTCTTGCCCTTCGCCCTGAAGGTGGGCCTCGTCGACGAGGTGGTGGTGAAGCTCGCGGGCAAGGGCATCGCCTTCCAGCTCGTGCCCGTGTCGCGCGAGGCGCTGACGGTGGGAGCGCTGAAGCAGCTCTTCACGGACCTGTACCTCAAGCCGTACGGCATCGCGGCGGAGCACGCGGACCTGGTGGTGAAGGCGGGGACCCGCGTGCTGAAGGACGAGGACCCGGTCGAGGCGCCCGTGCTGTCGCTCGGCATCCGCAAGGCGGACCGGGACTCCCTGGCGTCCGAGCTGGCCGAGGGTGAGAAGGAGCTGGTGGCGCTGCTGCGCTCGCGAATCGAGCGCCGCTTCCGGCCGGGCTAGCGCCACGCGGGAGGCGCGGTGTACTGGCCCAGCTCGGCCCTGGTACCCCACCGGGCCAGCGCCGCGGGGCCGGCCCGCGCATCAGCCGCGCTGCTGGTGTGATTCAGCCGGAGAATTGCTCCGGAATGCGGAATATCCCCCGGCCCGCTAGATAGGACCCACTGACTTCAGGGTCCTGCACGGGGGTTCCACGGCCATGATGCACGTCACTCCGTCACTTCAGGCCGGTGAGAAGCACGTCATCGTGATTGGAGGTGGCTTCGCGGGGCTCAATGCCGCGAAGGAGCTGGCGCGGCACCGGGAGGTGCGCGTCACCTTGATTGACCAGCGCAACCACCATCTCTTCCAGCCGCTGCTCTACCAGGTGGCCACCGCGGGGCTGCGGCCTTCGGACATCGCGGTGCCCATCCGCGCGCAGTTCACGGGCAATCCGAACGTGTCGGTGCATCTGGCGCAGGTCCGTCAGGTCGGGCTGAAGGAGCGCTGGGTCGAGGTCGGGGACGACAATGGGAGCTTCGCGCGCGTGGGGTACGACTACCTCGTCATCGCCTGCGGAGCCCAGCACAGCTACTTCGGCCGGAATGACTGGGAGCCGCACGCGCCGGGACTCAAGACGCTCGAGCAGGCGACGGAGATACGCCGACGCATCCTCTCCGCCTTCGAGAGCGCGGAGAACGAGTTCGACCCCGAGCGGCAGCGGGCCCTGCTCAACTTCGTCGTCGTGGGAGGAGGCCCGACGGGCGTGGAGCTGGCGGGGGCCATCGCCGATATCGCCCGCACGGTGCTGGTGAAGGACTTCCGGCGCATCAACCCGTCCAGCGCGCGCGTCGTCCTCGTGGAGGCGGGGCCGCGATTGCTGCCGGCCTTCTCTGAGGAGCTCTCGCTGCGCGCCACGAAGGACCTCACGGAGCTGGGGGTGGAGGTCCGCACCTCGGCGCGTGTCACCGGCGTCGACGCGGAAGGCATCCAGCTTGGCGAGGAGCGCGTCCTCGCCCGCAGCGTCTTCTGGGGCGCGGGAGTGGAGGCCGCGAAGCTCACCCGCATGGTCGGGGCCGAGCTGGACAGGGCGGGCCGGGTGAAGGTGTCCGAGGACCTCTCCATCCCGGGCTTTCCCGAGGCCTTCGTCGTGGGTGACGCCGCGCACATCGACATTGGGGGCCAGGTCGTCCCGGGGCTCGCGCCCGCCGCCATCCAGACAGGCAGGTGCGCGGCACGCAACATCGTCGCGTCCATCTCGGGCCGGCAGCGCACGGCCTTCCGTTACCGGGACAAGGGGACGATGGCGACCATCGGAAAGCACAGGGCCATCGCGCAGACGGGGGCGCTGCGCCTGACGGGCTTCATGGCGTGGGTGGCCTGGCTGTTCATCCACGTCCTGTACCTCATCGACTTCAAGAACCGCGTGACGGTCTTCCTGGAGTGGACGTGGAGCTACCTCTTCGCGAAGCGAGGCGCCCGGCTCATCACCCAGCGAGACTGGAGGCTCGACACCGAAGCGTTGAAGCCGAACGGCGGCGCGGCATCCTCCCCGTCAGGAGACCGCGCCATGGCCGCCAACGGCTGACCTGACGAGGAGACCGGGTGCCCTGGGTGCCCGGCCGCCTCTCGCGTCTGGCCCGCATGAGCGGCGTCAGGGCGTGCCGGGACGGCAGTACTCGGCATGGCCGGGAATCGATTCCAGGCGCCGCAGATAGCCCTCGACGGCGGGCAGCCGCTCGTGAGCGATGGGCGTCATGCGCCAGCGGTGAACGGACAGCGCCAGCACCACGTCCGCCAGCGTGAAGTCGTCACCGCAGACGAACGCGCCCGTCCGGGTCAGCCGGCCGTCCAGGATGCGCATCTTGCCGTTCCAGTCACGCGTGCTGTCAGCGACATCGTTGGCATCGAACCGGTCGCTGTGGCGAACCAGGGCCATGAAGGCGGGACGCCACGCGGGGTTCAGTTCCGTTGCCTGCCAGTCCATCCACTGTTCCACCCGCGCCCGCCGCAGTGGGTCGGCTGGCAGCAGCGTGCTGTCTCCCTGACGCGCCACCAGGTAGCGGCAGATGGTGTTCGACTCCCACAGCACCGTGTCGCCATCGCGCAGCACGGGGACCTGGGCGTTCGGATTCAGCGCGAGAAACTCCGGCACGTTCGGGTCGCGCACGCCGCTGCCCCACGGCTCCAACTGCCAGCGCAGGTCCAGCAGACGGCATGTCCACAGCACCTTGCGGACATTGATGGATGTCTCCTTGCCCAGAATCGTCAGCATGGCGTCTTCCTTTCGCCCGGCCTCTTCCGCATCGGGCACGCTATCGGGACTTGCCGCGTGAACCAGCTCTCGGAGTCGGGCGCCTGGGGCCACCCGCACGCACGGCCTGCTCCGCGCTGAGTTCCGCGCTCCATCATGGTCGCGCCATCAGGCGCAGCTTCGGACGCTCGCTTCAATGGCCGCGAACTGAAACACCTGGAGACTTGCCTCGACCAACTGACCCGTTTAGTATTCCGGTCACAACACGCCGCAGCCCCAGCACTGAAACACCGCAGGAAACCCACGCCGCGCTCGGGCGGTAGGGCATTCGTTTGCCCACGACTGACCGGGAAACCAAGCCAGTCACCGGGTTTGAGCCGCCGCGAAGGCGCCCGGCCACGAAACGAGGAACGAAGTGACGAAGCCTGGCATGAGTGGGAGACGGGCACCGCGCACGGGCCCGGGTCGCGGCGCCGCACTCGCCGCGCTCCTGCTCATCGCGGGCATGGCGAGGGCCGAGGCTCCCGAGGAGCCCGCGCTCGGTCCAGGTCCCGGTGCCGCCGCGTACTCCCTCACCGTCAGCGGCGGGGTGGCGCTGGGCGCCTACGAAGCGGGCTTCCTGGAGTACGCCGTCGCCACGTCCCGCGCCGTCGGCATGGAGCGACTGCGGCTCCTGACGGGGGCCTCCGCCGGCAGCCTCAACGGCCTGCTGGCCGTCCTCGCGGCGTGCGGCGACGAGGCACCCGGGCCCACCCAGTCCCTCTTCTGGGACACGTGGATTCCCGTGGGCTATGGCCGCCTCTTCGTCCCCGAGGACGTGACGCCCCTGGGCGTCTTCTCCCGTGCATGGCTGGAGGCCCAGGCGCGCCGGCTCGAGGCGGCGTGGAACCGCGGCCTGTCGCCCACCTGCGACGTGGTGCTGGGCGTGTCGGTCACCCGCGTGGAGCCGCGCCTCGTGCACGTGGCGGGCGGGCGCCTGCCGCTGCCGCGCATGGAGGAGAAGTTCGCCCTGCGCATCCAGGGCCGCGGCCCCGGCCAGCCGCCGCGCGTGACGAACTACACCGCCCCCGGCAGCACCCGGCGCGAGCCGCTGCTCGTCACCGACGCGCGAGGCGAGGTGGCGTTCGCCCAGGTGCGAGACCTCGTCCTCGCGTCCATGGCCTTTCCGGTGGCCTTCCCGCCCAAGCCGCTCGCCACCTGCGCGGCGGGCGCGACGGCCCACCCCGGCGTGTGCCTGCCCACCGAGGCGCACGAGGCCGACTACATCGATGGTGGCATCTTCGACAACACGCCGCTGCGCCTGGCCGTGGGCCTGGCGCGTGACGGACTCACGCCCGCGCCGAAGGGCGGCCCCATGCGCTGGCGCGACGTGCCCGAGCCCGGCCGCCGGAGTTCCCCCACCGACGTCTTCTTCGTCTTCGTGGACCCGGACGCCACCGAGTACCCGGCCGCACCCGGACCGGTGGGCCCCCGCGCGGCGGCGCAGCTGCCGCGAATGCTCGGCGGCGTGGTGTCGGCCTTCATCGACACGGCGCGCTCCAAGGAACTGGCGCTGCTCGTCGAGGAGGAGCCGGAGATTGCCCAGCGCCTCAGCCTGCCGCGCCGGCACTTCCCGGCCGCGAGCGCCCCGCTGGCCGCCTTCCTCGGCTTCTTCGAGACGGCCTTTCGCAGCTTCGACTTCTACCTGGGCATGTACGACGCGCGGGTCATGATGCAGGAGGCGGCCGCGGCCGGCCTGGGGCGCTTCGAGCCGCCGGAGGGAGCGGGCGCGGACTGGACGCCCCTGAGATGCATGCGCGCGGTGTACGACGGGCTGCCGGGAGCCGAGGCGGCCTGCGCTGGCGAGGCGCTGGCGGACTTCCGCGCGCTGCTACAGGTGTCGCTCGACCGGCTGTACTCCGTGTGCCGGGACGCGAAGGCAACCCCGGGTCCGCGCGGCTGGCGCAACGCCCACTGCGAGCGCGCCACGACGGGGCAGACACCGCCGCGAGTGCCGGGCCTCGCGCCGAAGCGGTGGCCGGACTGGCGGCAGGGCGCCCAGGAGACGGAGCTCGCGCACACCCTGCGGCTGCTGGGCGCCTATGGCTTCCACTTCCGCGACCTCGGTGCGCCCCCGGGACGTGACGACATCGCGCTCATGCGCATCCGGCAATCCTTCGGGAGCGCCCTGCGGCGGCTCGCCGACGCGCAGCCGGACGATGGCGGCGGGGCGGTGGAGTTCGCCGGCAAGCTCCTCGCCGACAGCGTGGCGGCGTACGCGCCCCCGCGCACCTCGCTGCACCTGGTAATGGGGCCCACCCTCACCGAGCTGGGCGTGAGCCTCGGCACCGACTCGCCGGAGATGCCCCGCGGGCTGCGGCTGTCGGGCGCATTGGGCCTGCGCGGGCTGCAGCGGGTGTTCTCCTCGGCGGAAGGGGAGTCCTTCGCGCTGGCCGCCGTCGCGGGCCCCGAGTTCCGGCCTCCCGCGCTGCAGGCGGGGCTCGTCCAGGGACGCCTCGCGCTGCGCGCCGGCTGGCAGTTCAGCACGCGCAACCGCTCGGCCGGCGAGGACTGCCACTCCGCGGGCGTGAGCGCGTGCTCGCGCCCCGTGGTGCAGGGCCTCCTCGGCGCGACGTTCCTCGAGCGCCTGCGCGTGCAGGTGGTGGGCGAGTGGTACCCGCCCTCGGGTGGACACCGGGGGCTGTGGACCATCGCGCCGGGCCTCGGCGTGGAGCTCCACCCATGAGCCTTCCGGCGGGGAAGCGCGGGACACGAGGTGACGGCATGCCAGACGCTCTACATCCCCAGGACGAGGTGCTCTTCGACGGCGACGGCGTGCGGGTGACGAACCGGCGCGTGGTGGTGCACGGCCGCGCGTGGGGCCTGGAGCACGTTCGCGGCGTCACCGTGCTGCTCCAGCCGCTCGCGGACCGCCTGCTGCGCGCGCAGGCCGTGCTCGTCGGAGCGCTGCTCCTGGGCCATGCGCTCGTGCAAGGTCCGCTGGCGGCGTTCGTCCGCGAGGGCGGCCCTGGCGGCGTGGCACTCGGCGTGGCGGCGCTCCTGGGCTACGCGGCCCTGTCCTGGCGAATCCTGCACTCCGAACGCACCTACATCTGGCTGCACACCTGGTTCAGCTCACAGCTGGTGTACCGGGGACGTTCCTCGACCACGACCCGCGCGCTCGCCGAAGCGCTGCGCGTAGTCCTTCAGCAGCAACGAAGAACGGACGAGGCCCGGAGGGACGCGGCATGAGTGAGCTGGCGCCCGGCCCAGGCCATGGAGTGGCAGGTCCAGCAGGCAGGGGAGCGCCTGTCGGATTGTTCAGCAGACCGGGCAGGGGAGCCCGAGCCCATACGAAGGCTTGTGCCGACCGACTGACCCGTTTACTATTCTGGTCAATGAGTTCTGACCCACGCACCGCCATCCTTGAAGCCGCCGGCGAGGTCTTCGGCCGGTACGGCTTCAAGAAGGCCTCTGTTGAGGATATCGCCCGCCGGGCGGGCGTCGGCAAGGGCAGCATCTACCTGCACTTCGAGAGCAAGGAGGCGCTGTTCGATGCCTGCGCCCGGCTGGCGCATGCACGGAGCCTTTCCGAGCTCCAGGCGAACGTCCATCGCGCCACGACGCCCGAGGCCCAGGTCCGCGCCTACATCCGCTGCAAGCTGGAGCAGTTCTCCCGGCCTCCGGCCGGGGAGCGCATGGACCTGGTCACCCTCGTCGAGCTGGGCGCGCAGATTCCCCACCTCTTGCCCCAGATGCTGACGGATGAGGTGGCGGTCCTGACGCGCATCCTCGAAGAGGGGGTGACGCAGGGGGTCTTCAACGTGGCCTCCTCCCAGCAGGTGGCTCGCGGCTTCGTGGAGCTCCTCTCGAATCTCGCCGGCAGGCTGATGACGCAGGGGCTTGATGACCAGTTGCACCAGTCACTGGACGCCTACTTCGACGTCTTCATCCGCGGCCTCACATCCAATCCCAGCCCTCCGAGGCACAAGCGCTGAAACACCGCATGGGCTCCACCCCGCGCCCGGGAGGTGGGGCTTTCGCACGCCCGGGACTGACCAGAAAACCAATTCAGTCACTCAGTGCCGGTTTCCAAGAAAACGCCCGGCCCACACGAACGAGGAACGAAGCAATGAAGAAGTCCTTGATGGCAGCAGCGGTCGCGGTGGCGGTGGTGGCGGCGGGGTGCGGCGGCAACAAGCCCGTCACGCCTCCGCAGGCCGCCGCGCAGGTCGTCCAGAAGCCGGTGGGCGTGCGCGCCGTGACGCCGGCCGCGCAGCTCGAGTCGAGCGTGCTGCAGGCCACCGGCAGCGTGCGCGCCAGACAGGCGGCGACGCTGAGCGCGCAGGCCTCCGGTCCCCTCACGCGCGTCACCGTGGACGTGGGCGACAAGGTGAAGCGCGGCCAGGTGCTGGCGCAGATTGACGCCTCCAACGCGCGCATCGCCGCCGACCAGGCACGTGCCTCCAAGGCCGCGGCCGAGGCGGCGCTCGACGGCGCGACGACGGAGGTGGAGCGGGCGCGGACCCTGGCGCAGTCCGGCAGCCTTCCGCGCGCCTCGCTCGACAAGGCCGAGGTGGGCTACCGCCAGGCGAAGGCCCAGGTGGAGCAGGCCGCGGCGGCCCTCGCCAGCGCGCAGGAGGCGCTGCGCGACGCCAGCCTCACGGCTCCCTTCGACGGGGTCATCACCAGCAAGAGCAAGAACCAGGGTGACTACGTGTCACCGGGCACGGCCATCTTCGGCCTCGTCAACACGGACGCGCTGGAGGTGCGCGCGGCCGTGCCCGAGGCCTTCGTGGACCGCGTCAAGATGGGCACCCTCGTCAAGGGCACGCTCAACCCCTCCGGCGCTCCCTTCGAGGCGAAGGTGAGGAGCCTGGGCGCCACCATCGACGAGCAGACGCGCACCGTCGAGGTGCTCGCGGACGTGCTGCCAGCGAAGGACGAAGGCGCGCGGCTGCGCGCGGGCGCCCTCGTGGAGCTCGACTTCTCCGCCACGCTGGCCTCCGACGATGCGCAGGCGCAGGCGGGGCTCTTCCTGCCCGCGCAGGCCGTGAATGCCAAGGGCCAGCAGGGCTTCGTCTGGGTGGTGCGGGACGGCAAGGCGCAACGCCGTGACGTCAAGGTGGAGCGCGTGCTGCCCGGCTTCGTGCGCGTGGTGCAGGGGCTCGGCCCCGCGGAGCGCGTCGTGGCCGACGCGAGCCTGCCGCTCCAGGACGGCACCGCGGTCCAGGTCGTCCAGTAGCCCGGCCACTCTTTCCTCATCCTCTTTCAGCCGTACGCCATTCACATGCTCAAGACATTCATCAAACACTCCGTCTTCACCGTCATGCTGATGGCGGCGGTCGTCGTCTTCGGCCTCTACGCCTTCCCGCGCATCGGTGTGGACCAGTACCCCAACGTCGACATCCCGGTCGTCACCGTCACCACGCTGCTGCCGGGCGCGGACCCCGAGTCCATCGAGAAGAATGTCTCCAAGCCCCTGGAGGAGGGGCTCAACACGCTCAACGGCGTGGACGAACTCAACTCCATCAACCTGGAGAACGTCAGTCAGATTACGGTCAGCTTCAAGCTGGGCACCAACGTGGACGTGGCGGCCCAGGACGTCCGCGACCGCGTGCAGGCCACGCTGCGCCAATTGCCGGACGACATCGAGACGCCCGTCGTCGAGAAGTTCGACATCGGCGCGGCGCCCATCCTGACGCTGTCCCTCACCGGCTCGCTGCCCATCGAGGAGCTGACGCGGGTGGCCGAGGACGTGGTGAAGCCCTCGCTGCAGAGCCAGGCGGGCGTGGGCAGCATCGACATCGTGGGTGGCCGCAAGCGGGAAATCCAGCTCGTGGTGGACCCGCAGCGGCTGCGCGGCTACGGACTGGCCATTGGCGACGTCAGCCAGGCGCTCCAGGCGCAGAGCGTGGACCTGCCCGGCGGGCGCGCCACGCAGGGCGGCCGCGAGCGCATCGTCCGCCTGACGGCCGAGGCGCGCAGCGTGAGCGAGATTGGCGACATCATCGTCGCCAGCCCCAATGGCACCCCGGTGCGCGTGCGTGACGTGGCGGCGGTGGTGGACGGCCCGCAGGAGGCGCGCGGCCTCGCCCGCTCGGACACGGGCTCCGCCGTGGCCCTCGTGGTGCGCAAGCAGTCGGGCGCCAACACGGTGCAGGTCGCCGAGAGCGTCAAGGAGTCGCTCTCGGAGCTCAACGCCGAGCTGCCCCAGGGCGTGACGGTCGCCACCATCAGCGACAACTCCACGAGCATCCGCGCCTCCATCCACGCGGTGCAGGAGGACATGCTCATCGGCGGCGTCCTCTCCGTCGTCATCGTGCTGCTCTTCCTGCGCAACCTGCGCTCCACGCTGGTGTCCGCCGTCGCGCTGCCGGTGAGCGTCATCGGCACCTTCGCGGTGATGGCGATGCTGGGCTTCACCTTCAACATCATCACCATGCTGGCGCTGACGCTCTCCATCGGCCTGCTCATCGACGACGCCATCGTGGTCATCGAGAACATCGTCCGTCACCTGGAGGAGGGGAAGACGCCCATGCAGGCGGCGCTGGAGGGCACCCAGCAGATTGTCATCGCGGTGCTCGCGGTGACGCTCGCCATCGTCGCCGTGTTCATCCCCGTGGCCTTCATGGAAGGCATGGTGGGCCAGTTCTTCTACCAGTTCGGCGTCACGGTGGCCGTGGCGGTGCTCATCTCCTACGCGGTGTCGATGACGCTCACGCCCATGCTCTCCAGCCGCCTGCTGAAGGGGCATGGCCACGGCTCCACCAACCGCGTGAGCGCCGCCATCGAGCGCGCGCTCGTGGGCATGGAGAACGGCTACCGCCGCCTCCTTGGCAGCGTGCTGAATCGGCGCGGGCTGGTCATCGTCGCGGCCGTCGGCGTGCTGGTGCTGACGCTGGGCATGGCCCGCTTCCTCAAGTTCACCTTCGTCCCGCCCTCCGACACCGGCACGGTGCGCGTGACGCTCGAGCTGCCCGTGGGCTCCACCCTGGAGGGCACCGAGCGGGAGCTGGCCACCGTGGCCGCGCAGGTGCGCACGATGGAGGGCGTGAAGGAGACGTTCAGCACCGCGGGCGGTGGCACGCTGGAAGAGGTGCACAAGGGCGAGGTGCTGGTGAACCTCGTGCACCGCACGGAGCGCTCCTTCGACCAGGAGGCCTTCAAGGCGCGCCTGCGCGACGCGCTGCCCCAGCTGCCCAACGTGCTGCTCTCCGTGCAGGACGCCTCCGGCGTCGGCGGTGGCGGCCGCAACCAGCAGGTCCAGTACGTGCTGCGCGGCTCGGACTGGCCCCAGGTCACCGCCGCCAGCGAGAAGCTGCTCGCCGCGATGAAGACCAACCCCGGCCTCACCGACGTGGACTCGACGTACCGCGCCGGCAAGCCGCAGTACGACGTGCGCATCGACCGCGAGCGGGCCGCGAAGCTGGGCGTGCCGGCCGCGCAGGTGGGCACCGCCCTGCGTGCCTACCTCGGCCGCGACGAGTTCATGACGTACCGCGAGGGCGGCGAGACGTACGACATCAAGCTGCGCCTGCCCGAAGCCACGCTCGCTTCGCAGGAGGCGCTGGGCCAGCTCACCGTGCGCACCACGGGTGGACAGCTGGTGGAGCTGCGCAACGTGGCGAACATCATCCCCTCCGAGGGCCCGGTGCAGATCGACCGCCAGAACCAGAAGCGGCAGATCACCCTGCTGGCGAACCTCGCGCCCGGCTACACCCTGGGCGAGGCCATGGGCTTCGTCACGGCACAGGCCGAGAAGGAGCTGCCCCAGGGCGTGGTGGGGAACTTCGCCGGCAACGCCAAGGAGCTGAACAAGACGGCCGTGGCCTTCGCCACCGCGCTGGGGCTGGGCATCCTCCTGCTGTACATGATTCTGGCGGCGCAGTTCGGCAGCTACATCCACCCCTTCACCATCATGCTGTCGCTGCCCTTCGCGCTCATCGGCGCCATCGGCGCGCTGCTGCTGTCGGGCCACGCGCTGTCGATGATTGCCCTCATCGGCGTCATCATGCTGATGGGCCTGGTGGTGAAGAACGGCATCCTCCTCGTGGACTTCACCCAGCAGCTCCGCGACGCGGGCCGGAGCGCGCGCGACGCGCTGCTGCAGGCCGCCCCGGTGCGCCTGCGCCCCATCCTCATGACGACCATCGCCATGGTGGCCGGCATGATTCCGGTGGCGCTGGCCAAGGGGGATGGCGCCGAGACGCGCGTGCCCATGGCGCTCGTCATCATCGGCGGCCTCATCAGCTCCACGGTGCTGACGCTGGTGGTGGTGCCCGTCGTCTACTCGCTGCTGGATGGGCTCTCCGAGCGCTTCAAGCGGCGCAAGGGGGATGCGCACGACTCGGACGCGGAGGTCGCCGTGGCCTCCGGCGCGGCGAGCGGCCAGCTCCTCGAAGAGGGCTCCCACTGACGGCGGGGACGAGGGGCCGCGCCTCGTTCCCGCCCGCTTCACCCGCAACCCGACCCGCGAGGTCAACGCTCCGGTCCCCCCGAGGGACCGCGACGCACCTCGTGTGTCCCCACTGACACATCCACCTCGGTCTTCATCATGCTCATCCGTGCTCTTCTCTCCGGGGCCTTGCTGGCCCAGGCCCCCAGCGTCCCTGACGCTCCAGAACGTGCCCCCGCGGCCCAGACGGCTCCCGCCGACGCACCCGTGAAGGACTTCGCCTCCAGTACGCCGGCTCCCAGCGCGACCGCGCTCCCGCTGCTCTCCTTCGAGGAGGCCATTGCCCTCGCGGAGAAGCAGAGCCCCAACCTCGACGCCGCGCGCGCCCGGCTCCAGCAGTCCCGGGAGCTCGGCAACAAGGCCTGGTCCGGCTACCTCCCCACCATCACCGCGAGCGGCTCGTACATCCGCAACCCGAAGGAGCTGACGTTCGAGTTCCCCGGCGCTCCGCAGCCCATCACCCTGCAGCAGCAGAATCAGCTCTCCGGCCAGCTCTCCGCGCAGCAGGCGCTGATCGTCCCCAGGTTGTGGCCCGCCATCCACAATGCCTACGTGGGCGAGCGCGCGGCGGCGCTGACGGCGGAGAACACCCGCCGCGAGATTCTCTTCACGGTGGCCCAGGCCTATCTCGGCGCCGCCAGCCTGCGGGAGTCCCTGGCCGTGCAGGAACAGCTCCTCGAGGTCCGCCGCGGCTTCGAGAAGGATGCCCAGACGCGCTTCGAAGTGGGCGACGCGGAGCGGCTGGCCGTCCTGCGCGCGACGCTGGACCGCAAGCAGGCCGAGCAGGAGGTGGTGCGAAGCCGCAATGCCTACGCGACCGCGAAGAGCGCCCTCGCCGCGCTCCTCGCGCGGCCGGTGGACTTCGAGGTGGCGCCGCCCCAGGCGGCGGCGGTCGCGCTCCCGTCCGAGGAGGGAGACGTGGCCAGCGCGGAGAAGACGGCCATGGACCAGCGCCCGGACGCCGCGGCCGCGCGCCTCAACGTGGACCTCGCGCGCGGCGGCCGCCGGGAGATTCTCTTCGGCTACCTCCCCAACCTGTACGCCACCGGCAACGCCTCGGCGACGAACACCGCCGGGCTCACCGGACAGTCCACCATCTGGACGGTGGGGCTGGCCCTGTCGTGGACGCTGTTCGACGGCGGGCTGCGCGAGGCCAACCTGCGTGAGTCCTCCGGGAAGATCGCCGAGGCCCGCGCCAACCTGCGCGGCACCGAGGAGAAGATTCGCGACGAGGTGCGCAAGGCCCGCAACGAGCTGGAGAGCGCGGAGGCCAACCTCACGACGGCCGAGGAGCGGGTGAAGCTGGCGCTGGAGAGCGCGCGGCTGGCGAAGCAGAACTTCGACGCCGGGGCGACGACGTACCTCCAGGTGACGGATGTCAACGCACAGCTCGCGGGCGCCCAGCTGTCCGCCGTGGCCGAGGCGCTCAACGTGCAGCTGTCACGCCTGGCCCTCGCGAGGGCCATGGGCCTGTTCGACCCGACCGGCAACTCCCTGGCCCCGCGGTGAGGAGAGCATCCGTCATGAACACGCCGCTGAGCCGTGTCCTGCTGCTCGTCGCGGTGCTCCCGTCCGGGGCCCTGGCCCAGGAGCCACGGCCCCAGAAGCCCCCGGAGGCGGCTCCCGGCGGATTGACGCTCGAAGCCGCCGCGACCGAACCCGCCCCCGAGCCCGAACCCGAGGTGCTGACGGGGCGCATCGAGCGCATCGACATCCAGGGCAACACCCGCACCCGGGACTCCGTCATCCGCCAGGCGATGCGCCTGGGCCCGGGCGACATGCTCACCCGGGACGATGCCGCCGAGCTGAAGCGACGCCTGCTCAACCTGAAGCTCTTCAAGAGCGTGGACGTGCTGACCCGCCCCGAGGGCTCGGGCGTCGGGCTCCAGGTCACCGTGGAGGAGCGCTGGACGCTGCTGCCCATTCCCGTCTTCTCCTCCAGCGAAGGACGGTGGCAGGCGGGCGTCTTCGCCGCCGAGAGCAACCTGTTCGGTCTCAACAAGACGCTGGTGTTTGGCGGCCTGTGGGGCAACCGCGGCGGCACCGTGCTGTCGATGTACCGGGACACGAGCATCGGCGGCAGTCGCTGGACGGGCGTCGTCTCGTTCCTGTTCTCCAAGACGGACAGGGAGAGACGCATCAAGAACATCATCGTGGACGAGTACACCGACCGGCGCTTCGACATCTCGGGAGCGCTCGGCTACCAGGTGACGCCGGAGCTGAACCTCAGCGCGGGGCCGTTCTTCCTCATCAACAAGCCGCTTGCCGCGAACAAGGAGGGCGCCCAGACACCTCCCCCGCGGGGAGAGGTACACGGGGTGAGCCTCTCGGCGGAGTACCTGGGCCAGGACTTCCACTTCTATTTCAACGAGGGACTGGTGGCGCGGGCGAACTATCGCCAGGGACTGGACTTCCTGGGCTCGTCGCGGGAGTCGCGTCAGCTGTCGCTCTTCACGAGCTATACGCTGCCTGTCTTTGGCAATCATGCGCTGACACTGACCGCCATGCATGGGCAGGTTCGAGGAGACGCGTTCCTGGACGCGCAGTTGCTGGGCGCCCGCACGGGGAGCCGGGGGTTCGAGACCGCGACCTTGTGGGCGGAGACGGCGAGCTCGGCGACGCTGGAGTATCAGGTGCCGCTTTGGAGCCCCCGTTTGATGACCCTCACCGCGCATGCCTTCGTGGATGTCGGCCGGGTGGAGTGGAAGAACTCGGTGCTCCGGTATGCCTCCCCGGGCGTGGGAATCCGGGCCTAAGTGCGCGACGTGGCCATTCCGGCGCTGGGCGTCGAATTGGCGCGTGCTCCGGAGACGGGAGACCTCATGCCCGTCATCGCGGTGGGGTTCGGCCTCTGAGGGGAGGGCCCTGGGGACCTTTCCGGTCAGCAGCCCCCATGCCGCCGCGCGTGCGCTGGCGGCGGGACTCCAGCACACCGAGTGCACCATGGTGCGCTTCTGCCTGGCGACAGGGCCGTTCCTCCACCCGTGAGCGGCGGGCTACCAGTTCTTGTCCTTGAAGAACTGGTCGAGCAGCGCGAACCGGTTCGGCATCATGGCGCGCAGCTCCGCCTCGTGCGGCGTGCCACGAACCTGGTCGTAGAGCTTGACGGCCTCGCTGAAGTCTTCCTGGAAGTCGTCCCTGGCGTAGTGGGAAGGAACCATCAGGTCCTGCTTCATCGCCTGATTCCAGGACTCCCAGTCCTTGGCGGTCCGCCATGCCTTCTTTGAAACCGTGTGCGCCAGCTCGTGGACCAGGGTCCCATCAATCTGGTCCTGACTGCGCCGGTCCTCGACGGGGTGGATGGTGACACGCCCGTTGGCATCAGCCGCCATGAAGGTCCGGAAATCATCCCGCCCAGTCTCCTTCGCCTTCTTCTTGTCCATGGGATGACGATTCTCGGTCGTTTCGACGGAGGTGATGGATTCACGCGCCCAGGCGGGCAATGCGGCAATCGCGTTGGCGACCTCCGAGATGTCAGGAAGGTGCAACCCCTCGGGCAGGTTCTTCGTTGGCCCCATCTTCACCTTGATCGCCTTTCCATCGACCATCACCACGTGTTCCGTCGGGAAGGTGGGGTCCGACTTCTCGGGTGTCCACGACACGTCCAGGCGACGCGAGTCATAGGTTCCCTCCACCGTGGGAACCTTCATGGGCATTCCAGGACGTACGGCCGTCCCCTCGTTCGCGAGGAACGACCGCAGGAAACGCGCCTGGTCGTCGGCGCCGTTGAACTCATCGGACTCGAGGTAGCCGCGGTCGACGTTATTGAACAACGCGTCGCGCATGGGCTGTGACAGCTGTGGATTCGTACCGCCCACGAGACGGAACAGGACCTCCTGCTCGCGCGGAGCCAGTCGTGAGAATCCCTCGCTGTCGAGCAGGGTCTGCAACCGCTGGCGATCCTCCGGGCGCTCCAGGTTGTGCCACGCCGTGTTCACGGCGTTCTGGACGGAACCGGGGAGGGGGCGTCCATTGGCGGTGGTGGGCGGAGTCCGGTCGTCGTGCTCGGCGACGTAGCCATTGCCCCTGGCCAGCGAGTCCACTTGCGCGGCGTGCGTGCGCAGCTGGTTCTCGACGCTGGCGATGCGCCGCTCCAGCTCCGCACGCTGTGCGTCCGTCCGTGGCGTGTTGGCGCCCGTCGCGCCCCGGATGTCCGAGTCGAGCTGCGCCTGGGTGGCCTGCAGGCTCTTGAGGATGTTGTTGAGCTTCTGGACCTCCAGCCGCGACTCGAAGCCCTGGGTGCCGTAGCCCGGCATGCCAGTGAGGGCCTGCTTCACCTTGTCGATGAGCTGGCGCACCTTGCCCACGGCGCCCTCGTAGCGCTGGAGCACGCGCGCCGTCTCCATATGCGCCTGGATGTCCTCCGGCGTCGCGTCCGGACCCGCCTCGATGCGAACCCGGCCGTCGTCGTAGCGCACGTGCGTGGTGCGCCCCGGGAGCTCGGGGTTGCGCACCACTGGCACGGGCGGGCGGCCCGTGTTGTCGGTGCCCTGCTCTGGCAGGGTGGGCCGCGTCGGCGCCGTTCCCGGCTGCTCCGTGCGCGGGCCCTGGGGCCGTGCCGTCGGGATGAGCTGCCCCGTGGCGGGATTCACCCGGAACTCGTTCGGGGGCAGCCGGTTGCTCGGCGGGCTCGCCGGCGGACGCGCGGCCTGCTCCTGCCCGGTCGTCGTCCCAGGCTGCCGCGCATCGCCAGTCGCGGGCCTGCCTCCAGGCCGCGAGGCCGGGGTCGTCCCACCCGTCGTTCCGGTGCTGCCTGTCGGCTTGTCGCTCCCGGACGTCCCATTGCTGCCCGACGGCTTGTTGCCGCCGGACGTCCCGTTGCTACCCGACGGCTTGCTCCCGGACGAGCCGCTGCTCCCGTCGTTGCCCTTGTTCTTCTTGCTGCCGCCCAGGTCGACGGTGGTGCCACCATTGCCGTTGGCACCCTCGGCCGTCACGTCGCGGTGGCGCCCGCTCAGCTCGAAGTCCACCACGCCCAGCTTCGCGCCGACGGCCAGCTCCCGGTCCTTGAACGAGCCCGTGGTGACCTCCGCCTTCACGTCCACGTCGTCGAAGGCGTTCGCGAACTTCCCTTCCAGCAGCTTCTTCGTGACGTCCTGCATCTCCTCGCCACTCAGCCCGCTGATCTCCGCCGAGAAGAACCGGCCCTGCGTGCCGGCGTCCACGGAGCCCTCCACGGAGATGGTCGTCTCCGCCGGTCCCGAGAACATCGCCGTGGTCGGACTGGCCATGAACGCCAGCATGTCCTTGGCGTCCACCTTGCTCGCGTCCAGCGGAATCTTGGTCTCCACGCTCACCGAGCCCGACACCTCTCCGCCGAGGTCGAGGCCCGCCTTGTCCTTGAAGCCCGCGGCGATGTTCGCCGCGCCGGAGCCTTCCAGCTCCATCGTGCGCACCAGGTGCGTCGGCTTGCCGTTCTCGAACTCCACCCGGTAGCTCATCGTCGCGCCGATGCTGGCCGACAGCTCCGCGCCGCTCGGTCCGAACTTGCCACCGAAGCCGGCCTCGGCCTCTGCGCCGACGTTCACCTCCATCGCCGACAGGTGGCTGAGCAGGAACTTGTGGTCCTCGCCACCCGACGCGAGCGCCGCGGGGCCCTTGCCCAGGATGACGGCCGCCTTCGCCGCCTCCTCCGGGGTGTCGAACGTCATCTCCATGCGGCCACCGGCCGACCCGGACGCCGAGCCCAGCAGGCCCACGCCCACGTCGGCCGTCACCTCGGCGGAGAGCTGGTACTTGCCGTCCGCCGTCTTCTCGATTTCGACCTCGCCCTCGATGCCGGCCTTCAGGCCGACCTTCACGTCCAGGTTGCCGCTCAGCGTCAGCGTGTCACCCGCGCTGTCGAGCTTCTTGATTTCGTCCGCGAGCTTGCCTTCCAGCGGCGCGGTGAGCTGGTCGATGGCCGCGTCCACCGGCTTGAGCACCACGTCCTTGGCGAAGCTCAGCGCGTCGCCGGCGAGGTCTCCGGCCGTGTCCGCCAGCTCCGACAGCCCGTCGAGCGCGAAGTCCTTGAGGTCCTCGTGCCAGGGAAGCTGCCGCTCCTTGTCGAGCCGCTTCGGCTCCTGGCCCTTCACCGGCTTGCCGTTGCCGTCCACCTGGAAGCCGACGTGGTCGTACTTCCAGCGGTTCTTGCTCGCTTCCTGGAGACTCTTCACCTCCATGGGCTGGTGCTTCAGCTGGAGCTGGCCCTGGGCGTCCACGGTGCCGGAGGCCTGGGACACCGTCTGGGTCCGGCTGGCGTGGCCCCCCTGGAAGGTGGAGCCATCCGGGTCATACGACGTGGCCGTGGTGCGGCTGGTGACGGTGCCCGGCGTCTTCGACGACACGGCGGGCAGCGAGTCGGTGGACACCGCGTCCTTCGGCCCGCGCGTCACCTCCTGCTGGCTGCGCACCACCTGCACGCCGTTGCCATTCTTGTCCTTGGGCGCGGCCTTGAGCTCCACCGAGTCCGTCTTCTGCGTGGAGACGGCGGGCTCGCCCTGGGCGTTGTAGCGCGTCTCCTCGGTGATGGTGAGGCTCGAGCCCCCCTGCTTGAGGGACGTGGCGGGGTTGTTGGCCTTGTGGTGGTCGGCGCCCTTGGAGGCGTTCTGGAGCGCATTGCCCTGGGCGGCCTCGAAGTCGCTGACGGCCTTGGCGTCATAGCCCGGCGTGTGCACCTCCGTCGTCTGGACCTTCTTCGTCGGGATGCCCTGCGCGTTGTACTGCGTCTCGGACCTCACCGTCGCCGGGCCCTGCGGCGTGCCGGGCCGCCGCGCCAGCTCGGGCGGGGGCCGCTCCATGCGCACCTCCTCCGTGCGCGACTTCAGCAGGGGAGGGGACTTCGTGGCGTCGTAGGAGGTGGTGGTGGAGGAGGTGGTGGCGCCCGTATCCGTGCGCTGCTCCGTGGAGCTCTTCTGGGACTGGAGGCTGGTGGGCCGGCCCTGGGCGTCCACCGTCTTCGTCCACGTCGAGTCGACGGTGCCGCCCGCCTTCGTCTTCTCCTGGGACTTCACCGAGGAGGTGTAGCTGCCGTCCGGCTTGACGGTGACGGTGTTGCCGCTCTTCGGGTCCGACAGCACCGTGTCGCCCGTCTTCGCGTCCTTCTTCACCTGGTACTTCGCGCCGGAGGACGGGTCGGTATACGTCTGCCCGTCGGGCAGCTTGCGGGCCGCCTGGAGGTCCCCGGCGTCGAGCGCGTCGAGCGCCCCGGGCGGCGTGTCGCCCTCCACGGGCTTCACCTTGGGTGGCGCCGTGGTGCCCAGCAGCTTCTCCAGCTCCGCCTGGCGGCTGGTGCCGTCGAAGGCGGAGACGAGCTCGTTCTTCTTCGGCTTGACGCTGTCGATGTCCTTCTGCGTGAAGGGCGGCGTCTTCTTCTCCTGGGTGGCGAGCGTGTTCGCCTTGCCCATGGCCTCCTCGGCCTTCTTCGCCGTCAGGGCCACCTTCTCCTCGGCTGCCTGGAGCGCCTTGTTGGCGGAGGCCAGCGTGTCCTTCGCCTTCGTGTGGGCCGCCTCCGCCGCGTCCGCCGCGGCCTTCGTCCGCTTCGCGCCCTCGGGCGTCTGGCCCGGTGCCTTCGCGGCCTTCTGCGCATCCGCGGCGGCCTTCTGCGCGGCGGCCTGCTGCTGGCGCGCGGCCTCGGCGGCCCTCCGCGCGGCCTCGGCGGCCCGGCGTGCCTCTTCCGCCGCCCGGCGCGCCTCCTCCGCTGCCCGACGCGCGGCCTCGGCCCGTTGACGCGCTTCCTCCGCGCGCCTCGCGGCCTCCGCTGCGTTGATGCTCGAAGCGCCAGAACCACCACCGGCGGGTGCGACACCGCCCATAGGAGTGCCCCCTTCCAAAAAACAGGTCTCTCTCGACTAGAGAGAGGAGGGGCAGAACCGTCCCAGGAATTTGCTCCTTTTCCCGAGAAGGTTGCGAATGACGGCACCGAGAGGCATCCGCTAACGGCCTCCCTTTGCAATCAACTTGCAAGGATATGGCGCTATTGGAATGGCTTCGCCGGTCAGCTCGACGACGAATTTTCAAGACGGCCGCCCTGCCGGGACCCTCTTGCAGGGTGGAGCCTGGATTCCTCAACCCCTCGCCCCCCCAAGGTCCTCATGAATCCCAGAGTCGCGGTGCCGGTGCTGGCCTCCGTCTTTCTGTTCGGCTGCGGAGAGACGGCGTTGCAGGACCCGCCGGAGCCCGGCGCGCTGGACACGCTTTCCCAGGGCGTCTCGGTGAACACCAACCCGGGCTTCCTCGTGGTCTACAACGTGAACTACGAGAACCTGCCCACCGCCGAGGAGGCGCCGTGCGCGGGGGACTGGAAGGACCTCATCTATTACATGAAGGACCAGACGTACTCGCCGGACGTCCTCATCGTCCACCAGATGAGCGGCGCCGGGCAGGCCGCCAACCTCGCGCAGTTCATGCAGGAGAACCTGCCCGGGCTGTATGACTTCGTCATCGCCGAGGCGAACCCGGAGCCTCAGGCCAGCCCCTGCGGTCCGCCGAAGTTCTACCAGACCAACGCCATCATCTACCGTACGGGCCGCCTGCAGCCCATCACCGGGACGAGAGACACCTGGCAGGTCTTCAAGGGCGCCAATGGCTCGTGCGTGATGAACAACCAGTCGCGCTCCATCGGCGTGCGGATGGCCTTCACGGACCTCATCACCCACAAGAAGGTCATCCTCGGCTCGTCGCACTGGCCCACCAATCAGGAAGGTCCGAGCTCGGACCCCGGGTGCGCGGAGGCGAACATCGCACGCACGGACGCGAAGGTGCGGGGCACCGGCACCGCCGACCTCATCATCTGGGGCGTGGACTCCAACGAGTCGGACCGCGCCGCCAGTGGCGACTTCAAGCAGTGGTACAGACAGGCCAACAGCCGGATTTCGGGCGCCACGACCTACCGCTGGAACGACCCCATCTACGAGGCCTGCGGGGGGGGCCGCGCCTGCCTGGACAACAACGGCACGGTCGGCCCCGCGGACGGAGCCCGCATCGACTTCCTCTTCTTCAACGCGGCGGCCAGCTCATCCACGGGCCACACCGTCTCCTATGACGAGGGGGACGCCGCCGCCCGCCAGTTCACCGGCGAGGACAACGGGGCGCTCCACTACTCCGGCCACCGCGCCATCCGCGCCCGCATCCACTATCCCTGACGCCTGGTGCCCACGCCCATGCTCACGAGTGCGTGCGGTAGACGCTGTAGATTTCCTTGATGTGGTCGGGCAGGTCGAGCTTCGCGACGTGCTCCCGCTGGTCGAGCGGGATGCGCTGACGGTTGCGCTCCAGCGCGGCGCGAATCTCCTCCTTGCCCGGCTCGTTGTGCACGCGGCCGAACTGCGTCAATTGCAGCGTGACGAGCGTGCTGTTGACGGTGAGCGCGTCACGCAGGTGATTGACGCCAAGCTGCGAGATGAAGTTGTGCAGCAGGTCGAGTGAGCGAAGCGTCGTATTGCCCTTGAGCATCCGCGCGAGCGCCCGCGCCCCTTCATCACCGATGAAGTTGCCCAGCTCCCCCACGGCCGCCGTCGCCTTGGTGAAGCCGAGGTCGAGCAGGGCAATCGACGGATGCCCGGCCAGCGCCTCCGCCAGCGCCGTGGCCCCCTGCGGGCCCACGCGATTGGACGCCAGCGACACGCGGGTGATGGAGCGGTTGGCCGCGAGGCCCTCGGCAATCAGCGCGACGCCCTCGTCGCCGAGGCGGTTGCACGAGAGATAGAACGACTCGAGCGCGCAGTCCTCTCGCAGGAACCGGGCAATCAGGGGCGCGGAGGCCGCCGTGATTCCGTTGGTGCCGAGGTACAGGTGCTTGAGCGTCTTGTTCGCCCCCGGCCCCATCAACGCGCCGAGCAGGACCTCGAGCCCCTCGTCGAGCAGGCCGCAGTTGACCAGGTCGAGCACGGCGAGGGTGCGGTTGCGGCGCAGCAGCTCGGCCAGCGGCCGCATGCCGGCGGCCTTGAGCGGGTTGCGCTTGAGCCACAGCGACGTGACCTTGGTGTCCTCCATGAGGGCGTCGCACACGTGCGAAATCCCCTCGGGCCCGATGTGGTTTCCGGCGATGTACCAGCAGTCCAGCGGCGAGTCCTCGCGCTCGCGCAGGAACTCGGCGATGGCCGCCGCGCCTCCGTCACCGACGATGTTGTTGCCGAGCAGCAGGCGCTTGACGTGCCGCGTGGAGCGCATCGCCTCCAGCAGGGGACGGATGCCGCCAGGACCGACGACCTGTTTGCACAGGTCGAGTCGCCCGTCGGTCGTCAGGGTGCCCTTGCTGAACGCGGTCTGCTGATGGACGCCGAGGTTCTCCCGCAGGTGGGTGAGCAGCGGGCCGAGCTCCACGAGAGAGCAGGGGACGACGGGCTCGGGCTCGGGCTCGATGACCGCCTGGGAGAGGGGCAGGGTGCGCCCGGCGATGATGTGCTGGGGCGAGTACTCGCGGCTCGACCGCAGCTCGTGCAGCTGCTCCCGGGTGCGGCCCGGGTCCATGGTGGCGAGGACCTCCGCAATCAACGACAGCACCTGCCGGTAGCGCTGATACGACAGGCGCCGGGCGAACGTCTCCTGGTCATACGGCTGCAGCCGGCGCCGACGCGCGGGATTGTCCTCCACTCGCGACGGAGGGACGCTGGCATCGCCGCGGGCGAGGCGCTCACGCTCGACCTGGTCGATGAAGGCCAGCATGGCCTCCTGGCGGAACATCTCCGCGGCGATGTCCTTGGCCAGCCGGCAGCGTTTGTCGGCGTGGTTGTTCACGCGGGGTGCCTCGCGGGCGCACAGCGACGGCCAGTGCCCGGAGCCCGTGGCGCCATTCGCCTGGAGCACGCCATGGGACTCGAACAACCGCAGCCACTGCGCTTCGCGCTCCGACGGACCCGCGCCCGGCCGCGTGCGGAGGATGTTCGCGGCCACCGCGAGGTCCGCGGTCAGCTGCCGCGCGAACAGCTCGACGATCTCCTCGTGGACGACGACGAGGTCGGATGTCTCTGGATGGGCCTCATCCTCTTCGCGCCGCAGCTCATGCGCGTGCACCGCCAGTTGCCGCAGCTCGCGCCAGCGGCCCTGGGTGGCCATCTCGTGCAGGAGGTTCTGCACGAGCGGCACGTCGATGGGCGAGCGCGGCGACCGTGACGCGGCGGCCAGGGCCTCGCGCGCGTGGCCGAGCAGCGGGCCACCGTCGTCCGGCTCCGGCTCCGGCTCGGAGACGGACGGCGATGCGGCCACGGATGGCGTCTCGACGGGGACGGTGTCGTGGCGGACGAACCGCTCCACGAAGGCATGGATGTCCGGATAGGGCCACGCGCTGGGAACGAAGTGGCCTCCGGGGTGCTTCAACAGCGTCGCCGCCGATGGGTCGAAGGTCTCGAACAGCTGGAGCGAGCGGTCCGGGGTGACGAGGATGTCCCGGGTGCCGACCACGTGGAGCGCGGGCACCTGGATGCTCCGCGGCTGCACGTACTTCGCGTGCGCCCGGGCCCGCGAGGGGAACGCCGAGATGCAGATGGCGAAGCGGATGGAGAGGGTCGGATGCGGCTGCATGGCCGCGAGCACGGCCGCGAGCGTGCCGCCCTGGGCAAACCCCACGACACCGTCGAAGGGCCCCTGCTCGCGGAAGACAGTCTCCAGATAGGCCACCGAGGCGTCGAACCCCTCGTACACGCTGTTGTCCTCGGAGGACATCCACCACACCCGCTGCGTGGGGTACTCGGGAATCGTTCCGAAGGCGGCGAGCGTGGCGGCGCGCGTCTCTCCTTGAGGCGAATAGACGTGCGGCGAGGTGACGAAGGTGAACTCGGCGATGTCCTCCAGCGCGTGCCGCAGCTTCCGCGTGCGGGCCCGGAAGACCTCGCCGTTCTGCCGGAACCCGTGGAGCGCGAGGATCTTCAGCTTCGGCCGACGAGGGCCGGGCGCGGCGCGCGCCTGCTCGGCGCAAGGCTGTGCAGAGGCCGCCTCGGGCTGGGTCCGCGGCTGCTGGGAGCGCATGAAGAGCGCGGTGAACTCGGGCCGGGCGAGGAAGGCTTCCTCCTCCGGCGTGCTGGTGCGTCCCAGCGCCTGGTTGCGGTGGGGATAGCGGCCGAAGCGCTCCAGCACGTCGATGTGCTTCTGCGTCCCGACGCACCAGCCCCGAGCGGTCCGCTGCTGGGAGCGCGAGCAGCGGGTGCCGAGCTCGGTGATGCCCTCGAGCGCCCGGCGGACGTCCGGGAGGTGCTCGGAGTGCGTCAGCGCGAGGAAGAAGAAGAGGGACTCCGCGGGCGAGAGGTGGCGATGGAACCCGCGCTCCAGCGCCTCGTGCGCCAGCGCGAGCGCGCGCGCGTCGTGCGCGAAGGCCGCGGCCGTGCCCCGGTACATGTTGCGCGGGAGCTGGTCGAGGAGCAGCACCAGCGCCAGGCACTCCCGGGGCGTGTCACGCCAGCCATCGAGCTCGCCCCGGGCGGCCTGCTGGACGAGCGGCTCGAACAGGGTCCGGAGTTCAGCGTCCAGCTCCGGTCCCGCATGGAACCAGAGCCGCTGGTTCAGCTTGTAGTCGTCGGCGAAGGGGTTGTGGACCGCGTGGGCGGAACGCGAGAGGTCGCGGTGGGAGAACCAGTAGTTCCACACACGCGCTGCATCACCGCTGCGGAAAGGAAGCGACAAATCAGGGATATCGGTGATTGTTGATGCAGTCATGCGCCTCGCCACTCCAGAGCCAACGATGGAGGACGTCGCCCGTCCTGTAAACCTGACGGGGCGCCGCATGACCTCGCACTCTCCGAGTACCTCGTTCACCTCCTTGCTCGCCCTCCTTCCGCGCCCCCGAATGCTGGCATTGGCGAACGCGGTGCTGGCTCAGGGGAGCCGGAAGACGCGCAGGTTCTCCTCGCCCTTGCGCACGTAGACGAGGGCGTCGTGCGTCGCGAGGTAGAAGAAGCGGTTCTTGACGAGCTCGTGCCACCCGCCGAAGGCGCCAGCCTCCCATTGCGGCGCCTCGCGGAGTTCGAGCTTCACCGGGTCCACTTCGAAGGTCCGGTACTCGCGCCGCCCGTCCCCGTCGCGGTCATACGGAAACGCGGCGATGTAGCGGTTGAGCGGTGGCACATACGTGAAGATCATTCCCTCGAAGTAATCGGTGTAGATGCGAGAGACCTCGAGGTCGTGCTTCAGCTTCAGGTCCCCCCACTTCGCCGTGTCCATGTCGTACGTGATGAGCCTCGGAGGGAAGGTTGGGAAGGATCCGTGCTCGGCCTCCGGGTAGGGGAAGCTCACCAGCGTCCGACCGACCCTGACCATCTGGGCGAAATGCCAGGCGGGGGGAGTGATGGTCTCCCAGTTCCAGGACTGGTCGTCGGTGTCGAAGGACCACCAGCGCGAATAGTTGTAGTTCTCCGTGGGGCCGAAGAGGTAGCGGTGCTTCACCTCGTCCCAGAACGTCCAGCCCTGCGAGCCACCGTATCCGGTGGCTCCGTTGTAGGAGGCTCCCGGAGTGTTGAAGGGATTGTGGCGCTTCCAGGTGCGCGTGGTCAGGCTGTAGCGCCACATGCGCCGGACACCAAAGGCCACCTCCTGGAGGTCCGGGTTGTAGACGAGCCCGTTGTACGTGTGGCGGGCCACCGGGTTTCCGGTCGACGCGGCGGGCCGGTCCGGGTCGAAGAACTCGTCATTGAAGACGTCGCTGTCCGGGTGGGCCTTCGCGTACGCATCGGCGGGTGGGTAGAAGCTGTACGTGATTCCATAGGTGACGCCCGTCCAGTTCGCCGAGTTGTCGGGGAGCTGCTCGATGCTCCAGCGCATCTTCGCCATGTCGAAGCGGTAGAGGCCGTTGTTGGAGCTGTCGGCATGCCCGCCACCGAAGGCCCACCAACGCGCACGAGGCGCGTCGACCGCCACGCCGGAGTAGGCGTTGATGACCGCGGCAATCCCACCGGAGCCGAGGTCCCGGAAGCCAGGCAGCGCCGCCTTGACCGCCGCGTCGAGCGACGTGAGCGGCGTGCCCGCGACTTCGATCCACCGCCCCTTGGGGACGAGCTCCCACGACGCCGCGTTCACCAGCCCCTCCGCGTCACGCCCGGGAGTCCACACGTTGCCCACGAGCGTGCCGGTCTCCGTGCCGTTGCCCCAGGTGAATGCAGGGGGCGGTGGTGGAGGAATTCCACCGTCGGTTGGCGGAGTCCCCCCGTCAGGCAGCGGATTCCCGCCGTCGGTTGGCGGAGTTCCTCCGTCAAGAGGAGGGTGCCCTCCGTCGGGAGGAGGACTTCCCGCGTCGGGCGAAGGACTTCCCGCGTCGGGCGAAGGAGTCTCTTCGGGCGGGTCCTTCTCCGACGAGCCGCAGCCAGGGAGCACTCCCGAGATGGAGAGTGCCAGGATGAGAACCCAAGATGATGAACGTCGGCCAAGACTGACTGCGGTCATGCGCCACTCCTCGCGAGAACTGCTGCGAATCGCTGCCCGCGTCGTGCGGCCCGAGGGCATCCACGGTCGCCTCGCAAGCCATGTGCCATGGGAGTGCTTGGGCGAACCCACCTGGAAGCGTGGCGCATGGGCGCGCCATGCGCCCCGGATATACGAGGAGCCAACCCCACATCGTGTGGCCCACGTGCCCCACAGGCGTCTGCCGTGACAACACGGAGGGGCTGTTTCCGCTTCAGGAGCCGGCCACATTCGCAACTGCATTGCCCAAGCCACACCAGTGCGATGATGGGGTGTTCGTGCTCCACCGGAGACATCTGGCGAGCGCGGGGCTCCCCAGACCGCACCGGAGAAGGGCAGACTCGTCCCATGCCCGACGCACACCGCTTCCGCGTGGATGGTCACATCCCCGTCCTCAAGGTGCACTACGAGCCCCGGCCCGGCCCCGCCGTCATCGTGCTGCATGGGCTGTTCTCGAATGCCGACGCGCAGCGCTTCGAGCTGGATGCGCTCGCGACGTGGGGCATGGCCGCCGTCGGCATGGACGCCCCGCACCATGGCGCCCGGCGCGACGGCTGGCTCGACGGGATGCCCTCGCTCGGCCCGACCGACTACCACGCACGCCTGCTCTACTTCATCCGCGAGGCCGTCCCCGAGGTCTCACGCGTCATCGACCATGTGGTGGGGGAGGGACACTGGCCCATTGGCCTCGCGGGCGTGTCGTTCGGCGCGTACACGGCGCTGGCCGTCGCGGCCCATGACTCCCGCGTCCAGGCGACGGTGTCCATCCTCGGCTCGCCGGATTGGACACCCCGGGATGGCCATGTCACCGACGAACTGCGCTGGCTGATGCAGGACGCGCCCGTCCACCGTCCCCGGGACTGCGCGCGCCACCCGCTGCTCCTGCTGAACGCGGGGAAGGACCCGCTCGTCCCCGCGCATCAGGCCCGGGACTTCGCGCAGCGGCTCTGGAGGGAGTTCCCCCGGCTGGGCTCGCACGTGGGACACTACGAGTACCCGGAGTCGGACCACTACATGCGGGCAGAGGACTGGAACGACGCCTGGGGGCGGGCGCTCGGCTTCCTGCGGCGCACCCTGTATCGGGAATGACCCCCTCCTTGTGCGCCCCCGGAGCACGCCGTTAGATGGCCTGATGGGTGCCCGGTTCGGAGTCCGTGGGGGTTGGGGAGCATGGCTTCTCTCGCTGGTGGTTCTCTTCGTCCTGTCGGGCTGCGAGGCCTTCGACAGCGGCCCCACGCTGGATACGAAGGCGCAACGGGCCGAGGCCGAGAAGCAGCCCGCGGAGGCGTTGCGGCTCTACACGCGCGCCTGTGACAAGGGCGTCCTCACGAGCTGCCTGCGCCAGGGACGGCTTCTCGCCGAGGGAGTCGGGACGGAGAAGAACGAGGCCGAGGCGATGAAGCCGTGGCTGCGCGCGTGCGATGGCCAGGTGGCGGACGCGTGCGCGGCGGCGGCCTCCGTCCTCGCGCGGACACCCGCGGAGGTGAAGCGCGCACAGGAACTCGACAAGAAGGCATGCGAGCTCGGCCGGCAGGCCTCGTGTGTGGAGCAGGCCTTGCGAGTCATCGATGGGCTCCAGGGGAAGCTCGACGACGCCCCCATGGCGGACAAAGAGGAGTACGGCCGCGCGTTCGATGCGCTTCGGAGCGCGTGCGGCGCCGGGGACTCCCGTGGGTGCGAGCTCGTGTGCTCGAAGACGAAGGGCCTCGATACGGACAGCTGCCGCTCGGCCTGCGACAAGGGCGCGACGCGGACGTGCCACTTCGTCGCGCAGTCCTACCTGGCGCAGGAGAAACGCGACTTCAAGCAGGCCCAGTCGCTCGAGGAGAAAGCCTGCGAGGGCGACGAACCCGTGGCCTGTCTGACGCTCATACGTCTGGGGCGACGGGGCTGGTTCAAGGGCGTGAAGCAGGCGGCGCTCGCGAAGCGTGCCTGTGAGCTGGGGGACTGCTCCGCCGCGTGCGAGCTGGGGGATGCGCAAGCGTGCGACACCGAGGCACGGCGGCTCGCCGCGCAGGGAGACGCGGAGGTCGCGAAGGCGTACGCGGTGACGGCATGCCGCCGGGGCCTCGCGTCCTCATGTTCCGAGCTGGACGCGGGCAGCTCGGGCACCGCCGCTTCGGAGGAGGACGCAGGCACGGATGTCCCCGAGGAGGACGTGGGCACCGGCTTCCCCGCCCGGGTCACGGAGGATGACACGCGCTGGGAGTGGATGCGCCTCGTGTGCGGCGTGGAGCCCGTCTTCAACCGCTCCGAGGTGTCGGGGCATGAGTGGCTGTCCTGTCCGCGCTGTCCGCTCGGTTTCATCGGAAACGATGCACGCGCGCCGTCCCTGGGGGAAGTGGCCGAGGGCTCCTTCGTCGAACCCGGCAGGCAGGAAGCCTTCATCGCGCTCGACGGGTGCGAGGGGTACGAGTTCAGCGGCATCTCGCGCGGTACGTTCGGCCGGCGGGTGCTCCTGGCCGAGGTGGACGGCCAGTGGAAGCTCGTCCGCTACTACCCGACGAACGCGCCCAGCTTCATGGAGGGCGCCGTGCGCCTGCGCGCGAGTGACGGCACCGACGTCTTCTTCAGCAACGAGGGCTCCGGCTGTCGCATGGGCGGGTGCTCGACGGCCCTGACGCTGACGCGCGTGACGGAAAAGCGCATCGAACAGCGGGGGGTCCTCACCTCCGACATCGACGAGGAGCGGTGGTCCTGGAGCAACCCCACGGTGAGCGACGACGGCACGGTTCGCGTCATGCTCCTCCCGCAGCAAGAGGATGGCGAGTACATCGTCGAGTGGAAGTGGGACGGCGACACGCTGTCGGTCCAGCGGGACGATGTCACCACGCTGAAGAAGCGCGGCGTGAGCGCGAAGCGGGTGGACCGCGACTGGCGCCCGGCACGCTCCTTCGACTGAGCAGCCTTCTTCCCGCGCCATGCCCGAAAGGTCAGGGCAGCTTGTCCTTGGCGGAGCGCCGAGAGGTTCCAGGCGGGCGGGAAGGCTCGGAGCGCAGGAGCCCCCGCTCGAAGACAGCCAGCGCCTGCTCGGCCACCGCGAGCGGAGATTCCCCGCCGAGCCCCAGCCGCGCGAAGTGGCCCTCCACGTACATGCGCCCCAGGCCGTAGACGAAGGCCCGCGCCGCCAGGTGCACGACTCGGGGATCGCCGGGCGCGACCTCGCCCCTTTGCTGTCCCTCGACAATCAAGCCATCGAGCGCGTCCAGGGTCTCCTGGTTCTCCTTCTTGAAGAAATCGCTGTCGAAGAACCCGAGCTCACCTGCCTGCGCGAACGCCCGGAAGTAGGCAGGCTCTCCGAGCGCGAACCGCAGATACGCCACGGCCATCGCGTGAATCTGCGAGGAAGGCGCGGAGGGCGCCGCGCCGAGCGCGGTGACGACCTCGTGACGGAAGCGCCGCATCGTCTCCTCGGCCACGGCCGCGAGCAACGCGGCCTTGTCGCGGAAGTGCCGGAACGGGGCGCCGGGTGACACCCCCACGAGCCGCGCCGCCTCTCGGAGGTTGACGTCCTCACCGCCACCAATGAGCCGGAGCGCGGCGGCAATCAGCGCCTCGCGCAGGCGACCGTGGTGGTACGCGGATGCAGGCTTCTTGGCGATGGGCCGTCGGCGCTCGGCGGACATGGTGCGGCGAGCATAGGTCTCCCCGCCGGGCCTCGCAACGCGAGGCCGGATGTAAGCGACGCTTATTTTGTTGCGCGAGGCCCGGGCCCGCGTCTATCCATGCCAATGTAATCACCGCTTACTTTCCACGCAAACGCGGAGGTCGCATGTCGGCATCACGAATCCCGGGGCTCGTCGTCCTGCTGGCGCTGTTCGGTTGTCCCAAGGACGTCCCCGACGAAGGGCCCGGAGGGTCCCCCGACTCGGGCACGCCTGCTTCCACCCACGCCGGCACCATCTCCATCCAGGACCGCAAGCTCCTCGGCGCCCCGCAGCTCGGACACGGGTTGTCGGTGCTCGTCGACCTGAGCACCGCGACGCGGGCGCCCGACTACGACGAGGAGCCCGGACAGCTCACGGGCTGCAAGGTCTGGGTGTATGACGTCGAGTCCGACCCGCCGCCACGCGCCGCCGGTGACGTGGGCACGCTGTCCATCGAGGGGCCGAGCGCGAGCCTGGGTCCGGGCTGCGTCTTCCAGGACGGAGCGGGGTACGTCTGTCCGACGGCGGCGGGGCAGGGCGAGGTCGTGCTGGAGCACGCCGCGGGGACGGGAGCCCCCCCCAACACCGCGCGGGTCTCCATCAGCGGCGCGGCGTTCGGGCCGGATGATTCGGGCCGCTATCTGCAACTGCGAGGCGTGCCGGGGGCGAGCGGCAGCTTTCCCATCGTCGCCGTGACGAGCCCTACCGAGGTACGCATCGCCAAGGCGCCGGGCACCGACCCGGCCCCTGCTGCTGGCACCTACCAGGTGCTCGCTGGCGCCGGGCCCGTGCCAGGGACTCCCGAGGACGAGGCCCCTGGAGATCCGCTCCGCGACTCCGACCACGTCCGTGTGCGCATCACCCCCGGTAGCGACACCCCCTTCCACTTCCCGGAGACGACGGTGGAAGACATTGGCAGGGCCTTCACGCCCGACCTGGCCACCGCGGCACAGCTCGACCATGTTCCCCTCGACGGCCGCACCTTCCGCCTCGGGTGCGCTGGTGAGGGAGGAGTTTGCGGGGCCGCGGAGTTCACCATCATCCAGCTCCAGACGACGGATGGACCGACGGCGGGCCTCTCGCCCTATGCGCTTCCACCGGCGAAGAAGAAGCAGGTCGTCCTCACGTGCGTCGAGCCGGGTGAGAGCGGCTTCGTGGACATCCCCGCTGAAGCCTCCGCCCTGCTTGCCCAGGCCCACGGCGCGAGTCCCATCACCCGCGTCCGCACCGCGTTGATGCGCAATCGTGCCGTGATCACGAAGAACCCGACGCCGCCGGACAACACCGTCCGGGTCGTCGCGGGTCACCAGATCATCGGGTTCACGAACCCCTGAGCACCGCGGCCACACCGGAGCGCCATCAGCGCTCCGGGTCCGGATTCCGCCGCCCCATCCCTGGAGAGCCGGGACGCTGCGTCAGACGATTGATTCCTGGGCCTGGGAGTTCTTCTCGGGCCTTCGGGGAGAGCCGATGCAGCGTGCGCGCAGCACCCAGGCTCACACCTCGTCGGGAGAACAGAGCGTCCGCACCAACTGCTCCGCGGACATGTACTCGCGGCCGTCCTGTTCCGTGGCGGCGGCCGTGACTTCACGGACCGCCTGCATCACGAATGCCTCACCGAGCAGGTGATGGAGCGTCAGCATGGCCACGGCTCTTGCACCCTCTGGCTCGAAGTCGCCGAGTGCCGCCGCGACCATCGCGAGATGGATGCCGCCGCCGGACGAAGGCGGGGACATCCAGAACCTGGCGTCCCCGAGGTCCACCTCGGCGATGGTGCCGACGAGGGTCAGCGCATCGCTCCAGGAGCGTGCGCGCGGCCTGCGCCCCAACACCCGCCACCCGGGAAGAGCCGGCGCCCGCGCGACGAGTGCGTCAACGACACGCGCCGCCTCTGCATCTCCTTCTGGAGTGAAGATGAGCAGGACGGTCGAATCCGTGTCCGCGGTGAGGTCGAAGGCGAGGTCGAAGCCCGCCCCTTGGAGTGCCTGCTCCACGGCGTCGAAGATGCTCCTGGGAGACGCTTCGAAGCCGGGCCGCAGCGGCGCCACGCGAGCGACGAACACACTCCAGAACTGCTCTGCCGCGGCTTGAACGGCCCAGGGAGCATCACGCATGGAGGTCGCAGGCTATCGCGCCGGGGCCTGGAGAACAGCACGACCCCATCAGCGGGCCCGTCTTGGTGCCCCGCACCGTCACCGTGGTGCCGTCGCTGTTGATGGACACCTGACAGTCGGTCACGTTGCCCGCGCCGTACATCACCACGATGCTGTGCTCGCGCACGAGCGCCATCGTGGCCGGGTCATACTGGCGCACCATGCACTGGATGTTGGCCGAGCCGCTCGGCGAGTACTTGTACGAGTAGCTCGTGACCACGCCCAGGTCGTTCGCCGCGAGAGAGATGGGCGGGTTGGTGTACGACACGCCAATCACCTGCTGGGCCGCGGCATACGCACACGTCGCGGAGGCGGAGCGGCGCAGGTAGATGTTGTAGTACGGCGGCGAGAGCGGAACGTTGAACTTGTCGATGGCGAACCCGCAGCCATTCGACGTGCCGTTGAGGAGCGCGCTGGCCTGCTCGTCCACGGCGCCAGCCTCGGGCGAGGGCTGCTGGGATTCCTCCAGCCCGCCACAGGCGGACAGGGACACGGCGGCACGAAGCCAGACAGCACGCGGGGAGAGAGACATGGATGGAACTCCTGAGACGGGGAGTCCCAGACCTTGGTTCAAGCTCTATCCCATACGAACCAGAGCCCTGCTTGGAACAACAACCACAGGAATTGACCCGGGTCCGCGCTACTCCTTGGGCGGTGCGTCAATCCAGCGGCAATTGCCACCGAGCGGTGTTTGCCGCCGATGCACCCGGCCGCCCACGGTGAGGGCAGGGGGGCCCTCCCATGGACCCCGTTATATGACTTGACGGGCATATGACCAATGGGTCATATACGGGGCGTGGAATCATCGTTCGCAATCATCGCGGAGCCGAACCGGCGGGCCATCCTCAGCCTGCTGGCGTCGTCGGAACAATCCGTCGGCGAGATCGAGCGCCAGCTGCGGATGCCTCAAACCTCGGTGTCCAAGCACCTGCGCGTGCTGCGCGAGGCAGGCTTCGTGGAGTCGCGCGTCGAAGCCCAGCGCCGCGTCTATCGGATTCGGCCCGAGCCGCTCATGGAGATCGACGCCTGGCTCGCGCCCTTCCGGCGCTTCTGGGAGGCCCACGTGGATGCGCTCGAACGCCATCTCGACCGCATGGAGCAGGCAGCAGGGAAGGGAACCGATGAGAAACCGTGAGCAGTATGTGCCCGGCCCCGCGGCCGGAGCCGAGGTCCAGAAGGACGGCGAGAGGTGGACGCTCGTCCTCGTCCGGGACCTCCGTCATCCGCCGGCGAGGGTGTGGCAGGCGCTGACCGAGCCCGCGCACCTGTCCGAATGGGCGCCGTTCGACGCCAACCGGAGTCTGGCCAGCGCGGGGCCGGTGCGGCTCTCGACGGTCGGGACACCGACACCGCAGGTCTCCGAGTCCACCGTGAGGCGGGCCGAGGAGCCGAAGCTGCTCGAGTACACCTGGGGGGGCAACGACCTCCGGTGGGAACTCGAGCCGCGCGGAACCGGCACGCGCCTCACGCTCTGGCACAACATCCACCGCGGCTTCATCTCGTGGGGCGCCGCGGGCTGGCACATCTGCTTCGACGTCCTGGAGCGGTTCCTCGCGGGCGAGTCGATTGGACGCATCGTCGGCGGCGAAGCGATGAAGTCCGAAGGCTGGCAGCGATTGACCGCCGAGTACGCGAGGCAGTTCGGCGTCGAGTCCCCCGGTAGGCCGTCCAACACCCCGAACCGTTGAAGCGTGGGAGAAAGAACCTCATGGAATCGACCCTGCGGAAGCCGGACCTCGTCGCCGCCCAGGCCACCCCCAAGGCCAAGACCCTCGTCTATTGGAGCGTCACCGCGCTCTTCTGTCTGCAGATGAGCTTCACCGCCTACGCGCAGCTGAGCCTGCCGCAGGTGGCGGCGGCGTTCACCCACCTCGGCTTCCCCGATTACTTCCGGGTGGGGCTCTCGTGGGCCAAGTTCCTCGGCGTGTTGTTGCTGCTCGCGCCGGTGCCCGCGCGGCTCAAGGAGTGGGCCTACGCCGGCTTCGCCATCAACCTCGTCTCGGCGTTCATCGCCCACCTCTCGGTGGGGGATGGCCCGGAGGCGTGGGGCTGGGTGGCGGCCACCGGAGTGCTCTGGGGGCTCTCGTACTTCTTCTGGCGCCGCCGGTTGCTGGGGCGTTGAGCGTAGCGAAACAGGTGCAAGCGTTTGGGAATGTCTATGAAAAAGCCCGTTCCGGTGGAATCCGCGTCTGCATTGATTGACGAGAAGATCATGGAACTTGGCGACTGGCGCGGGAAGACGCTCGCGAAAGTCCGCCAGCTCATCCACGCGGCAGACCCTGAAATCGTCGAAGAGTGGAAGTGGGGGACTCCCGTCTGGTCCCACGGCGGCATCGTCTGCACGGGCGAGACGTACAAGGCCGCCGTCAAGATGACGTTCCTCAAGGGAGCGGCGTTGGAGGACCCTTCAGGTCTCTTCAACTCCAGTCTCGACGGGAATGTCAGGCGCGCCATCGACATCCACGAAGGGGACAAGATCGATGAGGCGGCCTTGAAGGCGCTCATCCGCGCCGCGGTCGCGCTCAACCTTGAGAGCAAGAGCAAGAGCAAGAGCAAGCCGAAGCCCCCGCGAGCGAGCAGCAAGCGGGCCGGCTCGCCTCAGCGCAAGTCCCGGACATAGCTCCTCTCCCGGGGAGGAGCTTCGGGGCATGCGCCGGACAATTTGCGTTTTGATGGCACATGCATCTGCCGCGAGGAGCTCCGGAACGGGTGAGCGGCTTGGGCGGAATACGCACGGTTGGAGAGGGGCGAGCCGCTTCCGGTGCCTCCGGCGGGGGCGGGGCTGCCCGCGCCGCCGCACCATGCCCCGGACATCAGGCCGCCGGCCGCTCGGAGGGGAGGGGCTGCTCGGGAACCGCGAGGATGCGCAGCCGGCGGCGGCCCCCCGGGACCTCCCAATCGATGCTCTGCCCCACGGACAGCCCGAGCAACGCGCTGCCAATGGGCGCGAGGACGGAGATGCAGCCCTCGTCGGTGCGCGCCTCCCGCGGGTAGCAGAGCTTGACCTGACGGCGCGTACCCGGCGCTCCCTCCTCCTCGAAAATCACGGTGCTGTTCATCGCCACGACGCCGGGTGGCACCAGCTCCACCACCTCTGCTCGGGCGAGTTCCTGGTCGAGACGCTCGACGAGGGGCGCGTCACGCCCATCCCCCTGCTGGTCGATGAGTCGCTGAAGGTGGTCGAAGTCCGAACGGCTGACGAGAATTCGTGGGTTGCGGCTCATGATTCGTCCTTTCTTCGTGGGTGCTGATTCCAGGAAACGTCGTTGAAGGGCAGGGCGGGCTCAGCCGGCCAGGGTGCCAGTCCAAGCGGGTGCGTCGCTTGCCGGGAACGAGTCCGCGGACGCGAGGTCCACCGCGCGAAGGCGCTTCTGCCGGCACCGCTCCGCGCGCGCGAGCTCCAGGGTGGTGAGGACGCCGGAAGCCTGCCCGTCCTCGCTGATGACAATGGCGCGACGGACGCCAGCACGCACCATGCGCGGGGCGAGCTGCGTGAGGCGCTCGTCCTCGCGTGCGAGGACGAAACGCTTGCTGACCAGGTCACCGACGCCATGAATGAGGTGCCCCTGGGCAGCGGCCTCGGCGCCCAGGATGAGCCGGCGCATCGTCACCAGCCCGTGGATTCGCTCCGCGTCCGCGATGACGAGGAGCCCCCGGCCCGAGCGCTCCATTCGCGCCGCGGCCTCTCGCAGCGAGGTCCGGGGGACGAGCACGGCAACGTCATCGAGCATGATTTCGCGAACGAACGTAGGCATGGAAACCTCCTGTGGGAAAAAGGGATGGGAGCGTGGCGCGGGCAGACCTCGGCCGGGCGTGGCGGGCCGCGCACGCGAACGTGGGTCATCCAGTGCGGTTCGGCCGTCCGCGGCTCGCGGCTAGCGAGATGCGGCGGCCAGCGTCCCAAGCCAGGCGGCGGCCCTGTGCATCACGGAGCGAGGCGCACCCGGTCCCCGGCCGTCCGAGCGGATGCTGAACGAAGCGAGGGGTGGACACGTGCGCACGTCGAAGCTCCTGTCAGGTCGAAGAGGCCTGTGTTCCGCAGGCAGCGGACCGCCGCGCCGGGCCTCCCCGTACAACACGCGGGGGGGGCGGTCTGTTCCCAGCCTCGGCCGCGAGGCCCGGCCGTTCCTCCCCAGCGGCTCCCGCGCCGTCGAGCGTCAGCCCATGACGGGCGGCTTCGTTGACGCGTCGGGCGCTTTCCGGTCCGCGCGGATGACGCTGATCATCCCGCTCGGCTCGAGGTAGGCGCGGGCGACGTCCTTCACGTCCGTGCCCCCGTGCATCCGCAGCTCCGCCGCGCGCCCAGCGCCACGCTCCAGGCGAAGAGGGTGGCGACCCGCAAGAGGCTGTCGAGCAGCCCCTTTGACTCTCCCGTCAGGCTAGGCGCGGTGGCCTGCGCCACGAGAACGACGACGAGCAGGTCCGTGAGCGAGTGCGCGCCGGACCTGCTCGTCATAGGGAATCGCGCGCCCTGTTGCGGGGAGCAGGCATGGGAGCGGTGTACGGGCGGGATGGGGTCCCTCGTGCGCGCCTCGAGGAGCGCGGCTAGAGCGGAATCGACATCCAGCACGTACGTGATGAACTCGGGCTCCGCGTCGCAAGCTTCCTGGGAGAGGCGCGCGCGCTGTTCAACGTCGGCTCAACCGCTCACCACCCGTTGTTGTACCCGGAGTGCCGCATCGAGCCATCCGGGGCGATGTAGAAGAGATCCACCTGGCCCGCCCCCTTGCTCACGGCATCTGGCGCGGAAGCCAGCTCACCGCCGAGCCACTGCCACCCGCTCCAGCTCGAGCCATTCCAGCTGTTCATCCACAGGCTGTTGTCCGAGCTCCGGGCGAACACGTCCAGCAGGTTCGCGCCCCGCGAAGCCACCGCGGGAGAGGAGGTGAAGTTACCGCCCAGCGACGACCAGCCGCTCCACGCGGTTCCATTCCAGTACTTCTGCACGATGGAGTTGTCCGCGCCCCGCGCGAAAACGTCGATGCGGCCGAGCCCCCAGCTCACCGCCGCCGGGTCCGACGCCAGGTTGCCGCCGAGCGGGAACCACGCGTTCCACGTGGTTCCCGTCCAGTACGCCTGCCACAGCTGGTTGTCCGTGCCCCGGACGAACACGTCCATCCGGCTCGCGCTCCACGAGGCCACCGCGGGTCCCGAGGCGAAATTACCGCCCAGCGATGACCAGCCACTCCACACGAGTCCATTCCAGGTCTTCTGCATGATGGAGTTGTCCGCGCCCCGCGCGAAAACGTCGATGCGGGTGGAGTCCCGGCTCACCGCCGCCGGGTCCGACGTCAGGTTGCCGCCGAGCGGGAACCACAAGTTCCACGTGGTTCCTCCAGTCCAGTACGCCTGCCACAGCTGGTTGTCCGTGCCCCGAGCGAACACGTCCAGCCGGTTCGCGCCTCTCGCGGCCACCGCGGGCCCCGAGGTGTGATTCCCCCCCAGCGAATCCCAGGGAACACCATACGTCTGCTGCGCTCCCTGTTGGTCCGTGACGCTCAGGTTGCCATTTCCGTTCCACTGCGGATTGCAGTAGTTCATCACCGAGCTCAGGTCCCACGGGCCGATGATCAAGTCACCCGAGGAGCCCTGCGGGGGCTCGGTACAGGAGGACGGCGTGTCCGGACGGTTCTGCTCGTGGGCGTAGCCCATGGCGTGGCCGAACTCGTGCACCGCGATGGCTTCGATGCAGTACTGGAGCTGGCTGCGGCACGACGTGCTCCAGTTGTTGAACGTGAAGTTCAGCACCATGCCCTGGGCCATGCCGTTGAGCCCGTTGCCCAGCGCCTTCACATGCGGGCCCGTGTCGCTGATGTTGATGCGGATGCCCGAGGACGCCGCCGCACAGGTGCCCCAACCGGTGAAGCGAACACCCGAGCGGGCTTCCCACGTACGAGCCACCGCGTCGCGCACCCACTGCCGCTGCACGCCATCCAACAGCCCCGGGTTCTCCCAGCACACGGCCACGGTCATCGGCCGCCACAATCGCGCGGAGGCCACATAGAGGTCCGCCTCGCTGCCGCGCAGGGTCTCGGCGGGCGACGCGTCTGGCTCCGCGGACTCGGACAGGTCCGCGTTGACGCCACAGCCGAGCAGCGCCCCCAACTCCAGAACCGCGAGCAACACCGTCCCGCGGCGGAATGCAATTCCAATCGACATGACGTCAATCTCCATCCTTCATCACCGGCCGGGGGCGGAATACCCCCTCCATCCTGGTGAGGAACTGTCTAAAGCCTTGCCAGACACCCAGTCACACCAAGGCAAACAATGAATGTCGGAGGAGCTCTGGCTTGTGTGGATGTTTCCTGCGTTGTCGTGCGCACCGGCCCGACACACAGCTCGGAGGGCCCCCTCGTCAGAGGCCCTCCTCGCCCTCTCTGCTCCAGCCCGTCACCGCGGCCCCGGTGGCTAGGGCGTCGTCATCGCGGCGACGTCGCAGGCGGAGAGCTCGCGGCTGTAGGTCCGGACATCATCGAACGAAGCCGGAATGCTGGAGAAGGTGCTCAGGCAGGTCGGTAGCCTGCGGCCGATGCGGAACGAATTGGCGCCCGTGAGGTTCGTCGGCGCGGCGCTGGTGGCGGAGCCGACCAGTACGCCGTCGATGTACACCTTGAGCGAGGTCCCGCTGCGGGTATAGGCGACGTGGTGCCAGCTGCCGTCGTTGAGCGGCGATGGAGAGACGTTGACGCCTGCACCGTTGGTGCCTGCCGCGTTCTCGTACATCTCGAGCGACGCTACCGAGGTGCCGCCGTTGAGCCTTGCCGAGAGGAAGTTGCCTGCGCTCCCCTCCACCCGGTTCCCGATGAGATCTCCGCTGCCGGGGGCGTTGAAGGTCGTCTTCAGCCAATAGCTCACGGTGAAGGCGTTCGTCCCGAATTGCCCGGGCGCGAGGCCGAAGTCGACGTGGGCGTTGAGATCGCACTGCTGGGTGGGCGTGAGCGTGATGGCGCCGGAGCCGTCGAAGCTGACCGTCCGCGACGTCGAGCTGCCGAGCGTTCCGTTCGACGTGCCCGCCGAGTCCAGGGCCGTGCTGCCGCCGGCCTCGTCGAAGGTCCACCGGTGGGCCATGTTGCTGGTCGTGTCGGCTGCCGGGGTGCCGGTGCAGACCCCGCCCTGGCAGGTGTCCGGCTGGGTGCAGGCGTCGCTGTCGTCGCACGCCGTGCCGTCGGGAGCCACAGGATTGGAGCACAGCCCGGTCGACGGATCACAGGTGCCCGCGGTGTGGCACGCGTCGAGAGGCGCGCAGACCACCCCCGTGCAGAGGTCGACCTGGCAGGTGCCTTCCCTGCAGGTGAGGCCGTCGCAGCAGGGCACCATGGGGCCGCACGGCGCGTTCTTGGGCAGACAGCCCTGACCCTGGCACGTGGGGTCGTAGAGGGGGGAGCTCGGGTCGGTGCTGGTGACGTAGTCGCCGGGGTGGCCATCGTGCCCGTCGATGCACGCCTGTTCGCTGAGCCTGAGGACAGTGTAAGGATGATTGGCGGAACCGGTGGCGTGACAGATCTGCACCTTGCCATTGACCTCGAAGTACTCACATTGCCCTTCCGTCAACGCGGAATCGGTCGAGCCGCGGGGCTCGTCGTGCGAGTCGGTGGGCGCCGCGACGCAGCCCATGGCCACGGCACCCGCCGACAGGGAGACCAGGACAAACATGGAGAAGCGTGTCGATAAAGATGAGCTGATGTGGCGCATGGGTATGGGCATCCTGTTCCCTGTGTGATGAAAGCCCGCGCCGCGCCCGGGAACAGGGGGCCTCGTCTCGTGGATGAACCACGGCGTGCTGCGGGGCATCAATCAATACCGTGCTCAGACCAACAGTGTCAGACGCTGTTTGAAGCGCTCACGGCTTCTGCTGTAAACGTCTCTGGCCAAAGCAAGGACTGCCAACGTCAAGCAGAAGGCCTGACGTAAGAACGGTAGGCTTTCCATGCGAAGTGGCTCTGGGTTCATGCCGGGAAACACCCAGACGGCCAGCAACCCGAGGAGGTACCGGGTCACGTCAGTGCGGCTACTTCTACTCCGAGTGCCGGCGCATGGATATTGGACCTAGTACCTCAGCACAGAGGTTCTGACCGATTGGCTTTGGGCCTGCTCAGCGTAGGACGGGCAGAAGTTCCGGGGCCAGCAGCAGCTCGATGCTGCGGGCCTGTCCGGCGCTGCGCCGGATGAGCCC
>NZ_JABBJJ010000449.1 GCF_012933655.1 Pyxidicoccus fallax | reverse complement strand
CGGCCGAGCGCTTCATTCCCGACCCCTTCGCCTCGACGCCCGGAGAGCGCCTGTACCGCACGGGGGACCAGGTGCGGCGGCTGGCCGACGGGGGGCTGGAGTACCTGGGCCGACTCGACTTCCAGGTAAAGGTGCGCGGCTTCCGCATCGAGCTGGGTGAAATCGAAGCGGCGCTGGAGCAGCACCCGCGGGTGCGGCAGGCGGTGGTGGTGGCACGCGAGGACGTCGCGGGCGACAAGCGGCTGGTGGCCTACGTCGTGCCGCCCTCGGGGGCGCAGGCTCCCGACGCCAGCGCGCTGCGCGAGGCCCTCAAGCAGCAGCTACCCGAGTACATGGTGCCCTCGGCCTTCGTCGCCCTGGAGGCCCTGCCCCTCACCTTCAACGGCAAGCTCGACAGGAAGGCACTGCCGTCTCCCGAGCTCCAGGTACTGGAGAAGCGCGACTCCTACGTCGCTCCTCGCACGCCCACCGAGCAGCTCCTGGCCTCGCAGTGGGGTCAGCTGCTGGGCCTGGCGCGCATCGGTGCCCGCGACAACTTCTTCGAACTGGGCGGTCATTCGCTGCTGGCCACCCAGGTCATCTCGCGCATCCGCGGCACCTTCGGCGTGGACCTGCCCATCAGCGCCCTCTTCGAGGCCCCCACCCTCGAAGCCCTTGCCGCATCCATCGATGCCCTCGCGCGTGAGGGTGGCGGCGTGAAGCTGCCTCCCCTCCAGCCCATCGACAGGACGGGCGCGCTGCCACTGTCCTTCGCCCAGCAGCGGCTGTGGTTCCTCGACCAGCTCGTCCCCGACAGCGCGCTGTACAACATGCCCGCGCCGCTGCGCCTGGAGGGCTCGCTGGATGTCGCCGCCCTGGAGCGCAGCCTGACGGAGCTGGTGCGCCGTCACGAAGTGCTGCGCACCTCCTTCCCCGCCGAAGCGGGCCAGCCTCTGCAGGTCATCTCGCCTCCCGCGTCCATGCCTCTGGAGCGCGTGGACCTGAGCGCCCTGCCCGCCGACGAGCGCGAGGCCGAAGCCCGCCGGCTCATCGAGGCTGAGTGCCGCAAGCCCTTCTCACTCGCTCGCGGCCCCCTGCTGCGTGCCCTCCTGCTGAAGTTGGCTGAGACCGAGCACGTGCTGCTGCTCAACCTGCACCACATCATCTCCGATGGCTGGTCCATGGGCGTGCTGGCGCGCGAGGTGGTGGCGCTCTACGAGGCCTTCTCGCAAGGTCGGCCTTCGCCCCTGCCCGAGCTGCCCGTGCAGTACGCCGACTTCGCTTCCTGGCAGCGTGGGTGGCTCCAGGGCGAGGCTCTCGAAGCGCAGTTCTCCTACTGGAGCCAGCAGCTTGCCGGCGCGCCCCAGTTGCTGGAGTTGCCTACCGACAGGCCTCGTCCCGCCACCCAGTCCTACCGCGGCGCCACCCTCTCGCGGCTCATGCCCCAGGCGCTCTCCCAGGCGCTTCAGGTGCTCTGCCAGCGCGAGGGCGTCACCTCCTTCATGGCGCTACTGGCCGGCTTCCAAGCCCTGCTGTCGCGCTACTCCGGGCAGACGGACGTCGTCGTGGGTACCGACATCGCCGGCCGGACCCACGCGGATACCGAGAGCCTCATCGGCTTCTTCATCAACCAGCTCGTCATGCGCGGCGACCTCTCGGGAGACCCCACCTTCCGCGAGCTGCTGGGCCGCACGCGTCAGGCGACACTCGGCGCCTATGCGCACCAGGACGTGCCCTTCGAGGAGCTGGTGCGTGTGCTCAACCCCGAGCGCAGCCTCGCGCACGCGCCCATCTTCCAGGTGAAGCTCGTTCTCCAGAACGCGCCCACCACGGAGCTGCACGTGCCGGGGCTCACCTTCCGCGGCACGGAGGGCAGCACGGGCGCGGCGAAGTTCGACCTGACGCTCTCCATCCAGGAGACCCCCGAAGGCCTGTCCTGCCTCGCCGACTACAGCACCGACCTGTTCGACGCTGGCACCATGGCCCGAATGCTGGAGCACCTGCAGGTGGTGCTGGAGGCCGCCGTCGCCCGACCCGACACGCGCCTGTCCTCCCTACCCTTCTTCACCGAAGCCGAGCGCCAGCGCCTCCTCGTCGACTGGAACGGCACGCACGCGGAGCTCGAGGACTCCTGCGCCCACCGCCTCTTCGAGGCCCAGGTGCGGCGCACGCCCGATGCCACCGCCCTTCAGATGGGCGCGACGTCCCTCACCTATCGCCAGCTCGACGAGCGCGCCAACCAGCTTGCGTGGCACCTGCGCTCCCTGGGCGTCGGGCCCGAGGTCCTCGTCGGCTTGTGCGTCGAGCGCTCCCCGGAGCTCGTCGTCTCCATCCTCGCCGTCCTCAAGGCCGGCGGTGCCTGGCTGCCGCTCGACTCCTCCTACCCCACCGAGCGCCTGTCCTTCATGCTGCGCGATGCGCGGCCTCCCGTCCTTCTCACCCACGAGAAGCTCGCCGACGAGCTGCCCGTGCAGAACGAGCTGCTCGTCCTGCTCGACTCCGAGTGGGACTCGCTCATCTCCCGTCAGCCCACTCACGCCCCTGACGTGCGCGTACTGCCCGACAACCTCGCCTACGTCATCTACACCTCCGGCTCCACCGGCCGGCCCAAGGGCACCCTGCTTCGCCACCGCGGCTTGTGCAACACGGCCCGGGAGACCGTCACCTTCATGGACCTGGGGCCCGGTCGCCGCCTGCTCCAGTTCTTCTCCTCGGCCTTCGACGCTTCCGTCTCCGAAATCTTCCCCGCCCTGCTCTCTGGCGCCTGCCTCGTGCTCGCCTCACGTGACGAGCTGATGCCTGGCGAGCCCCTGCTCGAGCTCGTCTCACGGCACTCCATCACCACGCTCAAGCTCACCCCCTCCGTGCTCGCGCAGCTGGAGCCCGAGGGCCTGCGGGGCATTCAGACGCTCATCACCGCGGGAGAGGCGTGCCCGCCGGAGTTGGTGGCGCGCTTCCAACCCGGTCGCCGCTTCGTCAACGCCTACGGCCCCACCGAGGCCACCGTCTGCGCCACCGTCAATACCGACGTCGACTCCCAGCGCGTCTCCATCGGCAAGCCCTTCCACAACGTGCGCACGTACGTGCTGGACGCCTTGCTGCGGCCGGTGCCGGTGGGCGTGCCGGGAGAGCTCTTCATCGGTGGCCTCGGCCTGGCTCGTGGCTACCTCGGCCGCCCGGAGCTGACCGCCGAGCGCTTCATCCCCAACCCCTTCGCCTCCGAGCCCGGAGAACGTCTCTACCGCACCGGCGACAAGGCGCGCTGGCTGGCCGACGGTACCCTCGAGTACCTCGGCCGCATCGACTCGCAGGTGAAGCTGCGTGGCTTCCGCATCGAGCTGGGCGAAGTGGAGTCCGTGCTCGCCTCCCACCCCTCGGTTCGCGAGGCCGTCGTCTCGCTGCGCGAGGACGGCGGTAACGGCGCGAAGCTGGTGGCCTACCTCGTCGCTCAGGCAGACGAGTCCCTCGACGCGGCCGCACTGCGCTCCTTCGCCGGGCAGAAGTTGCCCGAGTACATGGTGCCCGCAACCTTCGTGGTGCTCCCGGCGCTCCCCCTCACCTCCAGCGGCAAGGTGGACAGGAAGGCCCTGCCCGCTCCGGACAGCGCGCTCTCGGCCGGCGTCGAGTACGTCGCGCCTCGCAACGAGACGGAGCGGAAGCTCGCTGCCCTCTGGAGCGAGGTGCTTCAGGTCGAGAAGGTGGGCATCCACGACAACTTCTTCGAGCTGGGCGGCCACTCGCTGCTGGTCACCCAGATTTCTTCTCGTATCCGCGCCTCTCTCGGCGTGGACCTGCCTCTGCCCACCCTCTTCGAGTCCTCCACCATCGAGGCGCTCGCGCGGGCGGTTGAGTCCGTGACCCTCGACACCGCCGCTCCCCACCTGCCGCCGTTGCGGCCCGTGGAAAGGACGGGCGCGCTGCCGCTGTCCTTCGCTCAGCAGCGGCTGTGGTTCCTCGACCAGCTCGTCCCCGACAGCGCGCTGTACAACATGCCCGCGCCGCTGCGCCTGGAGGGCTCGCTGGACGTGGCTGCCCTGGAGCGCAGCCTGACGGAGCTGGTGCGCCGTCACGAAGTGCTGCGCACCTCCTTCCCCTCTGACGCCGGTCAGCCCCTGCAGGTCATCGCGCCTCCCGCGTCCATGCCCCTGGATCGCGTGGACCTCAGCGCCCTGCCCGCCGAGGAGCGCGAGGCTGAAGCCCGCCGGCTCATCGAGGCTGAGTGCCGCAAGCCCTTCTCACTCGCTCGCGGCCCCCTGCTGCGTGCCCTGCTGCTGAAGCTGGCCGACACCGAGCACGTGCTGCTGCTCAACCTGCACCACATCGTCTCCGATGGCTGGTCCATGGGCGTGCTGGCGCGCGAAGTGGTGGCACTCTACGGGGCCTTCTCACAGGGCCAGCCCTCGCCCCTGCCCGAGCTGCCCGTGCAGTACGCCGACTTCGCTTCCTGGCAACGCGGGTGGCTCCAGGGCGAGGCCCTCGAAGCGCAGTTCTCGTACTGGCGCCAGCAGCTCACCGGTGCGCCCCAGCTGCTGGAGCTGCCCACCGACAGGCCCCGCCCGGCAATGCAGTCCTACCGCGGCGCCCTCCTCTCGCGGCTCATGCCCGCGACCCTGGCCAACGCACTCCAGGCGCTCTGCCAGCGCGAGGGCGTCACGTCCTTCATGGCGCTGCTGTCAGGCTTCCAGGCCCTGCTGTCGCGCTACTCCGGGCAGACGGACGTCGTCGTGGGTACCGACATCGCCGGCCGGACCCACGCGGATACCGAGGGGCTCATCGGCTTCTTCATCAACCAGCTCGTCATGCGTGGCGACCTCTCGGGAGACCCCACCTTCCGCGAGCTGTTGGGTCGCACGCGTCAGGCGACACTCGGCGCCTATGCGCACCAGGACGTGCCCTTCGAGGAGCTGGTGCGTGTGCTCAACCCCGAGCGCAGCCTTGCTCACGCGCCGCTGTTCCAGGTGAAGCTCGTCCTGCAGAACACCCCGACCGTCGAGCTGCGTGTGCCGGGGCTCACCTTCCGAGGCGCCGACAGCGGCGCGAGCGCGGCGAAGTTCGACCTGACGCTCTCCATCCAGGAGATGCCCGAGGGCCTGTCCTGCGTCGCCGACTACAGCACCGACCTGTTCGACGCTGGCACCATGGCCCGGATGCTGGAGCACCTGCAGGTGCTGCTGGAGGCCGCTGTCGCCCAACCCGACACGCGCCTGTCCTCCCTGCCCCTGCTCACCACCGCCGAGCGCCAGCGCGTGCTCGTAGAGTGGAATGACACGCGCGCGCAGATGGTAGACACGTGCGCCCACCACCTCTTCGAGGCCCAGGTGGCTCGCAGTCCGGATGCCCCTGCCCTCCAGATGGGTGAGCGGACTCTGACGTACCGTCAGCTCGATGAGCGTGCCAACCAACTGGCTCACCACCTGCGCTCCCTGGGCGTCGGGCCCGAGGTCCTCGTCGGCCTGTGCGTCGAGCGCTCCCCGGAGCTCGTCGTCTCCATCCTCGCCGTCCTCAAGGCCGGCGGTGCCTGGCTGCCGCTCGACTCCTCCTACCCCACCGAGCGCCTGTCCTTCATGCTGCGCGATGCGCGGCCTCCCGTCCTTCTCACCCAGGACAAGCTCGCCGACGAGCTGCCCGTGCAGAACGAGCTGCTCGTCCTGCTCGACTCCGAGTGGGACTCGCTCATCTCTCGTCAGCCCACGCACGCCCCAGACGTGCGCGTACTGCCCGACAACCTCGCCTACGTCATCTACACCTCTGGCTCCACCGGCAGGCCCAAGGGCACCCTGCTGCGCCACCGCGGCCTGTGCAACACGGCCCGGGAGACCCTCACCTTCATGGACCTGGGGCCCGGCCGCCGCCTGCTCCAGTTCTTCTCCTCGGCCTTCGACGCCTCCGTCTCCGAAATCTTCCCCGCCCTGCTCTCCGGCGCCTGCCTCGTGCTTGCCTCTCGCGACGAGTTGATGCCCGGCGAGCCCCTCCTCAAGGTGCTCCAGCAGCACTCCATCACCACGCTCAAGCTCACTCCCTCCGTGCTCGCGCAGCTGGAGCCCGAGCGGCTGCAAGGGGTGCGTACGCTCATCACCGCGGGTGAGGCGTGCCCGCCGGAGTTGGTGGCGCGCTTCCAGCCCGGCCGCCGCTTCGTCAACGCCTACGGCCCCACCGAGGCCACCGTCTGCGCCACCGTCAATACCGACGTCGACGCCCAGCGCGTCTCCATCGGTAAGCCCTTCCACAACGTCCAGACCTACGTCCTCGACTCGCACCTGCGGCCGGTGCCGGTGGGCGTGCCGGGAGAGCTCTTCATCGGTGGCCTCGGCCTGGCTCGTGGCTACCTCGGCCGCCCGGAGCTGACCGCCGAGCGCTTCATCCCCAACCCCTTCGCCTCCGAGCCCGGAGAACGTCTCTACCGCACCGGCGACAAGGCGCGCTGGCTGGCCGACGGTACCCTCGAGTACCTCGGCCGCATCGACTCGCAGGTGAAGCTGCGCGGCTTCCGCATCGAGCTGGGTGAAATCGAGTCCGTGCTCGCCTCCCACCCCTCGGTTCGCGAGGCCGTCGTCTCGCTGCGCGAGGACGGCGGTAACGGCGCGAAGCTGGTGGCCTACGTGGTGCCCGGAGAGGAAGGCACGACCGACACGGGAGCCCTGCGTACCTTCATCGGGGAGAAGCTGCCCGAGTACATGGTGCCCGCGGCCTTCGTGGTGCTCCCGGCGCTCCCCCTCACCTCCAGCGGCAAGGTGGACAGGAAGGCCCTGCCCGCTCCGGACAGCGCGCTCTCGGCCGGCGTCGAGTACGTCGCGCCTCGCAACGAGACGGAGCAGAAGCTCGCCGCCCTCTGGAGCGAGGTGCTTCAGGTCGAGAAGGTGGGCATCCACGATAACTTCTTCGAGCTGGGCGGCCACTCGCTGCTGGCCACCCAGGCCGTCACCCGCATCCGTTCCGCCTTCAACGTGGAGACCTCTCTGCAGGACTTCTTCGAAACGCCCACCGTGGCCGGCTTCGCCCTCAACATCCTGCGGCTCACGGCGCAGGTGGACCTGGCGGAGCTCGAATCGATGATGGCGCAGCTGGATGGACTGGACGACGAGGAGGTGCAGAAGCTGCTCGCCTCCGAATCCTCCTCAACGGATGAAGCGGATCCCCAGGAGTAAGGCCCCACCACCATGACCCCCACCAGGACATCCGCCCTTCCTCCCGGGCCCCAGCGGAGCCGGCTGCCGAGGTTCGCTCTCGGGAAGGCGAAGGATCCGCTGGAAGAGCTCGTCGAGTGGCAGCAGCAGTACGGCGACATCGTCACCTTCCCCACGCGCCACGGTCCGGCCTGGCTGCTGTCACACCCGGATCATGTGCAGTACGTGTTGGCGGACAAGGCCAGCAACTACCTGAACATGGCGGGCGACCATCCGGACCCGCTGCTGGGGCGAGGTCTGTTCGCCAGCAAGGGAGACTTCTGGCTCCGCCAACGCCGCATGGTGCAGCCCGCCTTCCATCGCCCGCGGCTGGCCCGGATGGTGGAGGGGATGGTGCGGGACGTCGAGCAGCTCGCCGAGCGATGGGCTCGCCGTGCGGCCACGAGTGAGCCGCTGGAGCTGCTGGAGCAGATGCGCGGTCTGGTCATCACCATGCTCGGCACTTCCATCTTCTCGGAGGACGTGCGCGCGAGCCGGACCTCGTTGCGCGAGGGCATGGACTACCTCGGGCATGAGTTCCACGGCACCCGCGACTCGCTGATGGATGCGGTGCGGAGGCTGTTCGGCCGACAGGACTCGCGGATGAAGCGCTTCCTCCACGCCATCGAGCAGGTCAACACCGACATGTACCGCCTCATTGCCGAGCGCCGTCAGTCCGCCGCCGGCAAGGACGACATCATGACGATGTTGCTGGAGGCCCGGGACGCGCAGGGCGTGGCCATGACGGACTCCGAGCTGCGTGACGAGCTGGTGAACCTCTTCATCGGCGGGTACGAGTCCACGGCCGTGGCGCTCACGTGGATGCTGTACGAGATGACGCGCCATCCCGAGGTGGAGCAGCGCGCGCGCGGCGAGCTGGCCACCGTGCTGGGAGGACAACCGCTCACGGCCGAGAGCCTCCCGTCCCTCCTCTACACACGCGCGATGGTGGAAGAGACGCTCCGCGTCCACCCTCCCGCCTGGGCCTTCATGCGCCGGGCCCTGAACGAGGACGAGCTCGGGGGCTACTTCGTGGCCCCGGAGACCAAGATGTTGATCTCCCCCTACATCCTGCATCGGCATCCCGGGTTCTGGTCGGAGCCCGAGCGCTTCCTCCCCGAGCGCTTCCTTCCGGAGCAGAAGGAAGGCCGGCATCGCTTCGCCTATCTGCCCTTCGGCGCGGGACAGCGACAGTGCGTTGGCAACGGTTACACGGTGACGCTCCTGACGGTGGCGCTCGCCACATTGCTGCAGCACTGCCAGTGGCGCCTGGTGCCAGGACACCCGGTCATCGCCATGGCCGCAACCACCCGTCGTCCCCGCAACGGCGTCCTGGCCACGCTGCACGCCGCCCCCCTGGCTGCCTGAGCACCGACTCTTCTCCCTTCGAAGCCACTCCCCATGAGCGAAATCCTGAAGCGTCTGGCCGGCCTCTCCCCTGAAAAGCGCGACCTGCTGCTCAAGCAGCTCCAAGCCAAGGGAGCCCGCTCGCCCCAGACC
>NZ_JABBJJ010000448.1 GCF_012933655.1 Pyxidicoccus fallax | reverse complement strand
CCCCGCCAGCGCGCGGAAGTGCAGCTCCACCAGCCCCGCCGGCCCCGCCAGCTCCACGTGGTGCGAGTCCTCCTCTCCATGCCGTCCCGCGTCCGCCGCCCGCACCGACAGCCCCAGCCCGGTGAGCGCCCGCACCGCCACGTCCACCTCGCCACGCGCCACCAGCAGGTCCACGTCCGTCGTCGCCCGCTGCAGCGGATCCGGATACAGCCGCAGCGCCAGCCCGTAGCCCTTGAGCAGCACCGGCACCACGCCCACCGAAGCCAGCGCCTCCAGGCTTCGCACGAGCAGCGCCTTCACCCGCATGCCCCGCGCCGCGCCCGTCAACGACTCGCGCCGCAGCAGCGCCCGCGCCTCGCCAGGCAGCACCCACCCGGCCCGGTCCACCGCATGGTCCACGAAACCCGCCAGGCCATGGTGCACGGCGGCGCGCACCAGCCCGTCGGCCTCCAGGCCCTCGGGAGCGGGATGCTCCGGGGCCCGGGGCCACGAACGCAGCAGCGCCCCCAGGGCGCGCGCGTCCACCGACGTCACCGCCTCAGCGCGAGGATGCGCCCGGGCTCCACGTCCTCGTGCGCGTGCAGGCGCGCGGCCCGCTCCGCCACCGCGTCCGCCACCACCTCGAGCGCCAGCTCCTCATCGCGGTTGATGGCCGTCCGCCCGTCGCGCCACACCAGCCGCAGCGAGCCGAGCACGTCATCGTCGTCCTTCACGTCGATGCTGACCTCGAACGGCACCGCCGAGCCCGCCGGGCGCTGCGTCTCGAAGACGATGCCCTCGGTCAGCCCGCCGGACTCGCGCCGGAAGCGCAGCTCCTGCCGCGACAGCTCCAGCGCCTCCGCCAGCGGCCGCAGCGCGTTCCACACGTCCTGCAGCGACGGCGCCGAGCGCACCGCTCGGGTGACGTCCTTCACCAGCGAGCGCAGCCGGATGTTGCGCTGCCGCACCTGCTGCACGTCCGCCGCGCGGCGCAGGTCCAGGTAGCCCAGCTTGCGCATCATCACCACGATGACCACGCCCATGCCACACAGCAGCATGGCGCTCTGCGCGCTGTTGGCGAAGTTCAGCCCCAGCGCCGTCAGCGTGAAGAGTCCGCACAGCCCGTACAGCACCAGCACCGTGGCGCGGTGGCTGAGCACCAGCCGGCTCATCACGCGGTGGTGGATGTGCTCCTTGTCCGCGCTGAACATCGGCCGGCCCAGCATCGAGCGGCGCACCATGGCCAGCAGCGTGTCCATGATGGGCAGCCCCAGCGCCATCACCGGCACCAGCATGGCCACCGTCGTGCCGCTCTTGGTGCTCGTCTTGATGGCCACCGCCGCCAGCACGAAGCCCAGGAACATGCTCCCCGTGTCCCCCATGAAGATGGAGGCCGGGTTGAAGTTGAACACCAGGAACCCGAGGATGGCGCCCGCCAGCGCGGCCATCAGCAGGCACAGCAGCATGTCGCCCCGCGACAGCGCGAGGAGGAAGTTGGTGGCCACGCCGAAGAACGCCACCCCACCCGCCAGCCCATCCAACCCGTCGATGAGGTTGAGCGCGTTCACCACGCCCACCATCCAGAACACCGTGAAGGGCAGGCTCAGCGCCCCCAGCACCAGCTCCGGGCCGAAGGGATTGGCGATGACCTCGATGCGGAAGCCCATCGCGTACAGCCCCAGCGCCACCGCGAACTGCACCGCGAACTTCAGCTTCGCACCCGTGCCGCGCAGGTCGTCATACAGCCCCAGCGCCGCGATGACGGCGCCGCCGATGAACAGCCCCGCCACCAGCTCCTTGTGCGAGCGGAAGTGGTAGCCCACCCCCGAGTCCACCAGGAACAGCGCGCACAAGGGCGCGAAGAAGCCACCGACGATGCCAATGCCGCCCAGCCGCGGAATGGGGCGGACATGCACCTTGCGGCTGGAGTTGGCCTGGTCCAACCACCCCCAGGCCACGGCCCGGTTGCGCACGAGCAGCGTGAGCACCAGGGCCACCATCAGCGAGACGAGGAACGCGACGAAAAGGGTAATCATTCAGGTTGAGCCGCTGGCCATGGTGACGGCCCCTGGCCTGGCGCGTCAATGAATGCCATTGTGTGATAACAGACAAGACCCTGCGGCTGCCTATAGGGCCACCGGGCGTAGGGATTCCACGTCTCTCAGCGTTTGCGGAGAAGCGTCTCGTAAAGTGAGAGCGTGCGAGCGGCGATGTCCCGCCACGTCATGCTTTGCACCTCGGCCTGGGCGGCGCGGCGCATGGCCAGCAGCCGCTCACGGTCCTCGGCGAGCGAGCGCAGTGCGCCCACCTGCGCCTCCACGTCGCCAATGGGGATGAGCCGACCCGTCACACCCTCTCGCACCACCTGGATGGCGACACCCACAGGGGAGGACACCGGCGCCAGCCCGGAGGCCATGGCCTCCACCACCGCCATGCCGAAGCCCTCGGAGTGGCTGGGGAAGAAGAGCACCTCTTCCTGCTGGAGGTGGCGCGGCAGCTCGACGCGGACATAGCGCGGCACCACGCGCAGCCGGGGGCGCACCTCGGCGGGGAAGGCCGCGAGCACCTCGTCCTCCTTCGAGCCCGTGCCGTACAGGCTCAGGGTGAAGGAGACGCCGAGCGCGTGCAGCCGGGTGGCGACGGCGACCATCTCGCTGTTGCCCTTGAGTGGCAGCCAGCTTCCCACGCAGGCCACGCGCAGCGGCGCGCCGGGCTCGGAGGGCCGGGGCTGCGGCAGCGCATGGAAGGGCGCGTCCAGCCCATGGCCGATGACGCTGATGCGGTCCGCGGGCACGCCCAGCCGCTCGCGCGCGTACTCGGCATCGGACGTGTTGAGGAGCACCGACTGGTCCGCCAGCAGCAGGGACTGGCGCACCTCCCACAGGCGGAAGCTGCCGCGATAGAGGGGGTACTTCCAGCTCAGCTTCACGTGGCCCGCGCGCGCATCCGCCCGCAGGCGCTCGGTGAAGGTGTGCTCCAGGCCGTGGCTGCGCGTCACCAGCGCATGGCGGGCGCGGGCACCGGGGCGTCCCATGCGGGCCCAGGGCCAGGCATCTCCGGTGGTGATGTCCAGCACGTCGTACCGGCTGGCCACGCGCAGCAGGTGCGCGGAGACCTTCCACGGGAAGCGCACCTCGTGCGACGAGCCGGGCTCGCGGATGTCGGGGAACGCCTCGTTGAAGCTGAAGTAGTCCACCTCGCAGCCGAGCGTCATCAGCGCGTTGCCCAGCGCGAGCGTCACGCCCGGGGCGCCGAAGTTGGGGTCCAGCAGGTGATGGATGCCAATGAGGACTCGCATGGGCGAGCGCCCTTCTAGGTCACCGCGCGAAAGAATGGCGACCTCTTTGTTCCCTCCATCCCTGCGGACGGCCGCCCCCCTGGCCGCTATTGACGCAATGGCGCCGTGAACGACAATGGCCCGCCCGCCGCCCTGGCCGGACCCGTCATGCCCTCTTCCGACCGACCGACCCTGCAGGCGTGCCTCGACAGCCGCCGCAACAACCTCGACTTCCTGCGCTTCGCCGCGGCCTCGGGCGTCATCCTCAGCCATGCCTTCCCGCTCGGCGAGGGCAAGGGCGTCGTGGAGCCCCTGGAGGACTTCACCCGGGGCCAGATGTCGCTGGGCCGGCTGTGCGTGGCGGTGTTCCTCGTCATCAGCGGCGTGCTCATCACCCGCAGCTGGCAGCACACCCCGGACGTGGTGCGCTTCACCTGGGCGCGCGTGCTGCGCATCTTCCCGGGTCTGGCCGTCATGCTCTCGCTGACGACGCTGGTGCTGGGGCCTGCCTTCACGACGCTGCCGCTCGGCGAGTACTTCGCGTCCGCGGACACGCACCTGTACTGGCTGCGCAACTTCACCCTCGTGGTCTCCCAGTGGCACCTGCCCGGCGTCTTCGAGGGCAATGCGTACTCGCATGCCGTCAACGGCTCGCTGTGGACGCTGATGTTCGAGGTGGGCTTCTACCTGCTGACGCTGGGGCTCGGGCTGACGGGCCTCTTGCGCAAGGGCATGGTGGCCTTCGGCTGGGTGGGCGCGGCGGTGGCCTCGCTCATCACCGGGCGGCTGGGCTTCTGGCCGGAGCTGTACCTGTACTTCGGCGCCGGCGCGGCGCTGTACCTGTGGCGCGACAAGGTGCGGATGAACCCGTGGCTGGCGCTGGGGTGCACGGCGGCGTGGCTCGTCATGGCGCGGCTGGGATATGGCCGCATCGGCACCGGCCTCTTCGGCGCGTACGTGGTGCTGTACCTCGCCTTCCTGCCGCTGGGCTCGCTGGCGAACTTCGGGCGCCGGGGTGACTTCTCGTACGGCGTCTACGTCTACGCCTTCCCCGTGCAGCAGGCCGTCACCGCGCTGCTGGGCGGGCGCACGGCGTGGTGGGTGAACGCGGCGCTGTCCTTCCCGGTGGTGGTGGCGCTGTCCGTGCTGTCCTGGCACTTCGTGGAGAAGCCCGCGTTGAAGCTCAAGGACTCGCCGCCCGCGCTGCTGAGGAAGCTGTGGCCCTTCGGTCCGCGCCGGCTCGCGGGCCTCCAGCCCGCCGCGCCCCAGGACCCCGGCGCTCACTGAAGTCGTCGCCCGCTTGGTCGTTGCCGGCCGCGAAGCCAGGGCGAAGCGCCGCCGGCACTCCGCTCACTTCCCGTCGCTTGCCCAGGGCGAAGCGCCGCCGGCACTCCGCTCACTTCCCGTCGCTTCCCCAGGGCGAAGCGCCGCCGGGACTCCGCTCACTTCCCGTCGCTTGCCAGCCGGGGCCCGCTCGTTGGCGCCGCCTCGCGCCTCGGCAGCACGCTGAAGCTGTCGCCCACCAGCCGGTCGTAGGTGAGCAGGCGGTAGCGGCGCAGCCACTCGGCCGGGGAGCCCGGCGCGGGGGCCGCGACGTCGCGCTCCGACAGCGGCAGGTACCCGTTCGTGGCGCTCCGCAGGACGTCGCTCTTCACCACGGGGACGGCCCGGGCCAGGTCCGTGAGGAAGGCGAAGAAGCCGTGGGGCTTCATCCCCGCCGCCTCGAGGATGCGCGGCGCGAACATGCCCATGCTGACGTGCACGTCCTGCTTCGGCAGCGCGAAGTTCGACCAGAGCACCACCGGCACCTCGGACATGCGCTCGCGCTGCGCGTCCGTCCACGGCTCCTTCAGGAAGCCCGTCTCCCGGTAGAGCGAGTAGTTGGGACCCAGCATCGGCAGGTGGTCGCCGAAGACGACGAGCAGCGTCCTGCGCGGGCGCTTCTCCAATGCGCGCACCAGTCGCTCCAGCGCGCGGTCCGTCTGGCGAATCTTGTGCGCGTAGTTCGTCAGCAGCAGCTTGTTGTCCGGCGACATCTCGCTCAGCACCTGGACCTCCTCCGCGCCGGTGAGCGGGAGGCTGTAGGGCCCATGGGTGGACATGGTGATGGCCATGACGAACTGGGACTGACGCTCGTCGGAGAGCTGCTGGAGGATGCGGTCGACGACGGCCTCGTCCGACACCCAGGGGCCCTCCAGCTTCGCGTCCGCGAAGTCCACGAGCGCCTGGAACGTGTCGAAGCCGAGCAGCGGGTACACCACGTCCCGGCTCCAGTACCAGCCATGGAAGGGATGGATGGCGGCCGTGCGATAGCCGGCGCTCCGGAACAGCGAGGGCAGCGCCTCCACGGGCTTGAGCACGTAGTGCTGGTAGGGGAACGAGCCATCCGGCACGAACGAGGCCGACATGCCCGTCAGCAGCTCGAACTCCGCGTTGGCCGTGCCGCCGCCGAAGGCCGGGCTGATGAGGTGGCCCGCGCTGTGCGTGGCGGACAGCCCGCGCAGGAAGGGCAGCGGGTCCGTGCTGAAGCGCACGCCGAGCTGCGTCGGGTCCCAGAGGGACTCGGCCATGAAGACGATGACGTCCACGGGCTCGGCGGGCAGGGGCGCGGGCGGCTCCGCGTCACGCCCCAGCGCCGAGCGCACCGCCTCCGCCGAGTACGCACCGCCCGGCTCCAGGCGCAGGCCTTCCCAGTTCCAGAGCATCATCAGCGGCAGCCCGTTGATCTGGAAGTTGGAGCGCTGGTCCCACACCTGGTGGAAGACGCCGAAGCGGACGAAGGCCTTCGGCACCAGGGGCAGGTGCTGGAAGAAGGTGATGGCCAAGAGGTACGCCAGCGACGCCGCGGCGAGCCCCGCGCGCGCCAGTCCCGGCAGCGGGAAGCGTGGACGGCCCCGCCTCACGGCGCGCACCAGGGCGACGACGGCCGACAGCACGAGGAGGCCACCGAGAATCGCGAGGACGGTGCCGGAGCCGGGGAAGAGCGTGGGCGCGAGCGACGTCACCTGCCGCCACTCGAGGAAGTCCCACGGCAGGAGCGGCCGGTTGATGAGCTGGAGCTTGCGGATGTGGACCGCGGACGTGAAGGCGAGGCCCGAGGCGACCAACGCGAGCGCGACGCCGAGCCGGTTCGTCGCGGTCCACAGCAGGCCCGTCACGCCGGTGATGACGCCGACGCTGATGGCCATCGACCAGAGGTTGCGCTCGTGGATGCCCTGGAGGCCCGCGGAGGAGAAGGCCGCGATGGTCAGCTCCGTCGCGGCGACGAGCCCGGCGGAGGCCAGGATGACGGCGACGCACGGCCAGAAGACGGAGCGGGTCCGCGGGGAGGAGAGCGCCTCGGGATTCAGTGAACGACGAGCCAACAGCGAGCTTCTCCGGGAAGTGCGCGGGCGAGGCCCAGCGGAACCGCGAGCCTATATGGCAGACACAGCCCGATTCCATGAAGGGAAACGGAGCCCGGCACCGGGGGCTCCCCTGTCCGGCCGCCACCACGGCTGGCGTACAGCGCGCGACGCGCTGCCTACTTCGCGGGCGGCGCGGCCAGCAGCGCCGCGCCGATGGCGCCCGCCTGGTCGCCCAGCTCCGCCATCAGCACCGGAGGCTGACGCCCGGGGACGAAGATGTGGGGGCGCATGGCCTCGTGGATGCGCTCGGCGTAGCGGGAACCGAGCCGCGTGCCCAGCCCGCCTCCGAGGACGATGGCCTCCACGTCGAGCAGGTTGATGGCGGAGGCCAGGCCCGCGCCGAGCATCCGCACGGCCCGGTCGATGAGCCAGGTGGCCAGCGGGTCCTCCTCGCGCAGCGCCTTGTCCCAGATGCTGCTCGTCAGGCGCGGGCGGCCCTTTTTCTCCATCAGCTCGAAGAGGATGGTCTTCTCGCCCTGGCCCACGGCCTTGCGCGCCTTGCGCTCCATGGAGGCTCGGCCCGCGTAGGCCTCCATGCAGCCGCGCCGGCCGCAGCCGCAGCGGGCGCCGCCAGGCTTCACCACCACGTGGCCAATCTCGCCGGCCGCGCCACGGCCGCGCCAGGGGACGCCGTCCAGCACCAGGCCTCCGCCCACGCCCGTGCCCCACCACACGCCCAGCACCGAGCGGTACGGCCGGCCCGCGCCCAGCCGGTACTCGGCCGCCACCGCGACCTGCACGTCGTTGCCGAGCGCCACGCGACCGCCCGTCAGCTCTCCCAGGTTGGCGGCCACGGGATAGGGCTCCGACCAGCCCCGGCCGACGTTGCTCACGTGCGCCAGCGTGCCCGCGTTGGCATCCACCGCGCCGGGGGCTCCCACGCCCACGCCCGCGAGCTGCTGGGGCGTCAGGCCCGCCGCGTGCGCCGCCTCCTCGATGGCGCCGTACATGGCCATCACCACCTCGTCGACGCTGCCCTCCCCTGGCGTCGGGTGCCGGGTCCGCCCGAGGACGGTGCCGGCGCCGTCGATGACCACGGCTTCAATCTTCGTCCCGCCCAGGTCGATGCCTCCCCAGGCCTTGGACGTGTCGGGGGGCGGTTGCTCCTTCTGGGTGACGTCCACCGAGGTCGCCTCGTCCATCTTGTGCCTCCGGGTTCCAGGCCCCGCGCACGGGCACCGTCGGCACGAAGATGCGCACTCCGTCCCGGAGCTCGCTGGGCGCGCCCGGTGGGTGGGCAAGGGAGCAGCCACCTTCATCACCGCCATCTCCCGGCATCGCAGCGGTGGGGCATCGGAGCTCCGGAAAGTGTCAGGGACAGGCAGCCGCGCCAGCGGTACGAGGACGCTCGGCCGCTTCGCGGAGACGGCTCACGGACGGGGGCCAGCGCCTGTTCATGGTGAACGCTCCCACACCGGTCCCCACGTGAGCAGAGTCGAGTCTCGCTAGAAAGACGCCCTCCGGCCGGGTACGACCACGGCACACGAAAGGAGCAGGGATGGACCTCATCGGACAGCTCTCGCAGCAGCTCGGGGTGAACGGTACGCAGGCGCAGGGATTGGCGGGCTCGCTGCTGAAGCTGGTGCAGGGCACGGTGAAGGAGAAGCTCGGCCCGGACGCCGCCGACCAGATGGGCCGCTCCATCCCGGAGATGGACTCGTGGCAGCAGTCCGCGGGCGCGGCGGCGCCACAGGCCGACGCGGGCGGTGGCGGGCTGATGGGCGCGCTCGGTGGCCTCATGGGGGGTGGCCAGGGCGGTGGAGGCGGCCTCGGTGGCCTGATGGGTGGAGGCCAGCAGGGCGGTGGCGGAGGCGGCCTGGGCGGCATGCTGGGCGCGCTCGGTGGCGCGGCGGCTCATGCCGGTGAGGTGGCCGCCGTCGTCTCGCTGCTGGGCCGCTTCAACATCGACGCGGGCAAGGCCACGCTCGTGGCCCCGCTGCTGCTCGACTTCCTCAAGTCGCGCCTGGATCCGGGGCTCGTCAGCAAGATTCTCGCGGTGGTGCCC
>NZ_JABBJJ010000447.1 GCF_012933655.1 Pyxidicoccus fallax | reverse complement strand
GCCCCCGGCCGCCACGGGGGAGTGGACGAAGAAGGTGCAGGCCGGCCAGGAGGTCTACGCCACCCTGAACACGAACCAGGGTGACATCGTCGTGCGCCTGTTCTCCAAGGACGCGCCGAAGACGGTGGCCAACTTCGTGGGGCTCGCCACGGGCGAGAAGTCGTGGAAGGACCCTCGCACCAACGAGCAGGTGCAGGGCCGGCCACTGTACGAGGGCGTCATCTTCCACCGGGTGATTCCGGGCTTCATGATTCAGGGCGGCGACCCCACGGGCACCGGCCGCGGCGACCCGGGCTACCGCTTCGAGGACGAGTTCCAGAGCGGCCGCACCTTCAACAAGCCGGGCCTGCTGGCCATGGCCAACGCCGGCCCCGGCACCAACGGCAGCCAGTTCTTCATCACCACGTCCTCGCCGGGCTACCTCAACAACCGCCACACCATCTTCGGCGAGGTGGTGCAGGGCTATGAGGTGGTGGAGAAGATCTCCAACGTGGAGCGCGACCGGGCGGACCGGCCGCTGCAGCAGGTGGTCATCCAGAAGGTGACGATGAGCGACGCGGCGCCGGCGGGCGGGAAGTGATGGGAGGCCGGACCGCCCGGCGCGTCACCACGCGCCTGGGGGAGCTGGACTGCAACGTCGTGGACGCGCTCGCCGAGGGCGAGGCGCCACAGCTGGCCGTGGTGCTCTGCCATGGCTTCGGCGCGCCGGCCACGGACCTGGTGTATCTGGCGCCGGAGCTGATGTCGCTGGACGCGGCGCTGGCCGAGCGCGTGCGCTTCGTGTTCCCCGGCGCCCCGCTGACGCTGGCCGAGTGGGGCATGCCCCACGGGCGCGCCTGGTTCCACCTGCCCGAGGCCGTCATGCTCAGGCAGATGCGGGATTGGGATGTCTTCGCCCGCGAGGTGCCGCCGGGCATGCCGGCCGCGCGGAGGGCGGTGATGAGCGTGGTGGAGGCGCTGTCCACGTCCATGAAGCTGCCCTACGGGCGCATCGTCCTGGGCGGCTTCAGCCAGGGCGGCATGGTCACGACGGACGTGGCGCTGCGGCTGGAGGAGGCGCCCGGCGGCCTGTGCATCCTGTCCGGCACGCTGACGTCCGAGCCGGAGTGGCGGCAGAAGGCATCCGCCCGCAAGGGGCTGCCGGTGTTCCAGGCCCACGGGCGCTACGACGACGTGCTGCCCTTCTCCGCCGCCGAGCGCCTGCGCGACGTGCTGACCGGGTCCGGCCTGTCGGTGGACTTCCTGCCCTTCGACGGGCCGCACACCATCGCCCCCGAGGAGATGGAGCGGCTGGCCACGTTCCTCGTGGCGCGGCTGGGAGGACGCTGAGGGCATGTACCACGCGAAGGAGCTCACGGTGTCCACGCGGGGGCGCGGCTTCACGGACATCACCGGCGAGGTGCGCCGGGCGGTGACGGAGAGCGGCGCCCGGCAGGGGCTGTGCACCGTGTTCCTGCACCACACGAGCGCGTCCCTGCTGCTGTGCGAGAACGCGGACCCGGACGTGCGCAGGGATTTGGAGTCCTTCTTCGCGCGGCTGGTGAAGGACGGCGACCCGCTCTTCGTGCACGACGCGGAAGGGCCCGACGACATGCCCGCGCACGTGCGCACGGTGCTCACGCAGAACTCGCTGAGCATCCCCGTGAAGGACGGCGACGTGGACCTGGGAACGTGGCAGGGCGTCTACGTCTGGGAGCACCGCACGTCGCCGCACCGCCGCCGCGTCACCGTGTCCGTGGTGGGCTGACGGCGGGCGCCTCTAGCGCGCGCGCCTCGCGTTGGCGGCGACGGTGACCTTGCGCTCGGGGACCTTGGGCTTCACCTGCCCACGGATGCGCACCCAGGAGCCGGGGGCGTCCGGCGTGGCGTGGACCATGGACCAGCCGGTGGGCACCTCCGGCGCGGCCCAGGTGTAGAGGGCGCGCGCGTCCTTCGGGGCCAGGTTGATGCAGCCGTGGCTCATCGGCTCGCCGAAGCGGTCGTGCCAGTAGGCGGTGTGCAGCGCGTAGTCGTCCTGGAAGAACATGGTCCACGGCACCGTGGCCACGCGGTAGGTGTCGTTGCCCGCGGTGCCGTTGCCCGTCATGTCGGCCTCGGCGAACTTCACCCAGATGCGGAACAGCCCCTCCGGCGTGTCCGTGCCCGGCTTCCCGGAGGAGATGAGCGTCGCGTACACCGGGCGCTCGCCCTCGTAGGCCACCAGCACCTGCGCCTCCAGGTCCACGTCCAGCCACCGCTCGCCGGGCCCCACCTCGGGCGGCGCGGGCGTGTACCAGGCCACGTGCAGGTCCTCGCGCGCCACCCAGTGGTTCTCCGAGATGAGCACCCAGTGCCCATCCGTGGACAGCTCGCGCACCGCCACCAGCGTGCGCGGCGGCAGCACCGTCTCCAACGTCGCCTTCGCGTCCGGCGCCACCCGCACCGCCACGTCGGCGTCGGGCTTCGCGCGCGACTGCGCCCAGGCGAAGGGCGCCGACAATTCCGAGAGCACCTCCTCGCCCACGCCCTCGAAGGCGGACGGCCGGTACTCGCGCAGCACCTTCGCCTCCAGGTACTGGCCGTCGGTGGTTCGCCAGAAGGTGCGGCGGCCCACGCGCACCTGCCCGCGCAGCTGCACCGTCACCGAGCCCTTCAGCAACACACCCTTCCTGCGCGCCTTCGCCAGGGCGAGGCTCGGGAATGCTCGCACGCGCTTGCCCACCACGCGGGCGTAGGTGCCCGGCGTCAGCTCGCCCTCGCGCACCTTCGGCAAGTCCCTCACGCGGGGCTCGCGGAAGTTGGGCTCCAGGTAGCGCTCGCAGACCCAGCCGCGCGGCTCGATTTGCACCCACGCGTCGCAGTCCGGCCCGCGCATGGCGGTGTCGCCCTTCCAGCGCACGCGCATGTCCTGCGCCACCGTGCCCAGCGGCGGCGCGTCCCGGCGCGGCTCCTGGCGCACCGCGATGGAGCGCAGCACCCGCAGCGAGCCCGCGTCCGGCGCGTAGGGAATGGCGTACGGCGCCGTCCCCGCGTCGGCGCCACCCGCGGCCGCGACGCCGGGCTCGAAGTCCTCGGGGTCCAGCGACGGGTCCACGTCGTCGAGCACGAGGCCGGTGTCCTCCAACGGCTCGCCGTCGGGGCCGAGCACCAGCTCCGCGCCCGGGTTCTTCCGGTCCGGGATGACGACGAGCTGCTCGACGGGGGCGGCGCCGGTCTCCTCCTCCTCGTCACCCCGAGGCTCGGGCCGGGGCATCGCGCTCAGCGCCGGGTCGTTGGCGAGCGCGGGCACGGCGGCTCGCGGGCCCACGTCCGGCACCAGCGAGGCCACCACGAGCGCCGTCCTCGGGCCGAGGGGGAGGGCTCCCGCGACGTCCTGCGCGAGCGAGGGAGCAGAAGCGGCGGAGGTCGTACCGCCGTCCGTGCCCGCGGTGTCGGCGGTCCGCTGCCAGGCGGCGAGCAGTGCGCCCGAGGCGGCATGCGCCGGGGTGTCAGGGCCGGAGGCCTGTCCGCCCTCGCCTCCGTCGGAGGATGGGCCCGAGGGAGCCTCGGCCGTGAGGGTCCGTGCCATGGCGACGAGGCCGGCGGGCTGCCCGTCCGCGCCACCATCGGACGACAGGCTCGGAAGCGCCCCGGCCGAGGTGGCCGAAGCAGTGGCTCCGGCCGCGTGCTCACCTGCATCGGCCGCGGTCCGGGCAACAGGGGCGACACCCGCCCCGGCGACGCTCGCGGCTCCTGGGCGCTCCTCCACCGACGCGGCGCCCTGGACCCGGGCCCCGCCGCCATCCTGGTGTGACACGCCCGGCTTGGACGAAGGATCGCAAGCAATGACAGACAGGAGCAGGGCGAGCGGGAGCCGACGATACATGGATGCGACACCGTATCGAGAGCAGGCGGCCAGGCTCAACGTCGTCCGAGGTGAGCCCGTCTGCGCGGGGCCCCGCGCGGGTGCGCATTCCGTGCGCCCGCAGCGGCGGTTGTCACATGCAACGGAAACGGGGGCTCCAGGCCCTCAATCCGAGCCCACCCGCGAGCGCTCGAGGCGCTCCGGGCCATCGGCGGCCACGGCTTCGCAGATGGCATCGAGCCGGTCGAAGACCTGCCACGCCTGCTGTCCCGTGAGCTCGGCGATTCGTTGCATGACTCGCGACTCGAGCTCCGGCACGCGGCTCCCCTTCCAGAGCGTGTCCGCGAGCGCGACGAGCAGCTCCTCCAGCTTCAGGTCGTCCCGCCGCCAGGCGGCATGGGTGACGCAGATGCGCGCGAGCCAGGGCGGCACGCCCCTGGACAGCAGGAGCTCCTGCCCCGCGGGCTCGTGCTGGTGGCCGGGCTCGCTCATCTCGCTGGGGTGCAGCACCTTGCCGGCGTCATGGAGCGCGGCGCCGAGCAGCACCTCCTCGCGCGCGAAGGACACCTTCAGCTCCCCTGCGAGCCGCCGTGTCAGGAGGTCGGCGGCCTCCAGCACCAGCTCGTGATGGCGCACGAGCCAGGGCGACGCACCGAGACTCGCCAGCAGCGCGAGGGCTTCAGCGGGACTCCGAGGCATCCGTCCTCACCTCCGCGTGCCCACCGTGAGGTACGCGTTGAACGTGCAGACCTGGGGGCCGGTGCCCAGCTCCGCCGTCACCTTCTCCAGGAAGGCCCGCTCGAAGCCGCCCCACTTCTCACCGAGCGCCTTGCGCGCCAGGACGACGGGAGCGCTCGACCGCGCCATCGCGTCCACCAGCGCGGCCGTCGAGGCGTACCGGGCATCGGCACTGACTTCGTGCACGGCGACGTCCACGAAGCCGGCCCCGGCCATCTCCCGCCGGCAAGTCTCCGGGTCCGACAGCGGCATCATCCCGTCGCGTGGCGCCCCGCCCCCGCCTCCGTTCGCCGTCATCAGCTCCGCGAAGCTCTTGTAGACCACGTTCATCGCCGGGGAGCGCTCCATTGGAACCCAGCTCGACACGACGGCGCGGCCTGCCGGCACCAGCACCCGGTGGAGCTCGCGGAAGCCCCGGGCCCGGTCCGGGAAGAACATCAGCCCGAACATCGAGAACGCCGCGTCGAATGCCCGGTCCGGCAGCGCCATCGCCATGCCGTCCCCGACGAGCGACTCGATTTCGAGCCGCCGCGCCGCCGCGTGCTCCCGCAGCGCGCCAATCATCCGGGCCGAGAAGTCCACCGCCGTCACCCGCGCGCCCCGCTCCGCCGCGAGGAGCGCCAGCGTCCCGGGCCCCGCCGCGACATCCACCACGCGGGTGCCCTGCCCCACGTCCGCGCGCGCGAGCGCATCCCGGGAGAAGGTCTCGAACACGGGCATCAGCTCGCGCACGTACTCCGGCGCGACGAGGTCCCACGGCTCGGGCACGGCGAGGGGCGACGCGACTGACATGGCGGACTCCTTCCGGTGAGGGTCCGCATGGCTATCACACGGCGCGGACCGGCAGGACTTGGAAGAACTTCACCTCAGCAGGCCCACCACGCCGTCCGGCAGCGAGGTGCCCGCCGGCCAGAGCACGTAGGTGGCCCCGCGCGAGTGACGCCACGCCTTCAGCAGCTGCTCGCGCGGATACGTCACCTCCACCGCCGCGTCCGTCGGGAAGGCGGGGTCGTTGCACACCACGTCCCCTTCCGGCGTGAAGCCCTTCACCACGATGAGGTGCCCATCCAGGCGCCGCAGCGGCGAACCGCGCAGCTCGCCCTCCTCGTAGGCGATGCTGATGCTGACGGGGAGGCCCGCCGCGACGAGCCGCTCCACCGGAGCGAAGCCGTCCAGCCGCGCCACGAGGCCATGCAGCGCTCCGCCCCCCATCGCCGAGGCGTAGGCGGTGTTGAACGTCCAGTTGCCGGTGCCTCCGTAGACCTCGTCATACGTGCGGTCGGCCGCCTCGGGCACCGTGGCGCGCAGCTCGGGCCGCTCCAGCTTCCGGCTCCAGTAGTCGAGCAGCATGGTGACGGACGTGGGCGAGCACCACACGGGCCCCTTGTCCGGGTAGAGCATCTGCGAGTACGCCGGCACGTCCAGCACCGTGCCCCAGGCGCTCCGCTCCGCCGTGCCGTCATCGGGCGGGCCCCGCCGGTCGCTCACCGCCGCCGCCAGCGCGCGCACCCGCGGCGTCGCATCCGGCCGCGAGGAGTAGAGCCACACCTTCATCCGCAGCGCGTCCGCGCGGCGCTTCAGGTTGAGCGTGTCCGTGGACACCGTCCCGTCCGCGTCCTGCTGACCATTCACGCTGTGCCGTGCCACGGGCTGCTTGTCGAAGGCCCACACGCCCAGCGCGTAGTCCCGCGTCCACGTCCCCTCGATGCGCGCGGCGAGCGTCACCTCGAGCCACGTCCCCGGCGGGGTGAGCGCGTCGAAGGACGGCACCACGCTGGTGAAGCCTCCCGGCACGAGCTGCGTCTCGGAGATGGCCACGCCGCGGCGGTACTCGCCACCGAAGTCCGGCGCGCCGGTGCCCGTCGGGGCCGCCGCGTCCAGTTCCAGCGCGCCATCCGCCGCGAGCGTCGTTCCCTCGCGGGTGAAGCGCTCGAAGTCCCGCTCCGCCGCGCTCCGCCGCCACAGGCGGGCCGGCGCCACCACCTCCGCTGGCGGCTCCTCGGGGCTTCGCGGTGGCGAGGCACACGCCACCAGGTTGGAGGCCGCGACGAGGGTCAGTACGGGCAGGGTGCGGGTCTTCACGGCGCGGAGTCTGGAGGCCCCGGCCTTCGTCACACAAGGCACACAAGGCGCGTGACGAGCCGACAGTCCACTCCAATGCGCTCCCACCTCCCCGCACTGGGCATGAAGCGGCCGAGCAGGCTTGCGGCGTGGCCGGTAAGGTGGTCCGCTTCCGGCCGCCGGGCTATCGCTCAGGCAGGTACCGCCTTGTCCCGACGAGCCCGGCCCATGGCCTCACGCCTCCGCCCTCCCCCGCCGCTGCGCAGGCACCTGCTGAGGCTCGTGCTGAGCGCGCTGCTACCGGTGGTGGCCTTCGCCTGTGGCCTCTTCTTCTTCGTGGCCCGCGCCGAGCGCGCGGCCGCCGAGCGGCGGGTGCTCACCTCGGCGCGCTCGCTCGCGGAGGCCTTCGACCGCGAGCTGAGCGGCTCGATGCGCACGCTGGAGGCGCTGTCCTCCTCTCCCTCGCTGGACGCGGGCGACCTCCAGCGCTTCCAGGAGGAGTGCGCGCGGGTGGTGAAGACGCAGCACGGGTGGCTGGCCCTCATCCTCCTGTCTCCCGAGGGCCGGCCGCTGATGAACACCAACTTCCCGCTCGGCACCTCGCTGCCCGAGGTCGCCGAGCCGGAGAGCGTCGCGCAGGTGCGCGAGACGCTGCGGCCCTCGGTGGGAAACCTCGCCCAGGGCCGGGGCCCCTTGAAGCGGCTCGCCGTGCCCCTGCGTGTCCCGGTGCTGCGAGAAGGTCACCTGCGCTACGTGCTCACCGCCGTCGTCACCGCCGAGGCCTTCTCGGAGGTGGTGGCCCGGCAGGTGTCGGACGACGTCGAGTGGACGCGCACCCTGGTGGACACGCATGGACGCGTGGCCGCCCGCACCCGCCAGCCGGAGCGCTTCGTGGGCCAGCAGGCGACGCCGTCCTTCCTGGAGCGCACGCGCGCCGCGCACGAGGGCGTCTACGCGGACCACTCCATGGAGGGCGAGCCGGTCTACGCCGCCTTCAGCCACAGCGCGTCCGGGTGGACGGCCACCGTGGTCAGCCCCCGGCGCGTGCTGGACGCGCCCGCGCGCCGCTCGCTGCTGGCCGGAGGGCTGCTCGGACTCGCCATGCTGCTGCTGAGCGCGGCCGGCGCCTGGAAGCTCTCGCGGCGCATCAGCCAGTCCATCTCCGAGGCCACGGAGGCCGCGGACGCGCTCGCGCGCGGCGCCACGGCGCGGGTGCGCCCCTCCGAGGTGCGCGAGATGGCGCGGCTCAACGAGGCCCTGGAGCGCTCCGGCCGCCTGCTGGAGGCCCGCGAGCGCGAGCGCGATGCCCACCTGGAGGCGGCCGAGGCCGCGCGCGCCGAGGCCATCGCCGCCACCCGGGCCAAGGACGCCTTCCTCGCCATGCTCGGGCACGAGCTGCGCAACCCCCTCGCCCCCATCGTCAGCTCGCTGGAGCTGCTGCGCCTGCGGGGGCTGGCCCAGACGCCCGAGCACGAGGTCATCCGGCGCCAGCTGGGCCACGTGGTGCGGCTGGTGGATGACCTGCTCGACCTGGCGCGCATCGTGCGCGGGAAGATGTCGCTGCACCGCGCCCCCGTCGAGCTGTCGGACGTGGTGGCGCGCGCGGTGGAGTCCTCCATGCCGCTCATCCAGCAGCGCCGGCATGCGCTCGACGTGGCCGTGCCGCGCCAGGGGCTGACGGTGTGGGGCGACGCGGACCGGCTCACGCAGGTGGTCTCCAACCTGCTCACCAACGCGGCGAAGTACACGCCCCCCGGGGGACGGCTGCGCGTCCACGCGGAGTCGCAGGGCGAGGAGGCGCGGCTCGCCGTCGAAGACGATGGCGAGGGCATCGCCCCCGAGCTGGCCGAGCGCATCTTCGACCCCTTCGTGCAGGGGCCGCGCTCGGTGGACCGGAGCGAGGGAGGGCTCGGCATCGGCCTGGCGCTCGTGCGCAGCGTGGTGATGGCCCATGGTGGCCGCATCGAGCTGCACAGCGAGGGGCCCGGCAGGGGCAGCACCTTCACCGTCACCCTGCCCCGCCATGTCGCGGACGCGGAGCCCGCCAC
>NZ_JABBJJ010000446.1 GCF_012933655.1 Pyxidicoccus fallax | reverse complement strand
GGGGCGCAGCCTACAACGGTGTCCGCCTCCTCCCTCTCCGGGCCTCCGGGCGGCAAACAGGGGTGGGCAGGGGCGGCAAACCCGGGTAGATGCTCCTGCCAGGGAGGCGGCCTGCTTCGAGGGACGCTTCGGTCGCTCCCCCGGGTTCTTCCATGATGCTGCCCCGCCCCATGCCGCTGTGTGTCGCGCCGATGATGGACTGGACGGACCGGAACTGCCGGTACTTCCACCGGCAGATCAGCCGTCACACGCTGCTCTACACGGAGATGCTGACCACGGGCGCCGTCCTCCACGGGGACCGCGACCGGCTGCTGGGCTACGAGGCGGCGGAGCACCCGGTGGCGCTCCAGCTCGGAGGCTCGGAGCCCGAGGCGCTCGCTGCCGCGGCCCGCATCGGCGAGGAGTGGGGGTACGACGAAATCAACCTCAACTGCGGCTGTCCGAGCGACCGCGTCCAGTCCGGCCGCTTCGGCGCATGCCTCATGGCCGAGCCCGACCTCGTGGCCCGGCTGGTGGGCGCCATGCGCGAGGCCGTCTCCATCCCCGTGACGGTGAAGTCGCGCATCGCCATCGACGAGCTGGAGGAGTGGCCGACGCTGGTGGACTTCGTGCGCAAGGTGTCCGCCGCCGGCTGCACGCGCTTCATCGTGCACGCGCGCAAGGCGTGGCTGCAGGGGCTCAGCCCGAAGGAGAACCGGGACGTGCCCCCGCTGCGCTACGAGCTCGTCCACCGCCTCAAGTCCGAGTTCCCCCACCTGGACATCAGCATCAACGGCGGCATCAAGACGCTGGACGCCGCCGCCGAGCACCTGAAGCAGGTGGACGGGGTGATGATTGGCCGCGCCGTTTACGAGAACCCCTACCTGCTGGCCGACGCGGACCGCCGCTTCTTCGGCGCGACGGAGGCCCCACCCGAGCGCCATGCCGTGGTGGAGGCGATGCTTCCGTACATCGAGCGGCGCATGTCGCAGGGTGCGCCGCTGGGCTCCATCACCCGGCACATGCTCGGACTGTTCCAGGGTCTGCCTGGGGCGCGCGCGTGGCGCCGGCACCTGAGTGAGAACGCGCACAAGGCTGGTGCGGGCCCGGACGTCGTGGTCGCCGCGCTCGCGAAGGTGCGGCGCGCGCCCGACGCGGACGTGGCGGCGTAGGCCCGCCGCCCATTGAATATTCAATGGGCGTCCACGTCGTTGGCTGGCCTCGGGTCAGAAGGCCAGGCTCTCAACGTGGGAGGGGACAACGATGCGAAACGACCGGCTGGGCGTGGTGCTATTGCCATTGGTAGGCATTCTTGCTGCTTGTGGTTCGGACGAAGGTCCGCCTGGAAATCCCGCGCTCAACCTCACCGTTTCGTGGCGGGGCGAGCCCGCCGAGTACTGCGCCACGGGGACGCGACTCCTGCAGGGTGACGTCCAGGGCGATACGCCGGACGAGGTCGAGGTGACGCGCAATGGCACGCGTGTCTCCGCCATCACTCCGCCCTACCAGTTCCTGGTCAACTGCGACCAGGAGTCCGAGTCCACGCTCGACTTCCGCATCCGCGCGCGCATCGGGTCGCGGTGGGCCTCCAGCGAGACCAAGCAGGTCTTCATCGACCGCACCCCTCCGTCCGTCTCCCTCGTGTCCCCCAGGGAGATGGACGGCATCCGCAAGGACTCGCCCATCGTCCTCTCCTTCTCCGAGCCCATCCAGGGCTTCCATCCGAACCACGTCTCGCTCAGCGACGACTCGGGTTCCCTGGCCCACAGCGCCTCGCTCTCCGAGGACCGTCGATGGGTGACGGTCGTTCCGAGCGCTCCACTCCGCGTGCCTTCGAAAGTCCGGGTGAGCTTGTTCGGCGGCGTCATCACCGACAACGCCGGGCATCCGCTCCGCGAGGAGAGGGCGAGCTACTCCTGGGAGGTCCTGCCGTTCGCCCGCGCGGGGAAGCCGGTTCCTCTCTCGGCGACCGCGCTCGCGCGCAGGCCCTCTGGCGCGCCGTGGAGTGTTGCCCGCGCCAGCGCGACGGGGGCGCTCCAGGTGCGGCGATGGACCCAGGCGGGCTGGGTGGACTTCGGGGGCCCGATTCCCAGCGGAGGCCAGGGCGTCGCGCTCGCGCTCACCCGGGACGAGCGGCCGGTGGTGGCATCGCTGGAGCGTGACCCCGAGGGCGAAAAGTTCGTGCGGGTCACCCACTGGAAGCAGAACGGGGGCTGGGAGCAGGTCGGAGGTCCCCTCCTCCCGTCCGCGGATGGGTGGTCCTCCACGGAGAAGCTGTCCATGGCCGTGGACAGCCAGGGCCATCCCACGGTGGCCTGGCAGGAGTACAGCACGGTGCAGGTCCGTCGCTGGACGGGCACGGCCTGGGAGGCGCTGGGCGCTCCCATTGGAGACTTTCTGAACCCCGCGGCCAACCCCGTGGTCGCGGTCGATTCCCGGGACCGGGTGGTGCTCGCCTATTCGATGAAGCTCCAGAGCACCTCCTACATGCGTGTCTTCGTCCAGGTCTGGCAGGACGGGACGTGGACGGCCGTGGGGGCGAGCCTCGGCGGCGAGCGGGTGTCTTCCCTCGACGAGGTCGCGCTCGTGCTGGGGCCCGATGACGCACCCATCCTGGCCTGGAACGAAAGGTTCAATGAGGACCAGCTCTTCGTCTCACGCTGGGCGAATGGCGCCTGGGCGTCGCCGCGGCTGCTCCGTACCGGCAAGAGTCTGAACCTGTCGCTCGCGACCGACGCGAACGGCCGGACGCTCCTCGCCTGGGTGATGGTCGTCCCCGCCGAGGTTGGCCACCAGTCGAAGGTGTACACCGCGCGCTTCGAGCAGGGGACGTGGTCGGATGCGGCGGTGGCCTGCGTGGGCTACGGCTCCATCGCGACCTTCAGCCAGGACGGGACGCCGATGCTGTGGGCCAACACCGGGACCGGCTCCTACGACATGTTCATCGAGCACTGAGGACCCATGGCGCGCCGCCGGTTCGACGGCGGCGCCGCTCACGCTCAGGGGCGCATCCGTTTCAACGGACTGGAAGCTCGCGAAAGTTGAGGCCGTCCAGCGCGAGGCGCTCGACGGCGTCCTTGAAGCGCTCGGTGACGACGAGCACGGTGGCGAAGTTGCGCAGGCGGAAGAGGTCCAGGTCCGCGGGGAGCGAGGCCGCGTCGAGGATGGGCTCCTTGGGGAGGCTGAAGCCATGCCGGCCGCACTTCGGGCACGGTGGGGGCGTGCTGCGGGGGATGCAGTCGGCGTGCAGGAGTCCGCGTGACTCGATGTGCAGGTCGAGCAGCTCGGGGACACCCTTGGGGCTGAAGCGCATCTCCGTGCGGCAGCCTCGCAGTCCCTCGAGGCCTTCTTGTTGCAGCATCTCCAGGGCCTTGGGCTGGACGAGCAGGATGTCCCCGTACTGATGAATGAATGCGGAGAAGGGACCTCGGGCTTTTCCAACCAGGGGACCGAATGCGGTACCGGGTCGAAGTGGGTCGTCGGGAGAGAGCAGGGCGCGGACCTGATCGCGCAGCCGCTCATACTCCTCGAAGTTCTCCTCCAGGCGCGCCTTCAGATACTTCCGGGCCTCCGGAAGAACGGACAGGTCTACGGACGGATAGTTCGGGCCCGCTCCGCCCCAGATCGCCTTGCACAAGGGGCACGAGACGCCTGGCAGGGTCCACTTGTACGTGGCGCTATAGGTGCCCTTCTGGAGATCGATGTCTCCACGGTCCAGTTTGTAGAGCCGCATGGCGTCAGTACTCGATAGGGGGACCTACCAGGAGGTGGTAGGGCAGGATGGGACCAACCAGGTCAAAGCGGACGATGAGTTCGCGTGCGTAGCGGTACATCTCTTCCCTGGTGGCACCTTCATGTGCGTCCTGGAAGTTCCGCCATGCACGGTTCCAGGGACCGCCAGTGGGCCCTTTGTGGATGCGGTGGTGGGTTTCCAGGTCGAGCAGCATGGTTTCTTTGTGGATGTTGATTCCGCGGGATTCGAACCATGACTTCAACCTTGGCTCCTGCGGGAAGATGTGGTGCTTCTCCCGTGGCTGTGACGCGAGGGCCCGCGCCATCTCCAGCAGTCGCTTCTGGCTGGGCAGCAGCTCCCGCCCATACCAGTGGATGACGAAGACAGGCTCCGGCTGCCCAGCCACCTGCCACGGATAGCCCCAGTATCGTTGCGGTGACCGAACCGCGCTCGGTGGGAGGACGAAGGCGCCCCGCGTCCGCACCAGTCGCCCGGGCTCCAGGTCCTCGCATCGGAAGAGCCCGCACGCGTCTTCGGCGCAGAGGAACGTGACGCACGCACCCTCCGCGAGCCGGGTGTAGGCCTCGGGGTACTCCGCGACGTCCTCCTCATCCAGGGACGGCGAAGTGGAAGCGCACGCTCCCAGCACGGCACACAGCCACAACCACCAGAGCCGGCGACCGAGCATCAGCTCTCCCAGTCAGTCCTGGCACTTTACGCGAGAACGCTCACGAAGCCCGCAGCGCATCCAGCAGCGCGGGCGGGTCGCCTTCACGGAACGCCGCGAGCCCCGCTTCGAAGTCCGCACGGGCCCCCTTTTCATGCGCAGGTTTGCGCCCGCTACACCCATCTCCCGCGGCCGGAGCGGGCCGTGGGCATCTCAACGGACTGGAAGCTCGCGAAAGTTCAGGCCGTCCAGCGCGAGGCGCTCGACGGCGTTCTTGAATCGCTCGGTGACGACGAGCACGGTGGCGAAGTTGCGCAGGCGGAAGAGGTCCAGGTCCGAGGGGAGCGAGGCCGCGTCGAGAATGGGCTCCTTGGGGAGGCTGAAGCCATGCCGGCCGCACTTCGGACACGGTGGGGGCGTGCTGCGGGGGATGCAGTCTGCGTGCAGGAGTCCACGCGGCTCGATGTGCAGGTCGAGCAGCTCGGGGACGCCCTTGGGGCTGAAGCGCATCTCCGTGCGGCAGCCTCGCAGTCCCTTGAGGCCTTCACGCTGCAGCATCTCCAGGGCGTTGGGCTGGACGAGCAGGATGTCCCCGTACTGATGAATGAATGCGGAGAAGGGACCTCGGGCTTTTCCAACCAGGGGACCGAATGCGGCTGCGGGCTCAAGTGGAGAATCCGGGGGGAGTAGAGGTCGGACCTGGTCGCGCAGCCGCTCGTACTCCTCGAAGTTCTTCTCCAGGCGGGCTTTCAAATACTTTCCGGCCTCGGGCAGTACGGACAGATCCACGGCCGGATAGTTCGTGCCCGCTCCGCCCCAGATGGCCTTACACAAGGGACATGAGACACCGGGGAGCTTCCACTTGTAGGCGGCATTGTATCCGCCTTTCTGGAGATTGATGTCTCCACGGTCCAGTTTGTAGAACCGCATGGCGTCAGTACTCGAGAGAGGGGCCTACCAGGAGATGGTAGGGCAGGATGGGACCAATCAGGTCAAAGCGAATGATGAGTTCGCGCGCATAGCGGTACATCTCTTCCTGGGTTGCTCCTCGATGTGCCTCCTGGAAATTCCGCCACGCTTGGTTCCAGGGACCGCCAGTGGGCCCTTTGTGGATGCGGTGGTGGGTTTCCAGGTCGAGCAGCATGGTTTCTTTGTGGATGTTGATTCCGCGGGATTCGAACCACGACTTCAACCCCGGTTCCTGCGGGAAGATGTGGTGCTTCTCCCGTGGCTGTGAAGCGAGGGCCCGCGCCATCTCCAGCAGTCGCTTCTGGCTGGGCAGCAGCTCCCGCCCATACCAGTGGATGACGAAGACAGGCTCTGGCTGTCCGGCCACCTGCCACGGATAGCCCCAGTTTCGTTGCGGTGCCCGGACCGCACTCGGCGGGAGGACGAAGGCGCCCCGCGTCCGCACCAGCCGCCCGGGCTCCAGGTCCTCGCACCGGAAGAGCCCGCAGGCATCCCCGGCACAGAGGAACGTGACGCACGCACCCTCCGCGAGCCGGGTGTAGGCCTCCGGGTACTCCGCGACGTCCTCCTCATCCAGGGATGGCGAAGTGGAAGCGCACGCTCCCAGCACGGCACACAGCCACAACCACCAGAACCGGCGCCCGAGCATCAGCTCTCCCAGTCAGTCCTGGTATTTTACGCGAGAATGCTCACGAAGCCCGGAGCCCCGCCCGCAGCGCATCCAGCAGCGCGGGCGGGTCGCCTTCGCGGAACGCCGCCAGCCCCGCTTCGAAGTCCGCCCGGGCCCCACCAGAATCCCCGAGCCGCTCGCGCAGCCTGCCGCGCTCCCACAGCAGCTCGGGGTCCACCTCCTCCCCGTGCTGCGTGGCGAGCGCGTCCGTCAAATCCCGCACCGCCTCCTCCAGCCTCCCCAGCCGCGCCCGCGCACCGGCGCGCTGCTGCAGCAGCCATGGGTTGGCCGGGTCCTCCGCCAGCGCCAGCGTCCAGTCGCGCTCCGCCTCCTCGACGCGGCCCAGCGCCTCCAGCGACTCCGCGCGCTTCATGTGAATCACGAGCGCCTTGCGGTAACCCCCGGCCACCAGCGCGTCGAAGTCCGCCACCGCCTCCGCGTGCCGCCCCACCCGCGCCAGCGCGAGCGCCCGGTGCAGCCGCGTGGTGTTGTGCCCGGGCGCCAATTCCAGCACCCGGTCGAACCACACCAGCGCCTCCGCCGGCTCACCGCCCCAGACCGCGAGCGTCTGTCCCAGCTCGCTCAGCAGGCGCACCTGCCGCGGGTTCGCCTCCGCGAGCTGGCGGATGAGCGCCAGCGCCGAGGCATACCGGCCGCTCCTGCGCAGCCGGTCCACCTCGCGCATCTGCTCGCTCATCTCCGGAGGCCACGCCTCGCGCCCGTTGCGCTCCACCATCCGGACGAGCCTACCCGCCCTTCGGGAAGTTGCGGCACGCCTCGTCGTAGTCCCGCCACCACGCATTCAGCGCCTGCATGTCCGTGGCCCGGGGCTCGTCGCCCGCGCCCGCCATGTCCAGGTACGCCGACAGGAGCGGCCGGAAGTGCGGGTGTGCGCACCGCTCGATGATGTCCTGCGCCCGCCGCTTCGGCGAGCGGATGTCCATGTTCAGCGCGTAGCCCTGCTCGGTGACGACGCACTTGATGTCGTGCTCGGTGTGGTCGATGTGCCGCACGTACGGCATCACGCAGCTCACCGTCCGCCCGTCCTTCAGCCGGCGCGTGGACGGCGTGTGGACGATGCTCAGGTACGCGTTGCGGAAGAAGTCTCCCGAGCCACCCAGCCCGTTGACGATGCGCGAGCCGTCGATATGCGTGGAGTTCACGTGCCCGTAGATGTCCACCTCGATGGGCGTGTTCATCGCGATGACGAACAGCCGCGAGATGATTTCCGGGCTGTTCGACAGCCACATGGGCCGCAGCACCAGCCTGTCGCGGCAGCGGTCGAACAACCGCATGAAGCGCTCACGCCCCTCGGCGGAGAAGGACACCGCCGTGGAGGACGCGTACTCGAACTTCGCGTCGTCCTCCACGTAGCGCAGCATTCCGTCCTGGAACACCTCGGTCCAGAAGCGGATCTTCTGGAACGGCGAGTCGTAGAGCTGGCCGATGATGGCGTTGGCCACGTTGCCCACGCCGGACTGGATGGGCGGCAGGCGCTTGCCCCAGTGGTACTGCTCGCGGCACTGGAGCAGGAAGTCGACCACGTTCTTCGCGATGCGCTTGTCCGTGTCGTCCGCGGCCTTGAAGGGCACCGGGTAGTCCGGCGTGCGGGACTCCACCACGGCCACCACCTTGCGCAGGTCGAACTCCACGTACGGGGTGCCGATGCGGTCTCGCACATTGACGACCGGCAGCGGCCAGCCCACGTGCGGGTGGACGGCGGGCACGACGATGTCGTGGAAGCCCGTGTAGTCCGGCGCCGAGGTGTTCACCTCGAGGATGATTTTCTTCGCGCGGGTGAGCGCCTCCACGCTGATGCCCACCGACGAGGTGAGGATGACGCTCCCGTTGGGACGGATGCGCGACACCTCCACCACCGCCACGTCGATGTCCCCATAGAAGCCATACATGAGGTTGCGCGCGAAGGCGGACAGGTGGACGTCCGTGAAGTCCATCTCCCCCGCGTGGATGCGCCGGCGCGAGGCCGCCGAGGACATGTACGGGCCGCGCTTGCGGATGTAGGGCGCCAGCGGGCCCTCCACGTCCTCGGAGAGCGAGGCGCCCGTCAGCAGGGTGATGCGCGCCTGGGGCGCGTGCTGGGAGAAGTGGTAGGCGAGCGCCGGGAGGAAGGTCTTCGGCTCTCCTGACTTGGTGAAGCCGCTGATGGCCAGCGTGTGGCCGTCCACCACGTGCTTCACCGCCTCCTCGACGGGGACGACCTTCGCCAGCAGCTCCGGGTTCTCGATACGGTCCTTCAGGGTGCTCGTCTCGGGCATATCGGATGGGAGAACGGCCAGGGATGTGCGGGGCGTTCTCGGCGCGGGAAAATGACACACCGCGTGCTCCCCCGGGGGACGAGTGAGGGGGCGGACCTTGCGCATTTCGCGATGGCGAACACGCCCCCTGTCCCCGGGGACGGCGGCTCGGGAAGAGGGAGGCAGCCGAGCGTGTTGGGCCGCCGCCATTTCCGTCCTACGTTCGCGGCGGGCCGCCGCAAGGCTCCGCCCCTACCAGACAAGCCACCCTTTCGTTGGGAGACCCCCTCCTCATGCGTAAGCTCCTCTTCGCCGGCGCGGGCCTGGCCGTGCTCGCCTCCTCCGCCGGTTGCGCGACCACCGCTCCGTCCGCCCAGGAGTCCAGCACCATGGCTTCCACCCCCACAGCCGCCCCCTCCGC
>NZ_JABBJJ010000445.1 GCF_012933655.1 Pyxidicoccus fallax | reverse complement strand
TAAGAGACGGCGCCCGCTCCGCGCCCGTGATTCTCGTGGTGGATGACTATGAGGCGAGCCGCTACCTGCTCGCCGTCACGCTGAAGCGCGCGGGCTACGCCACGGTGGAGGCGGCCACCGGCGAGGACGCGCTGAAGCACGCCCGCGACATGCCCGACGCGGTGCTGCTCGACGTGCTGTTGCCGGACATGCTCGGCTTCGAGGTGTGCCAGCGCCTGAAGCGCGACCCGGTGACGGCCTCCATCCCCGTCATCCAGCTCTCCGCGTCCTTCACGTCCGCCACGGACAAGGTGGAGGGCCTGCAGGGCGGCGCGGACAGCTACCTCTTCGCCCCGGTGGACCCGGAGGAGCTGCTGGCCACCCTGGGCAGGCTCCTGCGCACGCAGGCGTCCGCGCGCAAGCAGTCCAACCTCCTGGATGCCGAGCGGGCGATACGCACCGAGCTGGAGCGGGCGAACGCGCTGCTGCGCGAGCAGGCCTTCATCCTCCGCAACGTCCACGACAGCATCATCGTGACGGACCTGGAGGGCCGCATCACCCACTGGAACCACGGCGCCGAGCAGCTCTTCGGCTACACCTCCCGGGAGATGCTGGGCGAGCCCACCGCGCGCATCTACCCGGGTCAGGCGTCGGACGACCCGGCGGCGGACCTCGCGCGCATCCGCGCCGGGCTGGACTTCCAGGGCGAGTGGCGCGGGCGGCGCAAGGACGGTACCGAGGTCTGGGTGGACATCCGCACCACGCTGCTGCGCGGCGACGCGGGCGAGGACGTGGGCTTCCTCGGCGTGGCCAAGGACATCACCGAGCGCCGCCGCGTGCGCGAGGAGCTGCGCCGCCGCGCGGAGTTCGAGCAGCAGCTCATCGGCATCGTCTCGCATGACCTGCGCAACCCGCTGTCCGTCATGCTCCTGGCCGCGTCGGTGCTCCAGCGCCGCGAGGACCTCGACGAGCGCGCTCACGCGCACCTGGCGCGCATCGTGTCCAGCGGCGAGCGGGCGACGCGGATGATTCGGGACCTGCTCGACTTCACCCAGGCGCGGCTGGGCGGAGGCATCCGCCTGGAGCGCGGCCCCACGGACCTGCACGCCGTCGTGCGCGACGTGGTGGAGGACCTGCGCGTGTCGCACGCGCAGCGCGAGGTGCGGCTGGAGCTGTCCGGCGAAGGCCGCGGCGTCTGGGACGGGGACCGCATGGCCCAGGTGCTGACCAACCTGCTCTCGAACGCGCTGGCCTACAGCCCCGCCACCCTGCCCGTCACCGTGCGCGCCGGGAGCTCGGACGCGCAGTGGCACGTGTCTGTCCACAACGGCGGTGAGCCCATTCCACCGCACCTCCAGGCCACGCTGTTCGAGCCCATGCGCCGGGGGCCTTCGGCGAGTGGCGGCGCCTCGAGCCGCTCCATCGGGCTGGGCCTCTACATCGTCCACCACATCGTGGACGCGCATGGAGGCACGGTGGCGCTCGACTCCTCCGCCGAGGCCGGCACCACCTTCACGGTGCGGCTGCCGCGCCAGGAGCCGACGCCCGAGGGCCCATAGCGGGCGAGCCCACCCACGCCTCCGCGTCAAACACTCCCCGGCTCTCCGTGTGTGCCATTGTACACAGGTACGATGCGCCGGGATGATCCGGAAAAAGCTACAGCCAGCCGAGCATCCGAGCGCCCATCAACAGGGTCGCCGAGTGTCGTGTTATCGATGAAAATGGGTCCGCTTCGCTGTAACTGAGATTCCGGTCCCTCATACCTTCCGTTCCATCTTCACGCGGCACCTTGCCCGCCCCTCCGAGCCCGTGCTGCCCCAGAGCGAACCCTCACTGACTTCACTGCGCGAGAAGTATCTCGCCGCGCAGCTCTCCGGGAACCGGAAGGAGGCGCTGCGTCTGTTGGTGGACGAGGGGCTCCTGCGGGGCATTCCCCTCCAGGTGCTGCACCTGGAGATCATCCAGAAGGCCCAGTACGAGATTGGCCGCCTGTGGCAGGAGAACATCATCTCCGTGGCGCAGGAGCACCTGGCCACCGCCATCTCGCAGCTGGCCCTGGCGCACCTGTACCGCCACCTGCCCAGGGACCCGGACAACGGCAAGGTCGTCATGGTGTCGTGCGTGGAGGGCGAGCTGCACGAGGTGGGCGCGCGCATGGCCAGCGACTTCCTGGAGATGTCCGGCTTCGACGTGCGCTTCCTCGGCGCCAATGTCCCGCCCGAGCACCTGGCGCGCATGGTGCGCGAGGTGCGCCCGGACCTGCTCGCCCTGTCGGTGACGATGACGTACCACCTGCCCCAACTGCGCGAGGCCGTGAAGCACGCGCGCGCCGCCATGCCGGGGCTGCCCATCGCCGTGGGGGGGCTCGCCTTCCAGTGGGCACCGGAGCTGGAGAAGGACCTGGACGTGAGCTTCTTTGGCAGGGACGCGCGAGAGCTGGTCGCCTCCGCCTGCCGGACCCTGGGAGTCTGACCGAGATGGAGCAGCCGCTGAGCAGACTCGTGGAGGCCCGGACGGAAAAGCTGGCCACCACGTCCGTGGAGCCCCTGTACGCGGACCCCTTCTGGGAAGCCCGGTACGGCGAGGAGCGCACCCGCCGCTTCGGCGACGAGGACGCGCGCTTCCACGTGCGCTACCTCGTCCAGGCCCTGGCCGAGCAACGCCCCTCCGTGCTGGAGGGCTACGCGCGCTGGCTGCGCACCCTGCTGGTGTCGCGCGGCATGTGCACGCGCCACCTGGACCGCCACTTCACCGGGCTGGCCGCCGCGCTGGAGGCGGAAGGCTGGGGCCCCGGCACCGCACCTCACGACTACATGCGCGCCGCGCGCGACGCCCTGCGCTACACCGAGGGCCCCGCCCACCTCCTGGAAGAAGAGGCGCCCGCCCTGGCCCGCGCCGCCGCCGGGCGGCTGACGCTCTACATCATCCCCGAGGACCGGACGCGTCTCGAGGAAGAGTTGCAACTGCATCTGTCCTACCTCGCGGACGCGCTCGCCTCCGGGCGCCCCGAGGTGATGGGAGACCATGTCCGCTGGTACGTGGGCTTCTGGCCCCGGCGCGGATTTGGACTGCTGGCATTTCCCAGCGTGCTCGGCATGTTGAAGTCCGTGCTGGGTACGCGGCACCCGGAAGCCCGGGCCCTGCTCGCCACCGCGGGCGTGTCCTGGGAGGAGACTCGTTCATGAGGCACCCCGCCTCCCCCGACGCACGCCTCTTCGAGGAGCTCAGCCGGGAAATCGCCCTCGTCTGCGATGCGCAGGGCACCCTGACCTGGGTGGACGCGCGCGCGCAGTCTCTCCTCGACGCGAAGCCCGGCCAGACGCTGCGCGGCCTGGCGGCCAAGGGCGCCGAGGAGAAGGTGGACAAGCTGCTGGTCCAGGCCCGCGACGAGCAGGTCGAGGGCTGGGAGCTCATCCTCTGCCGCGACAACCTCCCCACCACCTTCGCCTTCCGCGCGCGCCCCCATGACGGCGGCGTGCTGATGGTGGGCAACCTGGTGCCCGAGGACTACGGCTCCGCGCTGGACCAGCTCAGCAGCTCGCTCAGCGAGGTGTCCGCCCTGCACCGCGAGACGGAGCGCCAGCAGCGCGAGCTCAAGCGCCGCGCGGACGAATTGACGCGCCTCAACCGCGAGCTGGAGGAGTCCAACCGCGGCGTGCGCAGCCTCCACGCCGCGCTCGACGAGAAGGCCGAGAGCCTTCAAATCGCCGCCGAAATCAAGAGCCGGGTGGTGGCCAACGTCAGCCACGAGTTCCGCACCCCGCTGCACTCCATCCTCGGCCTGTCCAAGGTCCTGCTCAACCCCATCAACGGCCCGCTCAGCGGTGAGCAGGAGAAGCAGGTCCAGTTCATCCGCAACTCCGCGGAGGCCCTCTTCGAGCTGGTGAACGACCTCCTGGACCTCTCCAAGATGGAGGCCGGCAAGGCCACGCTGCGCCACAGCCGCTTCGTGGTGAGGGATTTGCTCAGCGCGCTGCGCGGCATGATGAAGCCGCTGCTCCCGCCGGACTCGCCGGTGGAGCTGCGGCTGGTGGAGCCGGAGGACGCGCTGGAGCTGGAGACGGACGAGTCCCGGCTGAGCCAGGTGCTGCGCAACCTCGTCTCCAACGCGCTGAAGTTCACCGAGGCCGGCCACGTCACCCTGTCCGTCGTCCCGGGCCCGCGCGACACGGTGGTCTTCACCGTGCAGGACACCGGCATCGGCATCGCCCCGGAGCACCACGAGCGCATCTTCGAGGAGTTCTCCCAGGTGGACAGCCACCTGCAGCGCAAGGTGAAGGGCACCGGCCTGGGCCTGCCGCTGGCGCGCAAGCTGGCGGAGCTGTTGGGCGGCACCCTCACCGTGAAGAGCGCGCTCGGCCAGGGCTCCACCTTCACCGTCACCATCCCCCGCGTCCACAACGAGGTGGCGGAGATGGCGGGCCTGTCCCAGCGCAGCGAGCACCTGGACCCCAGCCGCGCGCCGGTGCTGGTGCTGGAGGACGACCGGCAGACGCTCTTCCTCTACGAGAAGTACCTCGCGCGCTCCGGCTTCCAGGTGCTGCCGGTGCGCACCACCGAAGAGGCCCGGCGCGTGCTGGAGCGCGTGCGCCCCGCGGCCATGGTGCTGGACGTCATGCTGGAGGGGGAGACGAGCTGGAGCTTCCTCGCGGACATGAAGAACAGCGAGTCCACGCGAGACATCCCCGTCCTCGTCGTCACCGTGACGGACCGCGAGCAGAAGGCGCGCGCCCTGGGCGCCGACGAGTTCTGGCTCAAGCCGGTGGACGAGGAGCGCCTGCAGAAGAAGCTCCAGACGATGGCCCGCCAGGGCCCCGTGGAGCGGCTGCTGCTCATCGACGACGACGACGTGCACCGCTACCTGCTCAAGCAGCTCCTCAAGGACCTGCCCTACGTGCTGCTGGAGGCGTCCGGCGGCAAGGAGGGCGTGCGGCTGGCGCGCGAGCAGGCCCCGCACCTCATCTTCCTGGACTTCGTCCTCCCGGACATCACCGCCTTCGACGTGCTCGACGAGCTGAAGGCGGACCCGCGCACGCGCGACATCCCGGTCATCCTCCACACCTCGCACGAGCTGCAGGAGGACGAGCGCACGCGCCTCGCCCGGGAGACAGCCGCCATCCTCGCCAAACACACACTGAGCCGCGAGGTGGCGATTACGCGCATCCGCGACGCACTCGCCAAGGCCGGCCTCGGCGCCCGCGCCTTGCAGGAGGGCAGCCGCCGTGGTTGAGCCCAAGCTGGCCACCGTTCTCAACGTCAACGACGACGACGCGAACAGATACCTCGTCAACCGCATCCTGGAGATGGCGGGCTTCCGCGTGCTGGAAGCGGCCACCGGCATGGGTGCGTTGCTGATGGCGGAGCAGCACCGCCCGGACGTCATCGTCCTGGACGTGAAGCTGCCGGACATCAGCGGCTACGAGGTCTGCGAGCGTCTGCGGAAGAACCCCGGCACCGCGTCCATGGCGGTGCTGCACACCTCCGCCACCTTCGTCACCTCCGACAAGAAGGTGCGCGGCCTGGAAGGCGGCGCGGACGCATACCTCACCCAGCCCTTCGAGGCCGCGGAGCTCATCGCCACGGTGAAGTCGCTGCTCCGCCTGCGCCATGCCGAGCAGGTGGCCCGCCTGCGCGCCGAGGAGCTGGCGGAGATGGACCGCCGCAAGGACGAGTTCCTCGCCATGCTGGCGCACGAGCTGCGCAACCCGCTCGCCGCCATCATGACGGCCATTGGCATCCTGGAGCGCAAGCCCACGGACGACGCCAAGGAAACGCGCATGCGCGGCATCATCCAGCGGCAGACCAACCACCTGGCCCGGCTGGTGGATGACCTGCTGGACGTCAGCCGCATTACCCGGGACAAGGTGGAGCTGCGCACCAGCAAGCTGGACCTGCTGGACGTGCTGCGGCAGGTGCTCCAGGTGGCGCGCCCCATCGCGGAGTCCCGCGGGCTGGGGCTGGAGGTGTCCATGCCCCCGGGCCCCCTGTGGGTGACGGCGGACGCCACCCGGCTGGAGCAGGTCTTCACCAACCTCCTGGACAACGCCGCCAAGTACACGGACGGCGGCCACATCCTCGTGCGCATCGAGCAGGTGGGCGTGGATGGCTCCGCGAAGGCGGTGGTGCGGGTGAAGGACACCGGCATCGGCATCCCCGCCGACGTGCTGCCCTACATCTTCGACCTGTTCGCCCAGGCGGACACCTCGCTGGAGCGCTCGCGCGGGGGCCTGGGCATCGGCCTCACCCTGGTGCGAAAGCTGGTGCAGATGCACGGCGGCGACGTCCAGGCCCACAGCGAGGGCCCGGGCCGGGGCAGCGAGTTCGTGGTGAAGCTGCCGCTCCTGTCGGAGATGAGCACCCCGGCCACGAGTGGGCGCGTCAGCGACGGGCGGCGCGGACGGCGCATCCTCCTGGTGGAGGACAACTCGGACGCGCGCCAGGCCATGCGTGACTTGCTGGAGCTGTGGGGCCACCAGGTGACGGTGGCGCCGGACGGCCTTCAGGGCGTGGCGCTGGCGCTGACGCAGTCGCCGGAGCTGGCGCTGGTGGACATCGGCCTGCCGGGGCTGGACGGGTACCGGGTGGCCGAGGAGCTGCGCTCACGGGTGGGCAACAGCATCCGCCTGGTGGCGATTACGGGCTACGGCGGCCCGGAGGGGCAAGACCGCGCGCTGCAGGCGGGCTTCGACATGCACCTCGTCAAGCCGGTGAAGCCGGACGAGTTGGATCGGCTCCTGTCGTCGCTGTGACGCGGTGACGGAAGGGCGCGGGCGGGCGCGACGTTCAGCGCCGGCCCAGCGCGTTGGCGACCAGGCCCAACAGCTTCACCTTCGAGGGCTCCAGCTGGCGCACGGTGCGCAGCAGGCGCCGCACCTCGGGCCGCTCCTGCGGAGACGGCGGCGGCTCGGCGGAGGAGCGCGTGGAGCCGGTGCCGTGCGAGGCCAGGCCCAGCAGCTCGTCCGCGGAGACGTGCAGCTCGTGACACAGCTTCAGCAGCGTCTGCACGCTGGGAAGCATGCCGCCGCGCTCCAGACGCCCGTATACCTCGGTGGCCACATCGATGCGCTCGGCCACGTCGGCCTGCGTGAGCTCCAGACGGGTCCGGGCGGCGCGCGCCGCTGCTCCGATGGTGGTTGCGAGTTTCTTGTCCATGCCTTACCGACCCGAAACGTTTGGCCGCTGGCATAGGACGTATGGAGGCAGACAGACAGAACTTGCCGGGTCAGCCTCAAGTTGTTCACCCGTAGGGTTACCGCCCACGAGAGAAACTCCGGGGGTTCTGACCACCGTGCCGGGCCCGCATTCTCCTCGACGGAATCCCCCTCTGGCGAGCGATTCAGGCACCCCGCGAGGGCCCGGGGAGGCCCAGAAAGCCGGGTGACCTATAACGTTGGACGGCAAGTTTCCTACGGTGCCTACGAGTCCTGCGAAGGGTTCCTCCCCTGAGGGTTGGCTCGCCGCGGCGGGCCTTCTTCCCGCCGGTGGCATCCGCGACCCGGGAGGCATCCACCGGCCTTCCACGGCGCCGTGGCGGCGGGGCGCCCGGACCGCTCCGCCTCCGGCCCCAGGGACTTCCCCGACCGGGTCCCCGTTCGGGGGGCTCCCTCTCTCGCCTCATCTCGAATGTCCTGGCCCGCGAAGCGGCTTCCCGGTCGGGTTCCCGTCCGGGCGATCCAAGGTCTCCGCACGTGGCGGTCCCGCCCCGCCACGAGCCCGTATGCCCTCCGCACTTCGCGCGCTCCACGAGCCCATGGGCCTTCCAAGGAGACGCGAAGGCGAACCCGGAGCGGCTCCACTCCGCCCCTGGGCCCGCTTCCGAGACGGACAGCCAGGACCTCCCGGTGTTCCCGGTCCGCTCCCGGTGCGAGCACCGGCACGGGGTGTAGCGCCACTCGGGGAAGCGGGCCCACGAGCGTGCGCCTTGCGGGAGGAGGCGGACTAGGCTGCGGCCCGATGTCGTTTGGACGGCGCAGCCTGCTGGTGAAGCTCTGTGTGGCGATGGGCGTGGTGGCGCTGCCGCTGCTGCTCGTCATCCTCGGCTACGTGCTGCCGACGCTGCGCGAGCAACTTCGCGAGGACCGGGTTCGGGGGCTGCGGCAGGCGGTGGAGACAGCCTACGGAGTGCTGGAGGCGTACGAGGCGCAGGAGCGGGCCGGCACGCTGACGCGGCAGGAGGCGCAGGCCCGGGCGGCGGCGCTGCTGCAGGGGCTGCGCTACTCGGGGGTGGAGTACTTCTGGGTGAACGACCTGGACACGAAGCTCGTCATGCACCCGCACCTGCCGGCCATGCTGGGCAAGGACCTGAAGGGCTACCGGGACGTGCGGGGCCGGCCGGTGTTCATGGACATCGTCGCCCTGGCGAAGGCGAAGGGCGAGGGCGCGCTGGCGTACGAGGCGACGCGGCCGGGCTCTCCGGACCCCATCCCCAAGGAGAGCTACGTGAAGCTCTTCCCGCCGTGGGGCTGGGTTCTGGGCACGGGCGTGTACGTGGAGGACATCGACCGGGAGGTGGCGGCGGTGCGCCAGCGCATCCTCCTGGCGGTGGGCGGCGCGCTGGTGCTGGCCGTGCTGGCGGGCGCGTACGTGTCGCGGCGGGTGGTGCGGCCAGTACGGGCGCTGGCGGACGCGGCGCACCGGGTGGCGCGGGGAGATCTGGACGCGCGGGTGGAGGTGAAGTCCCAGGACGAGGTGGGCCGGCTGACGGAGGCCTTCAACCTCATGGTGGCGGGGCTGCGCGAGGT
>NZ_JABBJJ010000444.1 GCF_012933655.1 Pyxidicoccus fallax | reverse complement strand
TCTTCAGCGTCAGATGTTTATAAGAGACAGGCTCCGCCGGAGCGGGCGGAGGGGTGGGGTTGCTCTTCTCGCAACCGGCGAGGGTGCCCAGCGCGAGGACCAGCACGCCGGACAACCGCGGCTGGCGGAAGGAAAGCGGGAGGACGGGAAGAGAGGTCGGTCTCACACCCGCGCCTTTAGCACAACTCGGCTCGTGCTACGGTGGCACCGTGTCGGACCGTGACGGTGAGCGGGGCCCATCCTCTCCGGAGGACCGGGATGGTAGGCCTGCCAACAAAAGGGGCCTCGCGGATCAGGGCGAAGCCCTGGCCCGTGGGCTCTGGACCGAGGTGCGAGGGGGTGCGGAACACTTCCACCTCTATCGGAGACAGCCTCCGGGGCGGGTGCGGCAGTTCATCTACGGGCTGAGCCTCCCAATCCACCTGGCCCGGGCGCTGCTGGCGAATCCGGCGGCCCGGAAGCTCTACCTGCGCGTGGGGCTGTACCAGACGGTGGCGGCGCTGGCCCTGGCCCTGGGCTGGATGAGCTGCAGCCACAAGGCCGTGGAGACGGCGAACCGGCATGAGTCACGGGGCGACGCGAAGCGGACAGAGGAGATCCGCAAGGCCGCGGCGGCCCTGGCGGCCCAGCGCCTGAAGGAGGCCGAGGCCCGGGCGAACCGGCGGCTGGGGGACGCGGGCGCGGCGCCGGACCTGGCGGACGCGGGCGAAACGAGCCGTCGGGACATGGCCGCGCCCGCGATGGATGGCGGCCTCGCGGCAAACGCGGGTGACACGGCGGACAGCGGCATCGCGGCGAACGGCGGCGCCGGGGGCGGCAATCGCGCCGCGGGTGGCGGCCTCCCAGCGAGCGGAGGCGTCCCGACGAGCCACGGTATCGCGGCGGACGCGGGTGTCGCGGCGAACAACGATGTCGGGCCGGATGGAGGCATCTCGGCGATTGCCGGTGGCACGACGGACAGCGGCGGCGCGGCGGACGGTGGCACCGCGGTGGGCCGCTCACGGAGGCAGACACAGGCCTACGCCGAGGCGCGGCTCGAGCAGCGCGTGCGCGACCTGGAGACCCTGACGAGGGGTGACGACGCGGGCACGTCCCTTTCGGAGACCATCGCCGGGCTGGTGGTCGAGGCGACCCGCATCGCGGAGACCTCGACCCGGGAGCACCTCGACGAGGCCACCGCCGAGGACGGAGACACCGCGGCCGATGACGACGAGGTGGCCGACGCCGATGGAGACACCGCGGACGACGACACCGTGGCCGACGAAGCCGTCGAGGAAGACGGCGGCACGGCCGTGGCCGGGAAGACCCCGCCCTCCTCGGGGGACGGTGACGCTCCCCGGAAATCGGTCCGGGTGAAGCTCCAGGGAGAGGACATCTCGCTCGGTGGCAAGGACCTCTCCGAGGTGGGCATTGCCTTCTGGGCGGCGCTGTTCGCGGCGCTCCAGGTGGCCCAGTGGGTGGTCATCGCCCTGTCGCGCGAGTACCACGACGTCATCGCCCGCGAGGCCAGCCTGCTCACCGGCGTGGAGCCCGAGGACGAGGCGATGCAGCCGCGCGTGCATGTCGACTTCGCGTGGATCCGCAAGAAGGTGAAGCGGCGCTGGCGGGCGATGCTGCTGTTCGTGGTGGGCGTGCCAGCCATGCTCGTCCTCACGATGCCCGTGCTGTGCAACACCCACGTGGTGTCCGTGCTCAGCACGGCCTGGGGCGCGTACTGGCTGGTGGTCTTCACCGCCGCCAAGAGCGCGCGTGCCTGGGAGGCCACCACCTCTCCGCGGCCTCCCTGGTTCCTGCGCGCCTGGACGTGGCTCACCACGAAGGTGCCCGGGATGCGCTGGGGCTTCCTCCAGCGCTACGGCGCGCTCTGGGAGCGGCGCACCCAGGAGGTCCTCGCCCCGGTGTCCACCGTGGAGCGCCACCCCTACGCCTACGCGGGGCTCGCGTTGATCCGCTTCCTCGGCGCCTTCCCGCCGATGAAGTTCTTCCTCCGGCCGCTCATCCCCGTCGCCTCCGCGCACCTGCTCGCGGAGGAGACCGCCGCCAGGGCCGCCATGAAGCCGCCCCCGGAGAAGCCGACGATTCCCGCCGGCGAGACGGGGGCCTGAGACCCTCGGGCGCTACTCGTCGCGAGCGCGCTCCCGGGCGGCCTCGATGACCTCGTTCGTCTCGCTGGCCTCGGGCGCCGGGCCGGTGGGCAGCGGCGGCACCTCGATGGGCTGCGGAGCGGTCAGCTCCAGCCGCTCGCCCGTCTCGCGCGAGTCCGGCAGGGCGATGAGCTTCTGGAGCTGCAGGCCCACGGCGCGGAAGAAGCCCGTGAGCAGCTCCGGGCGGTCCGCCAGCAGGTCGAGGAAGTCGCGCCGGTCGATGATGAGCACGCGCGTGTCCACCGCGGCCACCATGTCCGTGGGGCGGGGCGCGCCGTCCAGGAGGCTGATCTCCCCGAAGGCCTGCTTGCCCTGGAAGCGCAGCACGTGCTCGCCGTCGTGGAACGCGTCCACCGCGCCCTCGACGATGACGTAGAGCGCGTCGCCCGGGTCGCCCTGGGCGTAGATGCGCTCGCCCGCCTTGTAGGAGGCCTCGCGCGCCACGGCGGCGATGGCCGCGAGGTCGTCCACGTCGCTCTGCGAGAAGACGCTCACGCCCTCCAGCGCGAACATCCGTTGGACAGTCCGGTCGCTCAAGTCACCCTCCTGCGGGAGCACGTTCAGCCCGTTCACCCGCGCCACGTGGCGGGCGCACGCGCGCAGCACCACGTCCTCGCTCTGCACCAGCGCCGCCAGCCGCCGCCACAGCCGGCCCGGCGCGCCCGGAGGCAGCTCGCGGTGATGGGCCTCCACCTGCTCCATCACCAGCTCCCGGTCCTCTTCCGAGACCAGGTTCTCCAACAGCTCCAGCGCCAGCGCCCGCCGCCGCGCGTCCTGCCCCACCAGGTTGTAGTGGATGCCGCGCATCACCTGGGACGGGTGCAACAGGCCCAGCAGGAAGAAGGACAGCTCCAGCGCCTGGTCCAGCCGGTCTCCCACCGCGCGCGTGAGCAGCGAGCCGTCGCCCAGCGCCGCGCGCACGTCGCGGAAGGCACCCACCAGCGAGCGGTACACCTCGCGCCGGCGGCCCAGCGCCTCGCGCATGCGCTCCACGTCCACCGGGTGCTCGGGGTGCTCGTCGCGCAGGCGCGACAGCTGCGCGCCGATGCGGAAGTGCAGCGAGGCGTCGTCGCGCACGTTGGAGAAGAGCAGCGCGTCCAGCGCCGCCGGCGTGCCGATGCCGCGCAGCACGCGCGGCAGTTGCAGGCGCATGGCCAGCGGCGCGCCCTTGTTGTTGAGCTGCTCCTCCACCAGCGGCGTCACCGCGTCCCCGAGCGCCACCAGCGCCTCGCGCGCCGTCTTGCGCTCCTCGCGCCAGGTGAGGAAGGGCAACAGGCGCGGCGCCAGCTCCACGTAGCCGCCCTCGCCCACCGCGGCCAGCGCCACGCGCCGCACGCTGGGGTCCGTGTCCTCCAGGTAGCGCGCCAGCGGCCCGGCGAAGCGCGAGTCCTGGAGCCGGCCCAGAAGCCGCGCCACCTCGCGCCGCTCCGCCTCCGACGCCCCTTCCGCCCGGGCCAGCATCGCCTGCAGGGCGTCCAGCGCCGCGGCGCTCCCCGTCGACTTCAGCAGCGCGCCAATGGCCGCGCACCGCAGCCCCACGTCCGGGTGGTTGAGCAGCGCCGGCAGCAGCCGCTCGGCCCGCTCCGGCGACAGCCGCGCCAGCGCCCACACGGCCTGGTCCCGGGGCCGCCGGGGCCCCTCCTCCACCAGCCGCTCCAGCACCGGCGCCAGCTCGTGCGCCTCCAGCTCCAGCGCCAGGGACACGCCGCGCTCCAGCACCCGCTCGTTCGGGTGGCGCAAGAGCGCCGGCAGGTGCGGCCGCAGCGGCACCTCCGCCTGCTCCATCATGTCCACCGCGCGCAGCACCCGCTCCGGCGCGGGCGCCGCCAGCGCCTCCGCCAGCAGCCGCTGCTCCTCCTCGCCCTCCAGCTCCACCTCTTCTTCTTCCGGCGCGCCCACCTGCTCGCCCAGCGCCGCCACGTAGGCCGGCTTCAGCCGCACCAGCAGCACGCCCAGCGCGGCGCACATGCCCACCACCGCCACCGCCATGGTGACGCCGTTGGCCCCGCGCCCCGCGCCGATGAGCAGCACGCCCGCCACCACCACGCCGCCCTTGCGCAAGAGCCCCTCCACCGTCGCGCGCAGCCCCTCGCGCTGGTCGTCCGGCACCGCCGCGTACAAGAGCTGGATGCCCACCGGAAGGATGGAGTAGCTCACCGCCGTCTCCACCAGCCGCAACAGGTGCACCGGCCACAGCGACGGCGTGACGAGCGTCGCGCCCGCCAGGGGCGCCAGCACCAGCGGCACCAGCGCCACGTAGCGCAGCAGGCCCAGATGCTTCAGCAGCCGCTGCGCCACCAGCAGCTGGAAGGCCACGCAGAACAGGCCAATCCACAGCTGCAGCGAGCCGAAGAGCGCCGCCAGCGCGTCCTCGCTCATGGTGCCCTCCAGCCGCAGCCGGAAGAGGTAGTCCACGAAGGAGGACAGCACCGCGAAGGCGATGCCCAGCGCCGCCAGCACCTGCGCGTAGGGGCTCTCCGCCAGGTAGCTGAACCCCATGAAGGACGCGGCGGCCCGGGGGCGCGGGGGCGGCGCGGGCGCGCCCTTGTACAGGTGGTGGAAGATGGCGCCCGCGGCCAGCAGGCCCAGCGCCCCGCTCACCACCATGGCCGGCGTGCCCAGCTTCTCGGCCAGCCCCTGCACCAGCAGGCCGCCGACGATGCCGCCGCCCATGGCGAAGCCGTTGAGCGAGGTGAAGGCCCGGCGCGCCTCGCGCGCGTCGAAGGCGGACGCCATCCGCCCCCAGAAGCGGAACGACACGTACGTGGAGAAGGTGTCCGCGAAGAGGTACAGCGCCAGCGCCGGCATCCGCTGCCCCGCGGACAGCGCCGCCGCCAGCCCCAGCGCCACCACCCCGCCCAGCCCCGTCAGCACGCCCGGCGACTCCAGCGGCGAGCCCGGTCGCGAGCGCGGCAGCACCGTCAGCGCCGCCGTCATCAGCGCGCCCAGCAGGTACAGGTACGGCAGCGCCTGCGACTCGAAGCGCGACAGCACCAGCGCGTTCGCGGTCGTCTTGAGCTGCGTCACTCCGGCGATGAGCGCGAACTGAAAGGCGGCCGCCGGCCAGAGTCGGCGGTTCCAGGATGAGGAGTCGGTGGCGGCCACGGGAGCGCGCCGGAGACTACCCCACCCCTCGAATCACCACGAACAAGCCTGACGCACGCCAGCATGGCCGCCTGCCCTCCGCCCGCCCCAGGACACTCCCGGAACGCCGCCACCCCACTTCCGCCACGCCACTGGAATCGTTTGAGCCGCGAGGATTTCCCACCGAGGTCCGCCCGGCCGCCGCCAGGGCGGGCTAGACTGCCCGCGTGACGACCGCCACCGACACGCTGCTGGACGGCACCCACACGGTGCTCACGCCCGAGTACGTGGAGTTCCGCTTCACCGTCGCGGGCCTGTATTCGCGCTTCCTGGCGTGGCTCCTGGACGGCCTCATCGTCATGGGCATCTCCCTGGCCGTCATCATGGGGCTGGGCGTCGTCTCCATGGCCTTCGAGGGCCTGGGCAACGCGCTGGCCATCGTCATCTACTTCCTCATCGAGTGGGGCTACTCCATCGCCCTGGAGACGGTGTGGAGCGGCCAGACGGTGGGCAAGCGGGCGCTCTCCCTGCGCGTCATCCAGGAGAGCGGCGTCCGCATCGGCTTCTACCATGCCGCGCTGCGCAACCTCGCCCGGCCGGTGGACCGGCTGCCGTTCTTCTATCTCGTGGGAGGCCTGGCCGCGCTCGTCTCCGGCTCGCACCAGCGGCTGGGGGACATGCTGGCGGGCACCATCGTCGTGCGCGAGCGGCGCCTGCGGGTGCCGTCCGCGCTGGGCACCAGCGGCGAGGAGGGCCTGCTGGCGGATCCGCTCTTCGTGTCGCGCGTGAAGCGGCTGTCCACCGAGGAGCGGGAGCTGGTGCTGTCCGCGGCCCTGCGCCGCGAGGAACTGCGCCTGGAGGCCCGGCTGCGGCTGTTCTCCGCGCTGGGCGCCCGGCTCCAGGACGCGCTGGCCATGGAGAAGCCCGCCCACCTCTCGGACGAGAAGTGGACGTTGCTGGTGGCCGCCGCCCTGGTGCCCCGCCCGGACGCGCGCGCTCCGGCGCCCCGCGCCCGGGCCCTGGGCCGGGGCTAGAAGTACGCCGCCGCGCCGGCCGACAGCGCCAGCGACGTCTGCGCCTTCTCGTTGAGCGCCAGGTAGAAGTTGTACTGGGCGCGCAGGCCCACACTCACCGAGTCCGACGTGAAGAAGTCCACGCCCAGGTTGGGGCCCACGCCCACCAGGTTCTTCACGCTCTCCTTGAAGACGGCCAGGTAGCTGATGTCCGTCCCGAGGTACGGGCGGATGGACTCCTCGGAGAAGAGGTAGCGCAGGCCAATCGACGGGGCCAGGCCCACCACCCGCTTGTTGTCCGGGTCCGTGGTGTCCTTCGGCAGGGCAATCTTCGACAGCGACACCACCTCGAAGCCACCCTCGATGTAGAGGCTGGCCTCGATGCCGAGGAACAGCGCCTCGTCCAGGCCGGCCGTCCGGTGGAAGTCCATGTAGCCCAGCGACAGGCCCAGGCTGCGGTTGGCGAACTGGGCGTGCGCGGGAGCGGCCCCGAGAAGGGCCATGGCAAATGCAACGGTGCAGAGCAGGGTACGCATGGGCCGCCACTCTACCGGCGCAAGCCCCGGAAAACAGCCCCACGGGGCTCCCCCCGGGGCGTTGCCTCGGGTGCGGCCGCTCTCCTACACTCGCCCGGCCATGCGTCTGAGCCGACTCGCGACCACGCTGTCCCTGATCTCCGCCCTGCCCCTGGCGGCCTGCGTCTCCACCCCGCCGCCCCACGAGCGCGCCCTCATCAACAACGAACTGTGCGCCCAGGAGCTCGCCAGGGGCGACCTGGTCCGCGCGGAGACCTACTGCGACCTCGGCCTGGAGTTCTCTCCCCAGTACGCGGACCTGTGGGCCAACAAGGGCCTCGTCGCCCTCTCCGCCGGCCGCAAGGACGACGCCAAGAAGCACTTCATCAAGGCCCTGCGCTTCAACCAGGAGCACCTGCAGGCCTACCAGAACCTCGGCGCCATCTACTTCGACGAGGGCGCCTACGGGAAGGCGCACGACAACTTCCGCCGCGCCCTGAAGGTCAACCCGGACAACCTGGAGACGCGCTACAACCTCGCCCTCACCTTCATGAAGATGAAGAAGCTGGAGCAGGCGAAGAAGGAGCTGCGCACCCTGCTCGCGGTGAACCCCGGCCTGTCGGACGCGCACCACACGCTGGGCGTCATCGCCTACGGCGAGAACGAGTTCGACGAGGCCGTGGAGCACATCTCCCAGGCCGTGCAGCTCACCCCGGACGCGCCCGCGAAGTGGCACGACCTGGGCACCGCCCTCATGGAGCTCAGCCGCTTCCCCGAGGCCCGCGAGGCCTTCGCCAACTGCACGCGGCTGGAGCCCAACAACACCAGCTGCGTCAACAACCTCTCGCTCGCCCAGCGCAAGACGGCCCTCACCGACGCCGCCTTCAAGGAGCTGCGCGACACCCAGCAGGCGGAGAACTCCGCCCCCGCCCTCTTCATGCTCGCCCGCCAGTACCGCGAGAAGGGCCTCATCGCCGAGGAGGAGGGCACGTACCGCAAGTGCGTGAAGCTGGACGGCAAGTTCGCCCCCTGTCACTTCGGCCTCTTCCAGATCTTCTCGGACGCCCACAAGCGCGAGAGCGCCGAGGTGGCCTGCAAGAACTTCCTGAAGTATGGCACCTCGGAGGAGTTCCCCACCGAGTACCAGACGTGCGAGAAGTACCTCAGCGACGCCACCTTCTGAGCTTCCGGCCCCCTCCTCCGTCCGTGCACCCTCCGCGATGAGCGTCCGTCTGACCGTCACGCAGCGCAGCGAGGCCGGCGGCGCACCCAGCACCGAGGTCGTCCTCGACGACGCGGTCATCACCCTCGGCCGGGACAAGTCCTGCCAGGTGGTGCTGCCCCAGCAGGCGGTGTCCCGCAACCACGCGCGCATCTGCAAGGAAGGCACCCTCTTCTTCCTGGAAGACATGGGCAGTGCCTATGGCACGCAGATCAACGGCAAGCCCCTGCCCAAGGGCGAGAAGCGCCTGTTGCGCAATGGCGACGTCATCGCCATCGCCCAGTACGACGTGAAGTTCGACAAGCTCACCGAGCTGAACGCCGACGTCGCCTCGGAGAAGACGTCCTTCATCGCCCGCGGCATGGTGAAGGACGCCATCCGGGGGCGTGGCGCCGAGGAGCGCTACCTGCGCTTCATGAACGGGCCGCGCGAGGGCGAGCGCATCGAGATTGGCGACGCCATGGAGCTCGTCTTCGGGCGCGACGAGAAGGAGGCGGACATCGTCCTCAAGGACGACCTCGTCTCCCGCAAGCACGCCAAGATTCGCCGCGACTGGTCCGGCACCCACGTGGAGGACCTCGGCAGCCGCAACGGCATCAAGGTCAACAAGAAGCGGGTGAACAGCAAGTCGCTCAAGGACAGCGACGAGCTGGAGGTGGGCGGCATCCGCTTCCTCTACGTGGACCCGTCCGAGCCCGCCGAGGAGCCCGTCCCGCTCGCCACGGACGTGAAGGCCTCGCCGCCGCCCTCCCCC
>NZ_JABBJJ010000443.1 GCF_012933655.1 Pyxidicoccus fallax | reverse complement strand
TCAGGTGTCTATAAGAGACAGTCCAGGGGCTTGATGCCGGGCGGCGTGTTCGGGCGCGTCGCGAGGAACACGGCCACGCTGACGCCCAGGAGCAGCGAGCCTCCGAAGAGGGCCAGCGCCAGCGGCTTCCGGTTGGGCGCCGTGGGGGCCTCGTCCACGGAGATGTCCAGCGCCATGGTGCTGGGGCCGGAGCCGGGGGCACCGTACGGGCCGCTGATGGGGCCGCTGCCGGTCGCGGTGAGCCGGGCGCCGCTGAAGACGCCGCTGACGCCCACGGTGGACGCCACGCGCCGCATGGCGTCCATCACGTCGTCCATGGACTGGTAGCGCTCGGCCGGAATCTTGGCCAGGCACTTCATCACCAGGGCCTCCACCTCGGCGGGCACGCCGTGGCTGGGCCAGATGGAGCCGAAGGCGGGAGGCGGCTCGTTGATGTGCTTGACGATGACGTCGATGCTCTGCGCGGCCAGGAAGGGCGGACGGCCCATCAGCATCTGGTAGAGCACCACGCCCAGGCTGTACACGTCACTGCGCGGGTCGGCGACGTTGCGCGCCTGCTCTGGCGCCATGTACTGCGGCGAGCCGAGGATGATGCCGGCCTGGGTGAGCGACGTGTCCTGCGGAATGGGGCCGGCGTCGCCGATGAAGGACTTCACGAGGCCGAAGTCCAGCACCTTCACCACGTCATGGTCCGTCTCCTGGTTGAGGACCATGACGTTGGCGGGCTTGAGGTCGCGGTGGATGAGGCCGACCTTGTGCGCCTCGCGCAGCGAGCGGGCAATCTGCTGGGTGATGTTGAGCGCGCGCGCCCACGGCAGCGGGCCCACCTGGGTGAGCAGCTGACCGAGCGTCAGCCCCTCCAGGTACTCCATGGCGATGTAGTAGATGCCGTCGTCCGTCTTGCCGTAGTCGATGACGGTGACGGTGTTCGGATGGCGCAGCTTCGCGGTGACGCTGGCCTCCAGGAAGAAGCGCTTCTGGAAGCCGGGGTCCTTGCCCTCGCCGTACTGGGGGCTGAGCACCTTGAGCGCGACCAGCCGGTCCAGCGGCGCCTGCATGGCCTTGTAGACTCGGCCCATACCGCCGGAGCCGAGGGTCTCCAGGATGCGGAAGCGCTCGTTGAGGACCCGACCGAGCAGCGGATCCTCCTCCATGTCGGGTGGGGCGCCATGCACCGGGGCGTTCTTCTCAATCATGTCTGCCCCCGCTGGGACCGGGAAGGCACGTGACGCTCCGGTCGAACATGCCCGGCGATGCTAGCACCGCAGTCCGTTCGACCCCAAGCGAGCTGCCCGGATGCCGCGGTGCGGCACGGGCCGAGATTCCGGCCCCGGCGGCGCAAGGTTGGGTAGCTGACAGCGGGAGGGCGGGGCGTGCGGAGGAGGTGACTGGGAGTATGGGAGCCCCGCGCGGCGTGACGCCGGGGGTTGCCCGCCTGCCTGCTTCGAGCCGGACGGTGCGGGGTGGGCGGGTTAGGTTGGGCCGTATGAATGCCCGCCTGTCCGAGCTGCTCTCCTCCGCGCCACCCCATCCGCGCCGGGTGGTGTGCATGACGGAAGAAACGACGGAGGTGCTCTACCGTATCGGCGCCGGGGACCTCGTGGTCGGCGTGTCTGGCTTCACGGTGCGCCCGAAGGAGGCGCGAGAGAAGCCGCGCGTCAGCTCGTTCCTGGACGCGAACTTCGAGCGGATTCTCGAGCTGAAGCCGGACCTGGTGCTGGGCTTCTCCGATTTGCAGGCGGACCTGGGCCGCGAGCTGTGCAAGCGGGGCGTGCCCGTGTACCTGTTCAACCAGCGCTCGGTCGCGGAGATATTGCAGGCGGTGCGGCTGACGGGAGCGCTGGTGGGGCGCGCGGAGGCCGCGGAGCGGCTGGCCGACGAGCTGACGGCGAATCTGGAGCGGCACGCGGAGGCCGCGGACCGGCTGCCACGCCGGCCGCGCATCTTCTTCGAGGAGTGGCACGAGCCGCTCATTTCCGGCATCCGCTGGTGCTCGGAGTTGGTGGAGCTGGTGGGCGGCGAGGACGTGTGCCGCGAGTCGCGCGCGTCACACGGGGCGAAGGGCCGCATCTTCGAGCCGGAGGAGGTGGCGCGCCGCAATCCGGAGGGCGTCATCGCGAGCTGGTGCGGGCGCAAGGCGAAGCGGGAGAAGATTGTCGCCCGCCCGGGCTGGGCCGGGGTGCGGGCCGTGGTGGACGACCAGCTCTACGAGGTGCGCAGCACCTTCATCCTCCAGCCGGGCCCGGCGGCGCTGTCGGACGGCGTGGATCAGCTCGCGCGCATCGTCGCGGCGGTGGCCCACGGCGAGAAGCTGCCCGAGCGGCGGAAGGGTGATTTGCGCGCGGTGGTGTGAGGCGCGGGGTGGGCGTCCGGCCCTCCACTTTTTCGAGGGGGCGGTGCGAGTCGCGCGCTCATGAGGCCCACCCCGCCGGGCGCCGCGCGTGCCAGGATGCGCCCGTGCCCCCGCCGCTGCTCGCCCTGCTCATCGCTCCGCTCACCGTGGCCTCGCCCCAGGCGACGGAGACGCCCGCGCCTCCAGCGCAGGCACCGGCTTCGGTCCCGCCTCAGTCGCCAGCCGCTCCGGAGACGCCGGGCGTCGAGGAGCCCGAGGAAGGGCCCGAGCCTCCGAAGGTGCCCCCGGGTGCCGGCCCCATCGAGGAGGCCGAGGCCCAGCGCGAGAACTACGAGGAGGCCCTCGTCGCCCGCGCCCTCCAGCAACTGGGCCGCGTGGTGGAGCCCGCGCCGGAGGGCAAGGTGCTGGAAGAAGTCCTCGTCACCACCGAGGACGTGGTGGCCGAGAGCGACCCGTACCCGAACCTCCTCAACATCTTCCACATCCGCACCCGCGAGGAGGTCGTCCGCCGCGAGGTGCTGCTCCAGCCCGGCGAGCCGTACTCGGACGCGCTCGCGCAGGAGACGGCGCGCAACCTGCGCGCGCTGCCCCTCTTCTCCGTGGTGCGCCTCATCCCCGTGAAGGGGCGCGCGCCGGGCACCGTGGCGCTGCTCGTCGTCACCAAGGACCTCTGGTCGCTGCGCCTCAACAGTAGCTTCTCCGCGGTGGGCTCGCTCCTCCAGTACCTGCAGCTGCAGGGCACGGAGCAGAACTTCCTCGGCCGGGGGAAGAAGCTCGCGGTGGACTTCACGCTGCGGCTGGACACGCTCAGCTTCGGCCAGAGCTACACCGACCCGCGCGTGCTGGGCAGCCGCTGGTCGCTCAGCGAGTCCGCCGCCATCATCATCGGCCGAGAGAGCGGCAAGCCCGAGGGCTCGCGCGGCAGCGTCGCCGTCAGCCGTCCGCTGTACTCACTGTCCACGCCGTGGAGCACCAGCGCGTCCGTGGCGTGGAACGTGGAGACCAACCGCGTCTACCGCGGCGCGGACATCTGGCAGCTGCCCTTCCCGGGCGGCTCCCCCGTCCCCTACGTGTACCGGACGGAGGAGGTGGCCGGCGGCGTCTCGTACACGCGCTCGTTCGGCTACCGCTACAAGTGGAACCTGGGTGGCACGCTGGGCGCGTACCACTACGCCTATGACCCGCCCTCCTCGTCGATGCTGAGCGAGGAGCAGCAGGCGTGGTTCCGCCGCGAGTACCTGCCGCGCGCCGAGGACGCGGGCTACGCCTCGCTGTCCCTGCGCGCCTTCGAGGCCCGGTACGAGGTGCTGCGCGACGTGGACTCGTACGCGCTCTCCGAGGACTTCCAGATGGGGCACTCGGTGTCGGTCACGCTGCGCTACGCGCCCCCCGTCTTCGACTCGACGTCCCACTTCGCGGAGGCCGGCGTGGCCGGGCGCTACCGGCTGCGGCTGGGCGAGGCGCTCACCACCATGTCCGCCGCGACCGCCATCCGCCGCCAGCTGGGCGAGGGCGCGGGCTGGACGAACCGGCGCTGGGCGACGGAGCTGGTGCAGGTGTCCCCCAAGGTGCTCGGCGGGCGCTTCGTGGCGCGCGGGGTGCTGGACGTCAACATCGACGACCTGTTCGACCGCGTCACCCTGCTGGGCGGCGGCAATGGCCTGCGCGGTGCGGCCGCGGACGCGTACTCGGGCAAGCGGCTGTTGCTGGTGAACGTGGAGTACCGCTCCAAGCCGCTCGTCGTGCGCACGGTGCACGTGGGCGGGGTGCTCTTCTTCGACTCGGGCAGCGCCTTCGACGACCAGCCGGACATGGTGCACTCGGTGGGCGTGGGCCTGCGCGTGCTCTTCCCCCAGTTCAACGTCGTCCCGTTCCGCTTCGACTTCGGCTACGTGCTCAACGACACCCGGCCTCCCGTGGGCAGCCGCTTCTCGCTCGCGGGCGGGCAGATCACCGACTTGCGGCCCGGCTTCCTGGACTCGCCGCTGTAGCCGCCCGGGCCGCCGCGCGTCACGGCGGCTCGACGCGCAGCAGCTCGCGGAACAGCACCTCCGCCACGTCGCGGAACAGCTCGCCGGAGGCCAGCAGGCCGCCGCAGTGGTGCGGCTCGCGCGCCAGCGTCAGCGCCACCGTCTTCCCCAGCACCGCGTCCCAGAAGGGTTCCGAGCCGTCCGGCAGGAGGAACTCGCGGATGATGTTCCGGGGCCACGGCAGCACCGTCGTCGGGTCCGCGTCGCTCAGCGACGTGAAGCAGTCCAGGTCCACGTCCAGCAGCACCTGCTCCGCGGCGTCCAGCACGTCCCGCACCGCGTCACCCGGGGCGGGGTGGCTCCAGGCCTCGGCCGCGCGGTCCACCGTGGACACCGCCACCAGCCGGTGCGAGCGGCCCCGCGTGTCCACGTACGTGTCGCCCGTGAAGGCGCCGCGTGGCCGGCCCCGCGCCACCAGCAGCGCGTCTCCCACCAGCCCCGCCTCCATGGCCGCGAGGATGTGGTCGTAGTTGCGCACGTCCAGCGCCCAGCGCGCGTGCTCGTCCAGCGCCCTCAGTCCCGCCGAGCGGTCCGGCACCTCCGCCGGCCGCTGGGGCACCACGGTGTCCAGGTGCCTGTCGAGTGTCACCAGCAGGGCAGGGGGGCCGGACGGGCCCAGCGCGACGGCCCACGAGGGCAGGGCGAGCCGGTGCGGGTCGAAGACGTACGCGTCCGTCGGGCCGCGGCCTCCGCCCAGTCCGAGCCGGATGACTCCGGCCAGCCGCAGGTGGCTCGTTGCGTCGTCTTCTGTCCGCATGACGTCGGGAATCCTCCCGCCTGCCCGGCGTTTGCTCGGGCCGCGTGGCGGCCGAGTGTAGGCTTCCCCGCACCTTTCAGTGAAAGGAGACCCGCCGCTGGCGGGTATTCGACTACGCATGCGCCAGGTCCTCACCGCCGCGCTCATCCTCGTGAGCGCCCCCGTCTTCGCCCAGGAGCTGAAGCCCCCACCCATGTCCCAGCCGCAGCGCAAGCAGGACACCTTCCTGCGCCAGTTCTCTGAAACGCGCCGCTTCATGAGCGGCCGCCCCGTGGGTGTGCGCATCACCCCCGACGAGAAGTCCGTCCTCTTCCTGCGCACCTCGCCCACCTCCAACGTCCAGACGCTGTACGCCTTCGACGTGGAGTCCAAGCAGGCGAAGGAGCTGCTCACCCCCGAGGCCATCCTCAAGGGCAGTGAGGAGACGCTCACCCCCGAGGAGAAGGCCCGCCGCGAGCGCATGCGCGTCAGCGCCCGGGGCTTCACCAGCTATCAAATCTCCGAGGACGGCACCCGCCTGCTCGTCCCGCTCTCCGGCCGCCTGTACGTGGTGGAGCGCGCCACCGGCAAGGTGACGGAGCTGAAGACGGGCGCCGGCACGCTGGACCCGAAGTTCTCCCCGGACGGCAAGCAGGTGGCCTATGTGCGGGACAACGACGTCTACCGCATCGACATCGCCGCCAACAAAGAGCAGCGCGTCACCCAGGGCGGCACCGCCGCGAAGACGCACGGCCTGGCCGAGTTCGTCGCCCAGGAGGAGATGAGCCGCTTCTCCGGCTACTGGTGGAGCCCGGACGCGAAGGCCTTCGCGTACACGGAGTCCGACACCTCCGAGGTGGAGAAGCTCACCATCGTCGACGTCATGCACCCGGAGAAGGGCGGCGAGGACTTCGCGTACCCGCGCCCGGGCAAGGCCAACGCCAAGGTGCGCCTGGGCGTCGTCGCCGCCACCGGTGGCAAGACGACGTGGGTGGACTGGGACGCGGCGAAGTACCCGTACCTCGCCACCGTCGTGTGGCCCAAGGCCGGCCCGCTCACCATCCTGGTGCAGAACCGCACCCAGACGGAGGAGAAGCTGCTCGCGGTGGACCCGCGCACCGGCAAGACGCGCGAGCTGCTGACGGAGAAGGACGAGGCCTGGGTGAACCTGGACCAGGACTTCCCGCTGTGGCTGGAGGATGGCAGCGGCTTCCTCTGGTACACCGAGCGCAACGGCGGCCCCGAGGTGGAGCTGCGCAAGGCGGACGGCTCGCTGGAGCGCAGCGTGGTGAAGCCGGACGCGGGCTTCCGCTCGCTGTCGCGCTTCGTCCAGAAGGACCGCACGCTCTACTTCTCCGGCGGCCCCAACCCCACCGAGGGCTACCTGTGGCGCGTGAAGGACGGCGGCGCCCCGGAGAAGGTGTCCAGCGGCGCCAGCGGCCCCGGCACCGAGGGCGGCATCGTGTCCAAGGACGGCGGGCTGGTGGTGCTCAACGCCTCGGGCCCCAAGTCCCTGCCGAAGACGCACGTGCTGCGCGCGGACGGCACCCGCCTGGGCGAGCTGCCCGAGGTCGCCCAGGAGCCGCCCTTCGTCCCCAACACCGAGGTGCGCCAGGTGGGCCCGCGGAAGTTCTGGGCCTCCATCACCCGCCCGCGTGACTTCAAGAAGGGCCAGAAGCTGCCCGTCATCGTCGAGGTGTACGGCGGCCCCACCACCACCGTCGTCTACCAGAACATGGGCGCGCACCTGATGGCGCAATGGATGGCGGACCAGGGCTTCATCGTCGTGAAGTTCGACGGGCGCGGCACCCCGCTGCGCGGCCATGAATGGGAGCGCGCGGTGCGGTACGACTTCGCCGGCGTCACGATTGAAGACCAGGCCGCCGCCATCCAGGAGCTGGCGAAGGAGGTGCCGGAAATCGATATCAACCGCGTGGGCATCTCCGGCTGGAGCTTCGGCGGGTACATGGCCGCGCTGGCCGTCCTCAAGCGTTCGGACGTCTTCAAGGCCGCGGTGGCCGGCGCCCCGGTGGTGGACTGGCTCGACTACGACACCCACTACACCGAGCGCTACCTCGGCCTGCCCCAGGAGCACCCCGAGGCGTACGAGAAGAGCTCCCTTCTCACGTACGCGAAGCAGGACAAGCCCATGGGCAAGCTGCTGCTCATCCACGGCACCGCCGACGACAACGTGTACTTCTTCCACACGCTGAAGCTGTCGGACGCGCTCTTCCGCGCTGGCAAGCCGCATGACCTGCTGCCCCTCAGCGGCCTGACGCACATGGTGCCGGACCCCGTCGTCACCGAGCGCCAGTGGGAGCGCGTCATGGACCACTTCAAGCGCAGCCTGTAGTCCGCGCGCTCGAAGCCTGACGTCTGGAAAAGCAAGAGGCCCGGTCCCTGGAGTGGGGGCCGGGCCTCTGTTTCATCTGCCAGTCCGCGAGGAGTGGCAAACGGACGCGTTACCCGCCGACGGCGCGGACGTTCTGCGCCTGCAGGCCCTTGGGGCCGCGGGTGACCTCGAACTCCACCTTCTGGCCCTCGGCCAGGGTGCGGAAGCCATCCATGTTGATGGCGGTGTGGTGGCAGAACACGTCCTCACCACCGCCGTCCTGGGTGATGAAGCCGAAGCCCTTCGCGTCGTTGAACCACTTCACGGTACCAGTTGCCATTGCACTTCCTCAGTCTCACGGGGCGGCATTGTCTCGAGTGCCGCCTGTTCTTCCCGCCCCCCGACTACCGGGAGACACCAGCATTTGTAGTGAAACGGCCGACTGGAAGTCCAGCCGGCCGTCCGGAATTCCCCGGGTTACTACGAACCCGGGCATGAGCACTGGAGTGACGCCGTGGCGCGTCAGACCTCGAGCAGGAGCCGCTCGGGGTCCTCGATGCACTCCTTCACGCGCACGAGGAACTGCACGGCCTCGCGGCCGTCCACCAGGCGGTGGTCGTACGTGAGGGCCACGAACATGATGGGGCGGATGACAATCTGGCCGTCGCGCACCACGGGGCGCTCGACGATGTTGTGCATGCCCAGGATGCCCGTCTGCGGCGGGTTGAGGATGGGCGTGGACAGCATGGAGCCGAAGATGCCGCCGTTCGTAATCGTGAAGGTGCCACCCTGCAGGTCGGCGAGGCCCAGCTTGTCGTTGCGGGCGCGGGTGCCGTAGTCGCCGACAGTCTTCTCCAGCTCCGCCAGGCCCAGCTTGTCCGCGTTGCGCACCACCGGCACCACGAGGCCGCGGCTGCCGCTCACCGCCACGCCGATGTCGTAGTAGTGCTTGAAGATGACGTCCTCGCCGTCGATCTCCGCGTTGATCTGCGGGAAGGCCTTGAGGGCCTCGACGGACGCGCGGATGAAGAAGCTCATGAAGCCGAGCTTCACGCCGTGCTTCGTCTGGAACTTCTCGTTGTACTTCTTGCGCAGCGCCATCACCTCGCCCATGTCCACCTCGTTGAAGGTGGTGAGCATGGCGGCGGTGGACTGCGCCTGGATGAGGCGCTCGGCCACGCGCTTGCGCAGCGGCGTCATGCGCACGCGCTCCTCGCGCGCGGCGTTGGGACGCGGGCCCGCGGGCACCGCCGGGGCGGCGGGAGCCCTGTCTCTTATTTATCCAC
>NZ_JABBJJ010000442.1 GCF_012933655.1 Pyxidicoccus fallax | reverse complement strand
GGGCTGGGGTGCGGGACGCGGGAGGGGCGCCTACGGGGGTGGGCGCTCCTCCCGCACTTTTTTGGCGCACCCCGCGCCTTCAGTGCGCGTCCGCCCAGCTGCGGCCGGCGCCCACGTCCACCTTGAGCGGCACCTTCAGGTTGGCCACCGAGGACATGCCCTTCGCGGCCAGGGCCTTCACGCGCTCCACCTCGTCGTCGGGCGCCTCGAAGAGCAGTTCGTCGTGCACCTGCAGCAGCATGACGGTGCGCAGCCCCTCTTCCTTCAGCGCCGCGTCCACCACGAGCATGGCCTTCTTGATGAGGTCCGCGGCGGTGCCCTGAATCGGCATGTTGATGGCGGCGCGCTCGGCGGCCTGCGCCACGCCGCGGTTCTTGGAGAGCAGGTCCGGCATGTACCGGCGGCGCCCGTAGAGCGTCTCCACGTAGCCCGTCCTGCGGGCCTTCTCCACCGTCTCCGTCAGGTAGTTGCGGATGCCGGCGTAGCGCACGAAGTAGCGCTCGATGATGTCACGCGCCTCCTCCTGGGGAATGCTCAGGCGCGCGGCCAGGCCGTGCGGGGACAGGCCGTACGCGATGCCGAAGTTCACCATCTTCGCCCGCCGGCGCTGCTCGCGGTCCACCTGCTCCGGGGGCACGCCGAAGACCTCCGCCGCGGTGCGGGTGTGGATGTCCTGGTCGTTGAGGAAGGCGTCGATGAGGACCGGGTCCTCCGCGATGTGCGCGAGCAGCCGCAGCTCCACCTGGCTGTAGTCCGCGCTGACCAGTTGGTGCCCCTCGGCCGCCACGAAGGCGCGGCGGATTTCGCGGCCCAGCTCGGTGCGGATGGGGATGTTCTGGAGGTTGGGGTCCGTGGAGGACAGGCGCCCGGTGGCGGTGGCCGCCTGGTGGTAGGTGGTGTGGATGCGCCCGTCCGCGGCCACCAGCGTGGGCAGCGTGTCCAGGTAGGTGCTCTTCAGCTTGGACAGGCTGCGGTACTCGATGATGGCGCCGGGCAGCGGGTGCTCCTCGGAGAGCTTCTCCAGCACCTCCATGTCCGCGGACGGGCCCGTCTTGCCCTTCTTGATGATGGGCAGCTTCAGGTCCGTGAAGAGCACCTCCACCAGCTGCGGGTTGGAGCCGATGTTGAACTCGCGGCCGGCGTGCTTGTAGACCTCCTTCACCTGCGCCTCGACGGCGAAGTCCACCTTCTCGGAGATGCGCGCCAGCTCGGCGGTGTCCAGCTTCACGCCCCGCTGCTCCATGCGCGCGAGGATGGGCAACAGCGGCAGCTCCATGTCGCGGGCCAGCCCCGCCAGCTGCACGCCCTCCAGCTCCTTCCACAGCTCCGGGGCGAGCCGCCGCGCGGCCTCCGCGCGGATGGCGAAGGCGGGCGCCAGCTCCTCCACGGTGTGGTCCGCCAGCGCCTTGTCCTTCTTGCCCCGCTTGCCCTCGGCCGCGGGCGGCAGCGCGGGCAGCTCCGTCTGCAGCCGCTCGCGCGCCAGGTCCGCCAGCGCATGCTCGCGGCGGGAGGGGTTGAGCAGGTAGCTGAGCAGCTCCACGTCGTCGTGCGCGCCGCGCAGGGAGATGCCCTCGTTGGCCAGCACGAGGGTGAGCGCCTTGAGGTCGTGCCCGCCCTTCTTCACCGCCGCGTCCTCCAGCACCGCCTTGAAGGCGGCGGTGAAGGCCTCGGGCTTCACGCCCTGCGCGCCCAGCACGCCATGGCGCAGCGGCACGTACCACGTCGTCCCGTCCGGCAGCGCCAGCCCCAGGCCCACCAGCTTCGCGGCGAAGGGCATGCCCTCGTACGCGGGGACGAGGCTGACGGCGCCCGCCGCGCGCGCGGCCTCGGCCAGCGACTTCAGCTCCGCTTCCGTCTCCACCACCTTCTGCGAGGTGGCCAGCGGCGCGGGCTTCTCCTTCGGCTCCGCCTGGGGCAGCCCCTGCTGCGGCAGCTCCTTGAGGAGCGCGTAGAACTCCAGCTCCGTGAAGAGCTCGCGCGCCTTGCCCGCGTCCACCGCCTTGCGCGCCAGGTCCGCCATCTTCACGTCCAGCGGCAGGTCCGTCTTGAAGGTGACGAGCAGCTTGGCGCGCGTGAGGCTCTCCTTGTGGGAAGCGATGGCCTCGCGAATCTTCGGCTTCTTCACCTCGTCCAGCCGGGACAGGAGCGTCTCCACGTCACCGAACTGCTGGATGAGCTCCGTGGCCGTCTTCGGGCCGATGCCCGGCACCTTGGGGACGTTGTCCACCGCGTCGCCAATGAGGGCCAGGTAGTCGCGCATCTGCCGGGGTTCGATGCCCAGCTTCGCCTTCACCTCGTCCGGCCCGGTGTGCGTGTCCTTCATCGGGTCGAACAGGCGCACGTCCGGCTCGACAATCTGCACGAAGTCCTTGTCGCCGGTGACGACCTGCACGCAGAAGCCCTCGACCTTGGCCTTCTGGGCCAGCGTGCCGATGACGTCGTCGGCCTCCCAGCCCGGCATCTCCAGCACCGGCAGGTTGAGCGCCTCCACCACCCGGCGGATGAGCGCGAACTGCGGCACCAGGTCCTCGGGAGGGCCCTCGCGGTTGGCCTTGTAGGTGGGGTCTATCTTCTGCCGCTCGGCGCGGCTGTCCTTGTCGAAGGCGAGCGCCACGTGCGTGGGCGCGAGGTCTCTCAGCGCCTTGAGCACCATGCGGGTGAAGCCCAGCACGGCGTTGGTGGGCACGCCCTTGCTCGTGGTGAGCGGCGGAATGGCGTGGTAGGCGCGGAAGATGAAGCCGGACGCGTCGATGAGGACCAGGGTGGGCGCGGAGCGCGAGGGGCTGGTGTCGGCCATGTCCCGTGCCTAGCGCGCCCCCGCGCCCCTGTCCACGCGCGCGTCAGGGGCACTGCCACTCCTTCTTCTGCTGCTCGACCTTCTCCGCCAGCCCGTCGCCCTTGACGGCGTAGTCCAGCACCGCCGCGAGGTCCGGGCAGCCACCCGCCTGCCTGAAGGCGTCCGATGCGAGGCCCGAGCAGAAGGCGGCCGCCTTGTTCAGGTCGGGATTGCCCGCGTAGAAGCCGAAGCCCAGCTTCCAGATGCGGCAGGCGCGCCGGCGGTCCTTGCGGTCCGCCCACTCCTTACCCCTGCGGTAGGACTTGTCCGCCATATCCTGGAGGATGTTCCGCCGGTAGAAGGACGGCTTGGTCTCCGCCAGCTCGAGCATCAGCCCCTTGTCCGTCTCCAGCGCCTCGCGGAAGGGCTCCGCGGCCTTCTCCGGTTCGTCCGCGGCGAGGAAGGTCTCCCCGTTCTTGAAGAGCTGGTCCACGGTCGTCATGACCTTGATGAGCTCGTCCGCCTGGGAGTGGAACTGCGCGGCCTCGTAGTTGGAGCGCAGCTTCTGGAGCGTGGCCAGCGCCTCGCTGCCGCGGCCCGCCCAGTAGTCCATCATCGCCGCCTGGATGAGCTTGTTGGGGAAGCGCTTCTTCACCGCCTCCTCCACCGCGGTGCGCGGGTCGGCGACGACGTCATCGTCGTTGATGATGTCCGTCACCGGGCACGTCCACGGCGCCGCGTTCGCGTCCATCTTCTGCCGGGCGATGAGGAAGCGCACGAAGAGCGCGTCCTTGGGCCGCCACTCGTTGCGGCGCAGCCGGCCCTCCAGCTTCAGCGAGTAGCCCAGCGGCGGCACCAGGTTCTCCCGGGGCTGCTTCTGGCACCACACCGCCATGAACACCTGGCAGCGCGGCATCGCGGCGCTCCACTGCGAGTCGTTCAGGTAGCGCCTGCAGTCCTCCTGCGCCTTCTTCGTCACCTGCTCGGCCGCCTCGCGCGCCTTGCTCCTCGCCCGGCGGAAGTACTCGCTGTCCCTCGAAATCTTGCTGAAGGCCTCGAGCGCCTCCTCCGGCTTGAGCCGCGCCATCAGCTTGTCGCCCGTGGAGAAGTAGTCGAAGGACTCCTTCTCCAGCTTGATGCGGCGCATCATGCTGTTGGCTTCGGTGTTGATGGGGTCCAGGTCCAGCGCCTTGGCGCAGGACTCCTCCGCACGGGCCCAGTTGGGAGCACCCATCTCGTTGGACGCATAGGAGCGGCACTCGCTGAGCAGGTCCTTGACCTGCTGCTCCGGGTCCGCCTCCGCGGCCATGGGGGCCATGTCCACCGGCCCCGCTCCCGGCTTCGGGAGGACGGCCTTCACCACGCCGGCCACCATCAGCAGGCCCACCACGGCCCCGCCCACCACCATCAGCTTCTTCCTGCTCGCGGGCGCCGCCTCCACCGCCGCGCCGCCCCGCCGCGTGGGGATGGGGCCCGCGCCCCGGCGCGCCAGCCCGGCCGGCGCCTCCTCCTCCGCGGCCTCGAAGGTCATCTCCACCACGCCGAACTGGAGCTGATCTCCCGGCTGGAGCGGCACCGGCTCGTCGCCCAGCGGCTCGCCGTTGAGCAGCGTGCCATTGGCGCTGCCCAGGTCCTTCACCGTCACGCCGGTCGGGCTCGCCACCAGCTCCGCGTGGCGCCGGCTGACCGAGTCGTCCTCCAGCAGCACCAGCGCCGGAGGCTGCCGCCCCACCAGCACCTTGCCCTTCAGCGGGTACGTCCGCCCGGCCCACGGCCCCACCATGCCGCGCAGCATGGGCCCGGAGCCCCCCGCCGCGGCGCCACCCCCGGCCGCCGGAGCCGCCGCGCCCGCGCCACCGGCGGGCCGCGCGGGCCGCTTCGGAGCGCCCGAGGCCCCGGCCGCGGGCCGCGACTTCACGCTCGGCAGGGCCCGGGTGGCGCGCGCGCCGCTGCCCTCCGAGCCCACCGGCATCTCGTCGCTGACGGGCGCCGCCGCCTTCGCCGCCCTGCGCGGGCCCGTGTTGCGGGCCGGCGCCGCGGGCTTGAGGCGCAGCGTGTAGTCCCCCAGCACCACCTCCGACTCGGGGGTGAGCGGCGTGGGCTCGGCGATGCGCTCGCCGTCCACGAAGGTGCCGTTGGCGCTGCCCTTGTCCTCGATGAAGACGGTGCCGCCGTCCTCGAAGACGACGGCATGGTTGCGCGACACCCCGCCCTCGGTGAGCAGGAGGTCATTGCCCTGCTGGCGGCCAATCTTCAGCTCGCCAACGACGTCGTACTCGTTCTCGGTACCGTCGGGCAGACGGACGACCAGGGTCGGCATGACGCGTCAGTCCTCCCGGAAGATGCTCATGTTGACGGGGATGCCCTTGCGCTGCAGCTCGTCGTAGAACTTGGGCACGAAACCGGACGCCACGAAGCGGCCACGCACCTTGTGGTCCTCCGTGAAGCCGTCCTGCTTGTAATAGAAGATGTCCTGGAGGGTGACGATGTCCACCTCCATGCCCGACACCTCGGTGATGAAGCAGATCTTCCGGGTGCCGTCGGAGAAGCGCGTCTGCTGCACAATCATGTGCACCGCGCTGGCGATCTGCTCGCGGATGGCCTTCACCGGCAGCTCCATGCCGGACATGAGCACCATCGTCTCCAGCCGGGCGATGGCGTCACGCGGCGTGTTGGCGTGCAGCGTGGTGAGCGAGCCGTCGTGGCCCGTGTTCATCGCCTGGAGCATGTCCAGCGTCTCGCCGGAGCGGCACTCGCCCACGACGATGCGGTCGGGCCGCATGCGCAGGCAGTTCTTCACCAGGTCGCGGATGGTGATGGCGCCCTTGCCCTCCAGGTTGGGCGGGCGGCTCTCCAGCTGCACCCAGTGGTCCTGCGGCAGCTGAAGCTCCGCCGCGTCCTCCACGGTGATGATGCGCTCGTCGTCCGGGATGAAGGAGCTGATGATGTTCAGCGTCGTCGTCTTGCCCGAGCCCGTGCCGCCCGAGATGACGATGTTGCGCCGCGCCTTCACGCACATCTCCAGGAACTCCGCCATCTGCGCGGTGACGGTCTTGTACTTGATGAGGTCCTGGATCTTCAGCGAGTCCTTCTTGAACTTGCGGATGGTGATGCAGGGCCCCTTCAGGGCCAGCGGCGGGATGATGGCGTTGACGCGGCTGCCGTCCTTCAGGCGCGCGTCCACGAGCGGGCTGGACTCGTCGATGCGCCGGCCGATGGGCGCGACGATGCGCTCGATGACGCCGAGCACCGCCTGGTTGGAGGAGAACGTCTTCTCCGACAGCGTCAGCTTGCCCTTGCGCTCGATGTAGATCTGGTTGGCGTGGTTCACCATGATCTCGCTGATCTCATCCGACGCGAGGAACGCCTCCAGGGGCCCCAGGCCCAGCGCCTCGTTGATGACGTCGGTGAGCAGCTCCTCCCGGTCCACGTCCTCCGGGAGCTCTCCGTCCGCCTCCATCTGGTCGATGATGTCGCGGATGGCCTTCTCGGTGCGGCGCCACAGCTCGTCGTCGCCGAGCCGGTCCATGTCCATGCGGCGCAGGTCGAGGTACTCGATGAGCCGGTCGTGGATCTCCTTCTGCAGGCGCGTGTAGCGCTCGATGCGCGGGTCCACCTTGCGCTTGTTGCGCGCCATGGCCGCCGCCATGGACGCCGGCATGCGGCCGGCCGCGGGCTGCGGAGCGGGCTCCTCCTCGTAGGGCTCCTCCTCCGCGTACTGCTCCTCCTCGGGGTAGGGCTCCTCGCCGCCGTCGTCGTAGCCCTCGTCCTCGGGCATCCCCGCGCGCGTCTCCATCGGGCCCTCTTCCAGGGGCTCGACGTTGAGGATGTAGTCACCGATGAAGACCTGGTCGGTGGGCTTGAGGACCTGCGGCGCGGCAATCTTCTTGCCGTTCACGAACGTGCCGTTCGTGGACTTCATGTCCACGATGATGAACTTCCCGTCCTTGGCGACGATTCGCGAGTGGTACTTGGAGACGTTGCCCTTCGCGAGCATGATGTCGTTGCCGGGCAGGCGGCCGATGGTGATTTCATTCTTGTGAAATTCACGCTGCTCGGACCCGCCGCCTTTTTCCGCGAGGGTGATGAGAAACATGGGCGCGGATGCTAGCAAGCGCCCCTTCGTCCTCAAAGCGCCAGCAGCCCCCCGCACGCCTGCCCGCAAGGCAGCGGGCCGGCACCCTCCCCGGGAAGCAGGGAAGAGGCCGGCCCGCGCTGGACGCGCCTGAGAGGGGGCGTCAGTCGAAGATGTTGAAGTTCACCTCGGAACGGGCCTGCTTGTAGCGGCTCTTCACGTCCTCGATGATGGTCCGGACCTTGTCCGAGTCCGGGTTGACGATGCGCGGCGTCACGAAGATGACGAGCTCGCGCTTGGTCGAGTCGAAGGCGCGGCTCTTGAACAGCTCGCCGATGATGGGGATGTGGCCCAGGCCCGGAATCTTGGAGATGGCCTTCTGCTCGTCGTGGCTGAAGACGCCGGACAGGACGATGGTCTCCCCGTGGCGCACGGTGACGTTGGTCTTCACCTTGCGGGTGCGGAAGCCGGGCACCGCGGCCGAGCCACCGATGGAGACCGCCACCGAGGTGTCGATTTCGGAGGCCTCCGCCTCGATTTCCGTCTGGATGTTGCCGTTGCGGTCCGCGGTGGGGCGCAGGTTCAGGATGACGCCGTACTTCTTGTACTCCACCGTGAACTGGTTGTTGGTGATGAGCGGGATGGGCACCTCGCCGCCGGCGAGGAACTCGGCCTTCTCACCGCTGGCGCACACCAGCTTGGGCTGCGCGAGCAGCCGGCCGTAGCCGTCGTTGCCCTGGAAGCCCACGGAGAACTCCGCGCCCGCGGACAGGGCGATGGTGGCCGCGCCCTCGCCGAAGGTGCCGGGGAACAGCTGCTGGCCGATGGTCGCCGCCGCGCTCGCCGTGCCGCTGATGTCCGTGGGGTAGCGGATGCCGTAGCGGTCCCTGCTGTTGCGGCGGATCTCCACGAACTGCACCTCGGAGAGGATCATCCGCTTGATGCCCACGACGAGCAGGTTCTCCACCTTCTCGCCAATGGCCTTGGTGATGAGCTCCGCCTTCTGGAGGTCCTGCTGGCTCTCCACGGAGCCCTCCAGGAAGATGGTGGCGCCCACCACGTTGGCCTGCACATTCTTCAGGCCGGCCTTCTGGAAGGCCGCGTTGAGGTTCTGCGCCACCAGCTTCTTGGCGTTGGGGGCAATCTTCACGAACGACTTCACGTTCGGATAGAGGCTCACCACCTCGTTGATGCGGTCCGCGTCCTGCGTGGTGTAGGCCTGACCGTCCAGGTAGATGCGGTCACCCACCATGCGGACGGAGACGCCTTCAATCTCTCCGAGCAGCCGCTTGATTTCGGAGATGACCTCGTTGGGGTCCTGCTTGCGGACGGCGACGAGGTAGCTGACGCGCTGGCCGGAGGTCTTCCAGACGAGGAGCGTCGTCTTGCCCTCGGCCTGGCCGGTGATGAGCAGCTGGCCGGAGCCGAGCGTCTTCACGTCGGCGATGGTCGGGTCGCCGAGGGCGACGCGGCTCAGGCCGGGAATGGTGACGACCTTCTGGGAGCCCACGCCGAGGCTGACGGTGGTGCCCTCCTGGCCCAGGGCGCTGCCGCTGGCGACCAGGGCGGTCAGGGCGACCAGCGCCGCGGCATGCGTGAAGCGTGTGAACATCGTAGGTGTCCCCTCTGCTGCGAAGTCCGAGCTAAGCCAAGCTTCCGTGCTGCCACCACAGCGCCCAGAAGGTTCCGAGCGCGATGGCCACCCCGTAGGGGATGTGGCGCTGGGGTGCCGGCCGCGCTTCCGCGCTCGCCAGCCTCGCCCGCGCCGCCCACCGCCGCACCACCGCCTCCAACGTGTCCCATACCGCGCCCTGCCACAGCAGTGTCACCACCGCCTGCAGCGCGCCCACCAGCGAGATGAAGGCCGCGGCCGCCATCGCCGCTGGAAACCCCAGGACGGCCCCCACCCCACC
>NZ_JABBJJ010000441.1 GCF_012933655.1 Pyxidicoccus fallax | reverse complement strand
GGGGGAGGGTGCGCGCTTCTTCGTCCCGCGCGCGGGAGTGCTCACGGCTCACGAGGAAGCCGAAGGCCGCCGCCGTGAAGTACATGAGGATGCTGTAGATGGCCGGGGGAATGGCCATGGTGGGGTTGGCGAGCAGCGTGGGGCTGAGCGCGATGGCGATGGCGAGCATCCCGTTGTGGATGCCGATCTCCATGCCGATGGCCACCGCCTGGCGCTTGGGCAGCCGCAGCAGCAGGGGCACGAAGTAGCCCACCAGCATGCTCGCCACGTTGAAGGCGAGCGCCGCGGCGCCCACCTGCCGGAAGTAGGTCGTCACATTCGAGCGGTCCTGGTACACCGCCGCGCCGATGAGGGTCGCCAGGAACAGGACCGACATCAGGCGAATGGGCTTGTCCAGCTTCATCGCCACTCCCGGGCGGCGCGAGCGCACCAGCATGCCCAGGCTCACCGGCCCGAGCACGATGGCGAAGACCTGGATGATCTTCCCGAACTGCATCGGCACCGCGCGGCCCTCGCCCATGAAGTGCGTCATGGACAGGTTGATGATGAGGGGCAGCGTGAAGAGGGTGAGCGCGCTGTTCACCGCCGTCAGCGTGATGTTGAGCGCGACATCACCGCGGGCCAGGTGGCTGAACAGGTTCGCCGTTGCTCCGCCGGGGGACGCCGACAACAGCATCAACCCCACGGCCAGCTCCGGCGGCAGCCCAAACGCATGCGCGACCAGCGCGCAGACCCCCGGCAGCAGGATCATCTGGCACAGCAGGCCCACCAGCACCGCGCGCGGATAGAGGATGACGCGCTTGAAGTCCTGGAGCGTCAACGACAGGCCCAGGCCCAGCATGATGATGCCCAGTGCCAGCGGCATCAGGACCGCGGTCAAAATGTTTGCCTGCATCTGCCCCCCGTCCAATGTCCAGCGTTGAACGGGAAGCGTGACGCAGTTCGGCCTTCCGCATCAAGCCACCCCCCGTCGTGGCGGATGGCTTACTGCGCGCCCTACCCATGACGCCGGGCGTCAACGCCACTGTGCGACATGAGCAATGTGGTACGGAGTGACTCTGCTATGGGTTTGCGGTGACACCCCCGCGCGTGCCTGTCTTGTCGAAGCGGCGGAAGAAGCTGTCTGTATTCCAGCGAGGGCGTTCGGTTGCATCCGCGACGGTACGGGTGAGCGTGGTGAGCAGCTTGACGAAGTGCGCCGCGCCCTCCTTGTCCATGGGCTGGGCCAGGTCATCCGAGGGCGCGTGGTAGCGCTCGCGGTACCACGTCCTGAAGACCTTCTCCTCCGGGCTGCCCTTGTCGAAGCCGAACTTGAAGGCCAGGGCCGGCACGCCCTCGCGGACGAAGGAGTACTGGTCGCTGCGGATGAAGCGCATCTGGTTGGGCTCGGGGTCCTCCAGCGGCTTGACGCCCTGGGTCTCGGCCACCTTGCGCAGCGGCGCGGCGAGGTTGGACTCCTCCTGGCCGTAGGCAATCACCCGCGTGAGGGGGAAGAGGGGAAGGAACATGTCGAGGTTGAAGTTGGCCACCACGCCGTCGATGGGAACGGGCGGGCGGGCGGCGAGGTAGCGCGAGCCGAGCAGGCCCTTCTCCTCGCCCGTCACCAGCGCGAAGAGGATGGAGCGCCTGGGCTTCGCGGCCTGGAGCGCGCGCGCCACCTCCAGCACCGCGGCCACGCCCGTCGCGTTGTCCATGGCGCCGTTGTAGACGCGGTCGCCCTTCACGGGCTCGCCCACGCCCACGTGGTCCAGGTGCGCGGAGAGGACGACGTACTCCTTCGCGAGCGCCGGGTCGCTGCCGGGCAACAGGCCCACCACGTTGGCGGACTTCACCGGCGCGCGGGTGAACTCCGCGCGGGCCTCGAGGCGCGCGGGCAGCTCGAAGCGGGGCAGCGGCTTGTCCGAGTCCGCGAGCGCGAGGATTTGCTTGAAGGTGTGCGGCGTGCCGGTGAAGAGCTGCTCGGTGCGGTCCGCGTTGAAGGTGACGGCCAGCTTCAGGCCCTGGTCCTCGTTGAGGGACGTGTCGGCGAACTGCATCGCGGGCTTCTTGCGCGCGCCGGCGACGCGAGACCAGGGCACCTCCAGGTGCTTGGGATTCTGGAGGGAGATGTAGCCGATGGCGCCCGCCTTCCTCAGGGCCTTCGCGCGCTCGGCGCTGGACGCGTAGTGGGCGCGCAGGGGGCCGGAGATGGTGGAGGGGCCTCCCGAGAGGAAGACGGCGATCTTCCCCTGGAGGTCCACGCCCGCGAAGTCGTCGTGCCCGGCCTCGGGAATGGACAGGCCATGGCCGATGAACACGAGGGGCGCGTCCACGGTGCCGGACTCGCCCACGCGCGAGGAGATGATGGCGTCCTTGCCCAGCACCAGCGGCGTCTCCTTGCCGCCACGGACGAGCGCCAGGCGCGAGCGTTCCTCCACGAGCGTGCGCGACACCAGCTCCAGCTCCTGGAGGTACGAGTCCCCGACGACGGGCTTCACGCCGAGCGCGGCGAGCTGCTGGGAGACGTACTCGGCGGCCTTGCGGTAGCCCTCACTGCCGGTGTCCCGGCCCTGGAGCGAGTCGCTGGCGAGGAACCGGACATGGCCCCACCAGCGGTCCGCCTCGGGCGACAGGTCGGCGGCGTGGGCGGCCGGGGTGGAGAGGAGGGCCAGGACGGGCAGGAGCAGGGGACGGGACATGATGAGGGCTCGCGGAGGGTGGAACCAGGAGCGTTGGCGGCGTTCCCAACATAAAGACCCGGGACTCATTCCGCTGTCTCACTGATTCCCTGTTTTCTGTTCGCATGACAGCGGACGAGGGGTGGGCCGATGGCCCCGACGCCCGAGACAGCCGAACCCGGGTCGGGTAGGAGGGAAGGCCATGAGTCGAGTCCTGGATGAGTTGTTGGAGCTCCTCAAGCTGGAGCCCATCGAGGAGAACCTCTTCCGTGGCCGGAGCCAGGACCTGGGCTTCCGCAACCTCTTCGGGGGGCAGGTGCTGGGTCAGGCCTTGTCGGCGGCCAGCCAGACGGTGGTACCGGAGCGCCGGGTGCACTCGCTGCACGGCTACTTCCTGCGCGCGGGCGACGCGAGCAAGCCGGTGGTCTACACGGTGGACCGCGTGCGCGACGGCGGCAGCTTCACCACCCGCCGCGTCGTCGCCATCCAGAAGGGCGAGCCCATCTTCACGATGATTGCGTCCTTCCACGTCGAAGAGCCGGGCCTCGCCCACCAGGCGACCATGCCGGACGTGCCGGGGCCGGAGGGGCTGCCCTCGGAGATGGAGCTGCTGCGCCGCAGCGCCGACCGCATCCCCGAGCGGCTTCGCGAGAAGTTCCTCCACGACAAGCCCATCGAAATCCGTCCGGTGGCGTACGCGGACCCCTTCAACCCCACGAAGCGCGAGCCCGTGAAGCACGTGTGGTTCCGCGCCGACGGCGACCTGCCGGACGACCCGCAGGTGCACCGGTACGTGCTGGCCTACTCGTCCGACTTCAACCTCATCGGCACCGCGCTCCTGCCGCACGCGACGAGCTTCTTCCAGCCGAACGTCCAGGGTGCCAGCCTGGACCACGCCCTCTGGTTCCATGGGGACCTGAAGGTGAATGACTGGCTCCTGTACTCCATCGACAGCCCGTGGGCCGGCAACGCGCGCGGCCTCGCGCGGGGGAACATCTTCACCCGCGACGGGCGGCTGGTCGCCTCGGTGGCGCAGGAGGGGCTGCTGCGCATCGTCCAGAAGGGCTCGCGCTGAGCGGGGGCGCTTGTTGAAATCGGGTTTCATTCCGTGGCGGCGTCCGCCCGGAGTGCGTGGCACGATGGAGGACAGTGAAGAACTTCCGGGTCACCCTCATCGCCCTCATCGTGTGGACCGCGGCCTCCGGCGCGCTCGTCGTCCTGCTGCCGCTGGAGCGGGCCATGCCCTTCCTCCTGCTGGGGCTGTGCCTCATCCCGGTGGCGGTGTTCGCCATCGAGCGGCTTCGGGACATGACGCTGACGGCGCGCCCGGACACCACGCCCGCGCCCCCGGTGCCTCCCGAGGCGCTCACCGAGGAGCACCTGCGCCGCGTCTTCGGTGAGGGCGGCGTGACGCCCGCGTGGGTGCCGCGCCTGGGGCCCGCGCCCGCGCCCGTGGATGCGCTGGAGCGGCTGGGGGGACCGCCGGCCTTCCTGGCCCCGGTGGAGTGGCCGCGCTGCCAGCGGTGCGGCACGCAGCTCACCTTCGTCACGCAGCTCGCCGTAGGGCCCGTCCGGCCGCTGCGCTACCGGGAGGAGGGACTGCTCTACGTGTTCCTCTGCCAGCGCGTGGAGTCCGAGAAGGAGGACAGCGGCTGTCTCTGCCAAGACGTGGACTCGGGCGCGGAGCGCTGCTTCGTGCAGACGCGGCCCTCGGGTCCGCTGGCCATCACCGTGGACTCCAGCGGCCCCCGGCTGGCGAGGGGCCGCGCCGTGGAGTCCTGGGAGACGGCGCCCTCGGTGCGGATGCCGTCCGGCGTGGGGACGCCCGAGCAGTACAGTCTGTCCGCCGCCGTCTCCGACCGACTCGAGTTCCAGGTGGGCGGCTTCGCGGAGTGGATTCAGGGCGACGAGACGCCAGGGCCCTGCGCGTGTGGTGCCCCGCGCGAGCTGGTGCTCCAGTTCGACGAGTTCGAGGAGGACCTCAACCTCGGTGGTGCGGGCCGCGCGTACGTGTACGCCTGCTCCGCACGCCATGCGCCCGATGCCTTCTGGTTGTTCTGGCAGACGGCGTAGTCGCCCCCACGACGGCCCACATCCCGCCTGGGGTCGACACGCCACACCGGACTGTGGGGTGCACACCCGCCGCCCGGGTCCGGGAATACACAGTCGCTGCAAACCTGCGGGAGCCTGGGGGTTTCCCGAGGGTGGCACCCTCGTTGCTCAGTGCGTCGGAGTCTCAAACCCCCGAGGCACTGCGTGTCGAAATCGAAATCCTGGGAACTGTCACGCCGGAGTGTCCTGAGAGGTGCGGCTGGCGCGGTGCTCGCGCTGCCCTGGCTGGAGGCCATGTCTCCCTCGGAGGCCCGTGCCCAGGCCGCAGGCTCCAAGCCGCCGCTTCGCTTCGTGGGCATCTTCCACTCCGCGGGTGTCGTTCCCAACCAGTGGTTCCCCACCACCGAGGGTGCCAACTACGCGCTGCCCGCCAGCCTCTCCCCGCTGGAGCCGGTGAAGGGTGACGTGCTCGTGCTGAGCGGGCTGCGGCTCGGCTCGTGGGACTACTACGAACGGACGCACGAGGGCGGCTTCTGGATGATGCTCACCGCGAGCGAGAAGATTGTCGCGGGCTCCACCGACTCCATCGACCAGGTGATTGCCAACGCCACCGCGTCGCAGGTGCGCGTGCCGTCTCTCACGCTCAGCGTGGAGAACAACGGCTACTACGACCCGGGCTACCGCGACAGCAACGGGGACGGCTTCATCGACCCGAAGACGTCCTCGTACGACGACACGCAGGACCACTGCACCGGCGCCGACCACTGCATGGCGACGTTCGCCAGGGGCCAGCGCCTGCCGAACGTCTACAACCCGCGCGTCATCTTCAACCGGCTCTTCGGCTCTCTCACCCAGGAGGGCCCCACGGAGCAGGAGCGGCGCATCTGGAACTACCGCCGCAGCGTGCTGGACCGGGTGACGTCCCAAGCGAAGGCGCTGCAGGGCCGGCTCGGCCGCGCCGACCAGCTCCGGCTGGACGAGTACATGTCCGGCATCCGCACCATCGAACAGGCGATTCAGCGCGCGGAGCAGGGCACGCCCGTGCCCGCGTGCACCCCGGGGGCGCAGCCGGTGGGCATCCCCATGGACCGCACCGCGTACGCCAACCTGATGTGCGACCTCATCGTGAAGGCGTTCGAGTGTGACGCCACGCGTGTGGCCACGCTGATGCTCGGCATGTGCGTGAGCCCGATGACGTTCTCCGTCAACGGCCGCACCTTCTCGCATCACGGCGACGCGTCCCACCACGGCAACGACCCGGTGAAGCTGGCGGCCAAGGTGGAGATCGACAAGTGGCAGGTGTCCCGGCTCACGCACCTCGTGCAGCGGCTGAAGGCGGTGCGCGAGGGGACGGGGTCGCTGCTGGACAACACGGCCGTCTTCTACTCGAGCGACATCTCGCACAGCGACTGGCACAACCACTACGACATGCCCGTCATCCTCGCCGGTGGCGCGGGCGGTGCCTTCCGTCCGGGACGGCACCTGCGCGCGAAGGACAAGCGGTGTGGTGACGTGCTGCTGTCCATCCTCCAGGCCTTCGGCATCCCGCGCGGCAACTTCGGTCCGCTCGCACAGGCACCGCTGTCCGGACTGGCGTGAGGAAGGGGAACGCACCCATGACGCTCATGAACTCGCGCGCGCTCCTCTTCGGACTGCCGCTGCTGCTCGCCGCATGCTCGGGCGACGTCAAGCCCAACGAGTCGCCCTCGCCGAACGACCCGGGATCCTCCGCCGGGGCCTGCGGCGACGGGGCCCACGCCCTGCGCCGCCTCAACCGCGCGGAGTACGACAACACCGTGAGGGACCTGCTCGGTGAGACGAGCCGGCCCGCGTCCACCTTCCCCGCGGACCCCACGGGCGCGGGCTTCGACAACGACGCGAGCCTGCTCAGCGTGTCCCCCGCGCTGGTGGAGGCGTACGAGGCCTCCGCCGGCCGACTCATCGACCAGGCCTGGGCGCGCGACCTGGCGGCGTCCTCTCCTGGCGGCACGGTGCGCGTCCAGGCGGAGACCGCCAGCGCCACCACGGGAGGCAGCGCGGAGAACGGCACCGCGTGGAACCTGTGGTCCAACGGCGACCTGACGACCACCTTCAACTTCGCGCAGCCCGGTGAGTACAAGCTGTCCGTGCGCGCCTGGGGCACGCAGGCGCCGCCGGACCCGGTGAAGATGGAGTGGCTGCTGGACGGTGTGTCGGTGGCCTCGTTCGACGTGCCCGCCACCAGCGCCACGCTGTACACGCGGCAGGTGCGGGTGACGGCGGCCGGGCAGAAGCCATTCGTCGTGCGCTTCACCAACGACGTCTACGACCCGAACACGAACACCGACCGCAACCTGCTGGTGGACTGGCTGGAGGTGACGGCGCCCACCGCCGCGCCCTCGGGACAGGCCGTGCTCCGGGTGTGCGACCCGGCGAAGGCGGGGGAGGAGCCCTGCGCCCGGCAGATTGTCGAGCACCTCGCGCGCCGCGCCTGGCGCCGGCCGGTGACGGAGGCGGAGCTGACGGAGTTGATGGGCGTGTACTCGCTCGTTCGCTCCTCGGGAGACGGCTTCGAGTTGGCGGTGAAGTTCGCGCTGCAGGGCGTGCTGCTGTCGCCGCACTTCCTGTTCCAGGTGGTGGAGACGCCGGCACCGGGCTCGGGGAAGAACGAGCTGACGAGCCGCGAGCTGGCGTCGCGCCTGTCGTACTTCCTCTGGAGCAGCCAGCCCGACACGGAGCTGGCCGCGCTGGCGGAGCAGGACAGGCTGAAGGACCCGGCGGTGCTGGAGGCGCAGGTGCGCCGGATGCTGAAGGACGCGAAGTCCGAGGCGCTGGTGCAGAACTTCGCGGGCCAGTGGCTGGGGCTGCGGCAGGTGGACGGCATCACCCCGGACCCGAGCCTCTTTCCGGGCGTGGACCCGGCGCTCAAGAAGGCCATGCGCGAGGAGGGGGAGAACTTCTTCCGCGTCTTCCTGCAGGAGGACCGCAGCGCGCTGGACCTGCTCGACGCGGACTTCACCTTCGTGAACGACACGCTGGCGAACTACTACGGCCTGCCGCGGCCGGGCTCGGCGACGCCCAAGCGCGTGTCGACGGCGGGAGGCCGGCGGGGCGGGTTGCTCGCGCAGGCGGGTGTGCTGGCGCAGTCGTCGCTGGCGACGCGCACGTCGCCGGTGCGCCGCGGGAAGTGGGTGCTGGGACGGCTGCTGTGCCAGGAGCCGCCCCCGCCGCCTCCGGGCGTTGAGGCGCTGCCCACGACGCTGCCTCCGGGTGCGACGCTGCGGCAGATCACCGAGGCCCACCGCTCGAATCCGTCCTGCTCGGGGTGCCACAACCTGCTGGACCCCATCGGCTTCGGGCTGGAGAACTACGACGCGGCCGGGAAGTGGCGCGAGACGGACAACGGCACGCCGGTGGACGCGGCGGGCAACTTCCAGGGCGCGGCCTTCCAGGGCCCGCGTGAGCTGGCGGCCATCCTCAAGCAGGACCCCGCGTTCTCGACGTGCATCAGCCGGCAGGCGCTGGCGTACGGGCTCGGCCGCGAGCTGACGGACGCGGACGAGGCCGTGGTGCGAAGCGTGGACGCGCGCTTCACGCAGGGCGGTCACCGGTTGCCGGAGTTGATGGTGGCGGTGGCGCTGAGTGACAGCTTCCGGAACCGCTGCCCGGTGCCCGCGGAGGAGTGAGGTCGGGCCCGCGCCGGTGCACATGTGAGTGCGCCGGCGCGGGGCGCGTGGTTAGCTCGGGCCGGGCCGCCCGAGAACCCGCATGCGCTACCGAGAGCTGAACGAACGTTACCCCGAGGTGAACCTGCTGCTCCTGGTCGGGGTGCTGGAGGTGGCGGGCTTCGCCGCGCTGATGGTGTTCCAGCGGTTCGGGACGGATGGGCAGGGGCGGCTGGCGCTGGGGGGCTTCCTGGGGCTGTTGCTGTTCCAGGCGGTGGCGTGCGCGGTGACGCTGGCGTGGGCGCGGGGGGTGGACGGGTGGTCGTTCCAGCGGTTCCGGATGAAGCGGCCGGTGCTGCCGCCGCTGGTGCTGGGCATCCTGGCGGGAGCGTTCGTTGCGCTGGGGATGCTGGGGTACCACC
>NZ_JABBJJ010000440.1 GCF_012933655.1 Pyxidicoccus fallax | reverse complement strand
GAGCGGGCGGGAGGCTCGGGCGGACGCGGCCTGGCGCCGGACGGCGGGGCGGGGTGGCTGACGGGCACCTGCACCTGCGCGGAGGCCTTGGCCGCCTTCGCCTCGCGCGCCTGCTGCTTGAGCTTCTCCTCGAAGTCGGCCCACTCCTGCTTGAAGTGGGACGGGTCCGGCCGTCCCTCCTCGCGGTGCTTCAGCGAGGGCGCCCAGCGCACGTTGTACGCCGAGCCGGCGAGGAAGGTGGGCGGCGGCGGCAGGCCGTAGGTGGCCGGGTCGAAGAACGTCTCGTCCAGGTCCGGGAAGCCGTACGCGCGCGCCTTGGACACGAAGCTGGGCACGATGCCCGTGGGCGCGTGGTAGCCGAGGATGTGGCCGTCGTCGTCCTTGGCCACCGGCGTGAAGACGAAGATGTCCTGCGTGCGGTAGTCGCCCTTCTCGTTGAGGGGGAGCACCTCGGACAGGGCAATCGTCTTGCGGCTGCCGTCGTGCAGGCGCTCGCAGCAGATGATGAAGTTGATGGCGCTGGCCACCTGCGCGCGGATGGCCACCATGGGCAGCTCCACGCCGGACATGAGGCACAGCGACTCGATACGGCGCAGCGTGTCCGTGGGCGTGTTGGCGTGCGTGGTGGCCAGCGAGCCGCCGTGGCCGGTGTTCATCGCCTGCATGAGGTGGAAGGCCTCGCCGCCGCGCACCTCGCCCACCACGATGCGGTCCGGCCGCAGACGCAGCGCCGAGTGCAGCAGGTCTCCCATGTCCACGCCGCCCTTGCCGAACTTGTCCGGCGGCCGGCTCTCGAAGGCCACGACGTGCGTCTGGTTGAGCTGGAGCTCGGCCGAGTCCTCGATGGTGAGGATGCGCTCCTCGTCCGGGATGAGGGACGAGACGATGTTGAGCAGCGTCGTCTTGCCGGAGCCCGTGCCGCCGGACACCAGCATGTTGAGCTTGGTGGCGATGCCCGCCTCGATGAGCCGCGCCATCTGCGGCGTCAGCGAGCCGAACTTCAGGAGCGACTGGACGGTCAGCTTCTCCTTGAAGAACTTGCGGATGGAGATGGTGGTGCCCTTGCGCGCGATGGGCGGCAGCACCACGTGGATGCGGCTTCCATCCGGCAGGCGCGCGTCCAGCCGGGGGCGCTCCTCGTTGAGGACGCGGCCGACGAACTGGGCCATGTTGCGAGCGGCCCCGAGCAGCCCCTCTTCCGTGAAGCTGGCGTCGGTGCGCGTGAGCAGGCCCTTGCGCTCGATCCAGATGTCGGTCGGGCCGTTGATCATGATCTCCGACACCGACTCGTCGTCCAGGTAGGGCAGGACGGGCTTCAGGAAGGCGCGGAGTGACTCGGTGTACATCGTCATGGCGCCCGAGAGGCTAGCGCGCCCGGCGCCTCATCCCAACATCCCGTCCTGGCTGCCTGCCTGCTACTTCCAGTGTCACTGTCACGGCCCCGCCCCAGGGCGGGGGCACCCCTTGGGTGGGCCCGCACCCGCACTGCTCGTCCGGACGGCGAGCGGCTTCGGGTCACGGGCATCCGGGGAGCGGTGTCATCTAGAGTAGGCGTCATGTTGAAGACAGTCCGCCGCAGCTTCCTCTTCAGGCTCTACGCGGCGATGTTGATTTCGGGAGCGCCGCTGCTGCTCCTCTTCCCGCTCTACCTGCTGCCCACCATCCGCGCGCAGCTCATCGAGGCGCAGCACCGCGGCCTGAAGCAGACGGTGGAGAGCGCCACGTCCATCCTCACGGCCTACGAGGCCCGGGTGCGCGCCGGTGAGCTGTCCAAGGAACAGGCGCAGGCGCAGGCGGCGGCGACCATCGGCCGGATGCAGTTCGACGGCACGAATGGGTACTTCTGGATTCTCGACTACCAGACCCGCCTCGTGGTGCACCCGCTGTTCCCCAACTCGGCGGGCCGGGACGTGTCGGACGTGGAGCTGACGGGCAACAGCCGGCGCATCTTCAAGGAGATGGTGGACGGCTCGAAGGCGACGGGCGAGGTGCGCCTGTCCTACGCCACCCAGAAGCTGGGCTCCGACGAGGAGGTCCGCGACAAGCTGACCTACGTGCGCCGCTTCGAGCCCTGGGGCTGGATTGTCGGCAGCGGCATCTACCTGGAGGACGTGGCGGGGGAGCTGGCCGCCGTGGAGCGGCAGATTCTGTGGGTGCTGGCGCTGACGGTGGTGCTCACCGCGGCGGTGGGCGGCATCATCTCGCTGCGCATCATCCGCCCGGTCCGCCAGCTCGCCGAGGCCGCGCGCCGGGTCAGCTCCGGGGACTTGAGCGTGAGCGTCGAGCCGCGGGGCGGCGACGAGGTCGCCCAGCTCACCCGGGACTTCAACACGATGGTCTCCGGCATCCAGGGCATGCTCACCGAGGTGCAGCAGGTGTCCGGCTCCACCGCCACCGCGGCGGACGAGATTCGCCAGGCCGCCGAGGCGCTGAAGGCGTCCTCGAAGGCGCAGTCGGACCAGCTCACGCAGATGACCGGCGCGGTGCGGGAGATGGACCAGGCGCTGGCGCTCAACACCCGGAGCGCGCGCTCCACGGTGGAGGTGGCCGCGGACAACGGCCGCGCGGCCCGCGAGGGCGGCGAGGTCGTCCAGCTCACGGCGGCGAAGATTCAGGACATCGTCCGCGTGGTGGAGCAGTCCACGGGCACGGTGCAGCGGCTGGCGAGCACGAGCCGCACGGTGCAGGAGATGCTCCAGCTCATCCGGGACATCTCGGACCAGACGCACATGCTGGCCATCAGCACGGCCATTGAAGCGGCGCGGGCGGGAACGCAGGGCAAGGGCTTCGCCGTCGTGGGCGCCGAGGTGCGCAAGCTGGCGGAGCGCTCGCGCGAGGCGGTGCTGCGCATCGAGGCGCTGACCCAGCAGAGCCAGGAGGACACCCTCAAGGCCATGGACCAGATGCAGTCGGGCCTCGACGAGGTCCAGGCGGGCATGAACCTGTCGGCCCAGACGGGCGCGGCGCTCCAGCGCATCATGTCCAGCGCCGAGAGCATCCAGGACCGCATCCGGCAGATGGCGGAGGCGCACTCCATCCAGTCCGACAACAGCTCGCTGCTCGCCACGCGCATCCAGACGCTGTCCCAGGGCGCGGAGGGCGCCGTGGAGGACGTGGAGCGCATCGCCGGAGCGGTGAACCAGCTCCACGCCCGTGCCCAGCAGTTGCGCACGCTCATGAGCCGCTTCTCGGCCGCGCCGGCCTCCCGCTCCACCGCCGCCTGAGCGGCTCCATCCCGAGGCGCCAGCGTCCGGCGCGGGGCCCTGGCGCGAGTGCGCGGCCGGTCCGGCCATGAAGGCGGGACACCTGCCCGGGGCGGACACGGGGCGCTGCCGCGAGACTTCGGCCCGTCTGCGAAAAGCCCTGGCCCTACGTGGCGGGTAGGTGCATAAATGCCCCTGCTGCTGGATAGGGCCAGGCGCCCGGCGGGAGAGGGACGGAACCATGTTGGCGGACAGGCTGCCCGAGGACTGGAAGAGGGAGCTGCGCACGGTGCTCGCGTCACCGTCGTTCCTGGAGCTGGAGCGCTTCGTCGCGGAGGAGCGCGAGTCGGCCACCGTCTTCCCGTCGGAGGAGGACCTCTTCGCCGCGTTCCGGCTGACGCCCTACCAGGACGTGAAGGTGCTGCTGCTGGGGCAGGACCCGTACCACGGGCCGGGGCAGGCGCATGGGCTGGCCTTCTCGGTGCAGCCCGGCGTGCCGCCGCCGCCCTCGCTGGTGAACATCTTCAAGGAGCTGGAGAGCGACCTGAAGCTGCCGCGCCCGAAGGACGGCTCGCTGATTCCGTGGGCGAAGCAGGGCGTGCTGCTGCTCAACGCGGTGCTGACGGTGCGGCAGGCGGAGCCCAACAGCCACGCGGGACACGGCTGGGAGGACTTCACGGACGAGGTCATCCGCGCGGTGAGCGCGAAGTCGGAGCCGGTGGTGTTCCTGCTGTGGGGCCGCTACGCGCAGAAGAAGAAGAAGCTCATCGATGCGAAGCGGCACGTGGTGCTGGAGGGCACGCACCCCTCGCCGCTGTCCGCCAGCAATGGCTTCTTCGGCAGCCAGCCGTTCAGCAAGGTCAACAAGGCGCTGCGGGACAAGGGGCGCGAGCCCGTCGACTGGCGCCTGCCCGCGTGACGAGGGCCCCGCGACTCACCGCGCGCTTCGAATGACGGCGTCCATGCGCGCCAGCTCGGCGGCCTGGAACGCGACGGGCGCCTGGGTGAGCTGCGCGGTGAGCGCCCCCCCGGCGAGCACGAACAGCACGCTCTCCGCCTTCTCCCCCGCGAAATACCCCAGCAATTGCGCCTGCATGCCCACGGACTCGCCTTCCCGCCGCGAGCGGGCCTCACTCATCCCGCTGGTGGGTGACCCTGGGTCATCGGATGGGTGGCTCGTGGTCATTCGTCAAATGGAAGGCGGCCTGTCACGCTTTTGCCGGCGCGGCCTAGAGAGGGAGAAGGGCGGCTGACGAGGCAGGCACGGACGTGGACTCCGCGGCACGGCAGGCACTGCAGGGGTGGATGGCGAGGCTCGCCGACGGCGACCGGAGCGCGTTTGCTCCGGCCTTCGGGGTGCTGCACCCGTTGCTCGTGCGCTTCTGCGCGCGGCTGTTGCCGGACGGGGCGGACGCGGAGGACGCGGCGCAGGCGGCGTTGCTGAAGGTGTTCACCCGGGCGGCGGACTTCGATGCCTCGCGCGACGTGCTGCCGTGGGTGTTGTCGCTGGCGGCCTATGAATGCCGCACGTGCCGCAAGGCGAGGCAGCGGCGGCGCGAGGACGCGGCGCCGGACGAGGCGCTGCCGGACGACGGAGAGGGGCCTGAGGCGCGGCTCGCGGGCGCGCAGCTCGCGGCGGCGCTGCGGGACGTGCTGGACGATTTGAGGCCGGAGGACGTGGCCACGCTGGCCGCGGCGATGGGAGAGGCGGAGCGTCCGGCGGTGCCGCCGGCCACCTTTCGCAAGCGGGTGGAGCGGGCCATGACGCGGCTGCGGGCCGCCTGGAGGACGAGACATGGAGTCGAGTGAGCTCGCCCGCCGCGCGAGGTGGGCATACGAGAAGGGCCGGCTGGTGCGGGCGCTGCCGCTGGGGGGCTACGGCGGGGTGCTGGTGCTGTGCGCGGTGACGCTGCGCTCGGGCGTGGGGCCGGGGACGCTGGCGCTGGGCGCGGCCTTCACGGCGCTGCTGGTGGCCTATGGCTGGCGGGGTGGGGTGCTGGGGCGCGCGGTGGTGCCGGGCGTGCTGGGCGGGGTGATGCCCCTGCTGGTGCCGCCCCTGGTGGTGGCCTTCGGGCACGTGTGCGCCTCGGGCTGTCGCTCCTTCTGCCTGCTGGCCTGCGTGGGCGGCGGCTTGCTGGCGGGATTGCTCATCACCCGCGCGTCGTCGGAGGTGCCGGTGGGCGAGCGCGGCCGCTTCGTGCTCGCGGCGAGCGTGCTCGCCACGCTGTGCGGCGCGCTGACCTGCGTCCTCTATGGCCTGTCCGGCGTCATCGGGTTGATGACAGGCCTGGTGCTCGCGTCCGCGCCCGGGCTGGTGCTGCGTCGGGCCTGAGAAACACCTGAACCACGCTTCACCTTCCCCGCCGCTTCCTTCCGGAGGAGGCGGGACGCACGGGAGAGTCATGTCCACCGTCGCTTCGCTCGCGTTGCTCGTCTCGCTGTCCGCCTCGCCGGCCGCCGCTCCCCAGGCGCCGCGCGTCTTCGCCCCCGACGTCGTGTCCAGCGCCAACGAGGAGTTCGGCGCCGCCTTCACACCGGATGGCAACACCGTCTACTTCAACCGCGCGGACCCCACGCGCTTCACCTTCCAGCTCGTCATGGTGAGCCACTTCCGGAATGGGCGGTGGACGAAGCCGGAGGTGGCGTCCTTCTCGGGGCGGTGGCGGGACATCGACCCGGCGCTGTCGCCCGACGGGAAGAAGCTCTTCTTCGCCTCCAACCGGCCGGTGAAGGAAGGCGAGCCGGTGCGCAAGGACTTCGACGTGTGGATGGTGGAGCGCGAGGGCAACGGATGGAGCGCGCCACGCCACGTGCCGGAGGTGAGCACGGACGAGACGGAGACGAACACCTCCGTCACCGCGGACGGGGCGCTCTACGTCACGCGCACGCCCACGAGCCCGGGAGGCAAGCGCGCCATCTACCGCCACGGGTGGAAGGACGGCCGCTTCGGTCCGGGCGAGAAGCTGCCGGCGCCCGTCAACGATTCGGTGCACGGGGCGGGCAATCACTACATCTCTCCGGACGAGCGCTATCTCCTCTTCAGCTCGGAGGAGCGGCCCGGCAGCCTGGGCCGGTACGACCTCTGGGTGTCCTTCCGCGAGGGCGAGAGCTGGAGCACGCCGCGCAACCTGGGCGCGGCGGTGAACCGGGGCGACGTGCTGACGCCGGTGGTGGTGCCGGCGCGCGGAGTGCTCGTGTACGCGGCGCGCCTTCCCTTCCAGATGGAACCGCGTGCGAAGCCGTACACCACCGACGAGTTCGAAGCGCGCCTGCGCTCGCCGGGCAACGGCCAGGGCGACCTGTACGAGGTGGCCCTCTCCGCGGTGGGGCTGCCCACGGACAAGGCGGCGGCGCGCTGAGGACTCGGGGTGATGCGCCGTGTCCGCAGTGACGTTTCTTACGAACAAAGCGGCGCGCCCTGAAGGCTCGTGGTGGTGTGTCAGTGTCCGTGATGAGGCTCCCCAAGGACACGGCGGCGGCTCGTCAAAGTGCGTCGTGATGGCCCCGTGCCAGGGGTGAGTGGCCCCAAGGACACGGCGGCGGGTGCGCCGAAGATTCGGGGTGATACGCCCCTGTCCGCGGTGAAGTTCCCCACGGGCAAGGCGGCTGGCGCGCCGAAGATTCGGGGTGATGCGCCCATGTCCGCGGTGAAGTTCCCACGGGCAAGGCGGCTGCGCGCCAAAGATTCGGGGTGATGCGCCCATGTCCGCGGTGAAGTTCCCACGGGCAAGGCGGCTGCGCGCCAAAGATTCGGGGTGATGCGCCCATGTCCGCGGTGAAGTTCCCCACGGGCAAGGCGGCGGGCGCGCTGAAGGTTCGGGGTTGGGCACCCGTGTCCGAGCTCAGGTACCCCACGGACAAGGCGACAGGCACGCTGAAGGTTCGGGTGATGTCCCCATGTCCGCGGTGGGGTTCCCCACGGACACGACGGTATTTCGCCGGGCGTGCGGTGTGACGAGGAGCCCGTGGATGCGCCGGTGCCACACTCAGCGTGTGCGGCCAGGCGCCATGCGCGCGGTGGGTCCACCGGAGCCGCCGGCTTGATACGGTGCGACGCGACATGACCGCCGCCTTCCTCGCCGCCACCACGCCCGAGCCTCTCGCCCCCGGCCGCTACCACATCCGCTTCACCGCGCCCTGGTATCAGGGAAAGGGCGCCTTCGGAGGCGTGGTCGCGGGCGCGGCCCTGCGCGCGCTGGAGCACCACGTCGGCGACGCGGGGCGCCCGGTGCGCTCGCTCACCGTGCACTTCTGCGCGCCCGCGGTGGAGGGCGACGCGGAAATCCTGACGCGCATCGAGCGCGCGGGACGGCTCGTCACGCATGCCACCGCGCGGGTGGAGAACGCGGCGGGCGTGGTGTGCATCGCCAGCGCCACCTTCGGCGCGGCCCGCGGCGGGACGCTGGAATACTTCGACGTGCCGCGCCCCCAGGTGCCGCCGCCGCACGAGGTGCCGGCAGTGCCGGACGACGTGCCCCTGCCCACCTTCTGCCAGTTCTTCGAGTACCGCTTCTGCCTCGGCGGGGCGCCGTACTCGGGAGGGCCAGTGGCGGAGACGGGCGGGTGGATTCGCTCCAAGGACCCGCTGGTGCTGGACGCGCCGCTGTGCGTGGGACTGATGGATGCGTACCCGCCGTCGGTGCTGTCGCGCGTGGATGGCTTCCAGGCCTCGGCGAGCGTGGACTTCCGGGTGGACTTCTTCCACGCGCTGCCGCGTCCGGGCCTGGGCGCGGATGCGCACTTCCTCCGCACGGGCCGCTCGAGCCAGGCGGCCGGCGGCTACGCGGAGGACTTCCAGCAGCTCTGGACCCAGGACGGCACGCTGCTGGCGCAATGCCGGCAGCTCTTCGCCCTGTTGGGGTGAGCGCGGGGTTGGCGGGAGCATCGGCTTCGAGGTCTTCCGGGGCGCGGTTGTCTTCAGTCCCGGAGTCTTCCGTCGCTCCATCCGGCGGAGGCGTGCCATTGCCCCGAGGGCCCGCCTCCTCCTCCGCCGCCAGCGCCTTCCAGAGAACCCGCCCCAGGCGGATGACGTTCTCCAGCGCGCCCTGCTCGTCCCCCCGCGCCACTGCCCGCACCAGCTCCGCCAGCGCCCCCCAGATGAGGCCCTCACCCACCAGGACGCTTCCCGGCGCCAGCGCTCCCACGCGCTCACCGTGCGCCAGCACCTCCCGCACCAGCTCCCGGGCCTGAGCGCCAAGGGCTTCCGGCTCCAGCGAGTCCGGATGCCAGTGCAGGAAGGTGAAGTGGAACAGCTCCGGCTTTCTCGTCGCGCACCACGCCAGGTCCGCCCAGAAGCTGTCGAAGACCTCGCGAAAACTGCGCTCCGGCTGCTCCGGCTCCCTCTCGAAGTCCACGCGTGCGATGCGGCAGAGTTCGGTCTCGGCCCACTGGCGCACCTTCCGGGCGAAGCCCGCCTTGCTGCCATAGAGCCGGTAAAAGCTGCCCACCGACATGCCCCCCGCCCTGGCCAGTTCCTCGGCGCGCACGTGGCCGTAGCCGCGCTCGGCCAGCGCCCCCGCCGACTCGCGTAGCGACACCTCGTACAGATGCTCCGGGCCCCACCACATCCCCATCGACGAGGTCCACGTCCCCATC
>NZ_JABBJJ010000043.1 GCF_012933655.1 Pyxidicoccus fallax | reverse complement strand
GGCAGCGTCAGGTGTGTATAAGAGACAGGGTGTGGAGGACATGTGGGGCTCCTGTCTTCGGCACGGAGCGGAGGCCACCGTGCCGATGCGGCCTGGATGTGCCACCCGGAGCCTCCGCGCGGAACGGGCAGGAGCGCGGGGGCAGCCATGCGAGAATGCAGGGGTGGACTGGAACGACCTGCGCTATCTGCTCGCGGTGCATGAGGGAGGCTCGCTCGCGGCGGCGGCGCGCAGGCTGCGCGTGGACGCGGCGACGGTGGGACGCCGGCTGACGGCGCTGGAGCGCGCCGTGGGCGTGCGCCTCCTGGAGAAGGCCCCGGGAGGCATGCGCCTGACGGTGGCCGGTGAGCAGGCCGTCCAGGCCGCGAAGCACATCGACGAGACGGCCACCACGCTGGAGCGCCAGCTCGCCGGAGCGGACGTGCAGGTCTCCGGGAGCGTGCGCATCACCGCGCCCGAGACGGTCGTGAGCCACATCCTCGCGCCCCACCTGCCCGCCTGGCGCGAGCGCTACCCAGCGCTGCGTCTGGAACTGCGGGCGGCCACCCAGGTGCTCAACCTCTCGCGCCGCGAGGCGGACGTGGCGGTGCGGCTGTTCCGGCCCCAGGAGGACACGCTCATGGCACGCAAGCTGGGCGAGTTCTCCCTCGCGCTGTACGGTTCCCGGACCTACGTGCGCCGGCACGGGCGTCCCCGGCTGGACGCGCTGCACGAACACGCACTGCTCGGCTACGACGAGTCCCTGGCCCACACGCCGGAGCAGCAGTGGCTGGAGCGCGCGGGGAACGGGGCTCCCTTCGCCCTGCGCAGCAACAGCCGCTACGCGCTGCTGGAGGCCGCGCGCCAGGGGGTGGGGCTCACGGTGCTGCCCTGCTACCTCGCGGACGGCGTGTCAGGGCTGGTCAGGCTCTCGCGTGTGGAGGACCTGCCCCGGCGCGAAGCCTGGCTCGCCGTGCATCCGGACCTCCAACACGCGCCCCGCGTGCGTGCGGCCATCGACCTCGTGGTGGAGGTCTTTCAACACGAAGGCGCCCGGCTGCGGGGCGAGCGACCGAGCTGAAACCTTCATCCTTCCATCAGGACATCATGGATACGTACAGCCTGGAGTTGGCGACGGGCCGCATCATCCATCTCCGGGCGCTCGACCAGTCCCACGTGTACGAAGGACTGCTGGAGGGAGCGCCCACGAAGAAGATGAACCAGGGCATCCTGGGACGCCTGCTGGAAGAAGCGCGGAACCTGAAGGCCGGGGAGCCCTACCTGGTGACTCCGCGCGAGACGCCCATCGAGATGTCGGAGCGGCTCCGGCCGTACCCGTTCGGAGAGCCCGCGGCACTGCCGCCCATCGCCTGTGTCGGGCGCTTCCGCTCATTCCAGCCAGCCAGGGACAAGAACTGTGATGCCTCCGAGCTGGTCGTGGTCTGGCTCCAGGATTCGTTCGCGTTCCCCATCGCCCCGGGGGTGGAGGAACACCTGAAGGCGCTCGACTGGGAGCGCCTCGCTCACGACTTCGAATACTGAGGAGCGGACATGGCCGACGACAGACTCAAGAAGAGCGACCTCATCGTCATCTCCCGCACGCCCGGATTCGATCCGGAGCTCGGGTCGTCGACCCTCCAACTCACCGCTTCGGGATTGGCGTACTACCAGCGCTGGTGGTTCAGCTCCCCTGGGCACGTTCGGCACTCGGAGCAGGCGGAGCACCGCTTCAATGAGTCCGCCATGAGCAGGATTCGAAGCCTCCTCGAAGGGCTTCCGCCCCCGGTGCCTCCCGCCTTCATCATGGAGGACGCCGGGACGTGGGAGTTCGCGTTCTGGAGCGGAGAGGAGGTCCGCGTGGTGAGCATCTACGACATGTACCTGGACGAGAGCACGCGCGAGCGGTTCGGAAATGACGGCTACCCCGCCTTCCACCGGCTCCGCACCCTGTGGAGCATGCTGCACCTCCCCTTCAAGAAGCAGGAGTGAGGCGCCCTACCCCCGCGCGAGGAAGCCCTTCAGCACTCCGGCGACGTTGGAGCCCAGGTCCTCCACCGCGTAGCCGCCTTCCTGCACGAACACCGTGGGAATCCCGAGGCGCGCCAGCCGCTCACCCATCAGCGGGTAGTGCCGCGTCTCCAGCTTGAACGCGCTGATGGGGTCGCCCTCGTACGTGTCGACACCGAGCGACACCACCAGCGCGTCGGGCGCGAAGCCACCGACGGTGTCCAGCGCCGCGTCCAGCGCGGTGACGTACTCCGCCCATGCGGTGCCTCGCGGCAGCGGGAAGTTGCGCGTGTAGCCCTCGCCCTCCCCTGCTCCACGCTCGTCGGCATAGCCGAGGAAGTACGGGTACTCCGTCTCGGGCGTGCCGTGGATGGAGACGAAGAGCACGTCGGAGCGCTCCCAGAAGATGTCCTGCGTGCCGTTGCCGTGGTGGTAGTCCACGTCCAGCACCGCGACGCGCTTCTTCCCGTGGTCCCGCAGGTACTGCGCCGCCAGCGCCGCGTTGTTGAGGAAGCAGTACCCGCCATACACGGCGTGCCCCGCGTGGTGGCCGGGCGGACGGCACAGGGCGTAGGCGCCGCGTTCACCCTCGACGACGTGGGCGGCGGCGGTCAGCGCGCAGTGCGCGGCGGCGAGCGCGGCGTCCCACGTGCCCTCGACGATGGGCGTGCTCGCGTCGAAGGCGTAGTACCCCATCTTCCCGTTGATGCCGGCGGGGATGTGGTCCCGGCGCAGGCTCCGCGCCGGGAAGCCGCTCGGCAGCATGAAGCCCTCCTTGCCCACGGCGCGCCACTCCGCGTGCGCCGTGCGCAGGAACTCGACGAAGCCGGCGTCATGGACGCGCAGCAGCGACTCCAGCGGGAACTCGCGCGGCCCGCCCACCGCGAAGCCCTCGCGTCGCAGCGCCTGGAGGATGAAGTCCGCGCGGGACGGCATCTCGAAGCACGGCACCAGCTCGCCGCGGTGCAGTTCCTTGCCGCCGTCGTGCCGGGCGTGCAGTGGCGAATGGACGACCTTCATGGGAGCGACTCCTGGCGCACGGTGGGCGAAGCGGCGCGGGCGGAATCCTACGAGCCGCGTTTCCCCGTGACGAGCCCACCGGGAGGCGACGGTCGCCCGCTCAGTCGCTCCGTACGCTCCCGGCTTCACCCCGTGCGCGGCAGCCACCGCGTACGCGCGGGCACGCGTCCGAAGCTCCGCGCCCCGGCCACCCGTGGCGGGCCTCCTTCCGCGGTGCCAGGACCGGACCCGCGTCCGAGGCTCCGCGCCCCGGCCATCCGTGGCGGGCCTACTTCCGCAGCGCCGCCACCAGGTCGCCCGCGGCCAGCCGCTTCACCTGCCCGGCGTCCGTGTGACGGAAGTGGAGCGCGTACCCCTCGCTCCCCTCCGGTAGCGAGGGCTCGTCGGAGAGGCCCGCGAAGAAGGTGGGCGCACTCCCCAGCTCCAGCCGCGGCACCGCCCGCGCGTCCTCCAGGCGGCGCACCCTTCGCAGGAAGTGACCCGTGTCCTCGTCCGGTGCCCGTGTGAGGACGACCACGCTCCCATCGCGGCGGCGCACGTGCACCTTGCGGGTGCGTGCGGCGGCATGCAGGCAGGCCAGCTCCCAGAGCGTCGGCCTCGAGCCGGTGCCGAAGTAGTCCATCGTGTCCTTGCCGAAGTGGGCGAGCTCCCCACGCGAGCGCCGCACGCTGTGGAAGCTGCCGTCGGCCGGCACCTTCACGTCCACCCAGCGCATCCGGCGCTCCACCAGGTCGATGACGAGGGGCACCGAAATCATCGCGCTCCCCTGCAGGTCGAAGCGCTGCTCCACCGTGGACGCGTCGAAGTGCGGCCCGCTCGGGCCCTCGCGCACCATGAAGCCCGCGAAGGCGTCCTCCATGCGGTCGAAGGGAACGCCGTCGTAGGAGAACACCACCGGCACCGCGTAGCGCACGCCCTGCTTCAGCAGCTCGGGGGTATTCACATCCAGGAACTCGGCGCCCCCGAGCGGCGGCGTCCCGGAGGTGACGTCTCCCGAGTGCACGGCGGCGTCCTGCGGCAGGCGCAGCTGCGTGAAGTCGCACAGCGACACGAGCCACCACCGGGCATCGTAGAGCGCCACCGACAGGTCGAGGTCCACCGACTCGCCCTTCGGCTCCGTCCAGTGCACGAAGAAGCGCAGGTGCTCGCCCTCGGGCAGCTCCAGCACGCTGCCGCGCGGCACCGCCACCAGCGCGCGCGACGCGGTCTTCTCCGAGAGGGGAACGAGCAGGTCGCCGAGCTTCTCGTCGAGTAGCGCCTGCGGCAGCGCCGGGAGCCCCTCCGCGCGCACCAGCAGCTCCCGCTCCAGCGTTCCGACGAGCTGCCCGAGCATATCCCCGGGCAGCAGCGGCCGCCGGTCCGCGGCGCCCCAGGCATGGGTGGCCTCACCCTTGGGGAAGAACACCCGCCGCGCGAAGGGCGCGTGCCGCCGTCGAAGATGCGCGGCGACGGTGAGCAGGAGCCCGGGCGCGGCGCGCGGTGCCACCGCCTCCAGCGCGGCGACGAGCTTCCGCTCGCGAGCGGCGCCGTCCGCTCCACTCAGCGCCGTGCGCGTCACATGGTCCAGCCGGCGCAGCAGCTCGCCGGGCCGCTGCCGCAACAGCCGCAGCAGCCCGTCCATGTCCCGCAGCTCCAGCGCCTTCTCCACCTGCGCGCTCCAGGACCGGAAGCGCACCGTGAAGCCCTGCTCCGAGGCGCGGAGCTGGAAGGCGTCGGGAAGCGCGCGGGCCCGGGCGAGCAGCGCCTGGCCGAAGTCCGTCTCCGGCTTCAGCACCGTGCCGCGCAGCGTGGCGAAGGCGAGCGCGACATCCGGATGGTCGCTCCAGCGCTCGAAGACGTGGAGCTGCCCGGCCATGGCCTTCCAGAGGCCGGGGTGGCGGTGCACGTCCTCGGTGAGGTTCAGCGGCGGGAGCCCCGCCAGCAGCTCCAGCACGGCGCGCCGCAGCGGGCGCGGGTGGCTCTTGAGCGGCACCTTCACCGTCAGGTCGGGGTTTCCCCCGGCCCACGCGACGAGCACCCGGAGGACATCCGTCGCGGTCTTCAGGTGCGCGGCGGCACCGCTCAGCACGTCACCCATGGCCTCGGGTTCCCGCCTCAGTAGCAGGCCGATGACCTCGGCCAGCGTCTCCTTCACGGGGATGCGCTGCGGAAGCCAGCCGAGCACCTTCAATCGGAAGGCGGAGACGAGCGTGCGGACCGAGTCCATCTCGTCCGGGCGGAGGACGGTGGCACGTGAGAGCAGCCGCTGCAGCATCTCCCGAGCGGCGGCCTCCAGGTCCGTGCCGAGCGACAGCCGCGTCGTGCGCCCGTGCCGGCGCACGTAGAGGCCCCGGGTGGAAGGGTGCGTCACCGGCTGGAAGTAGGGCTGCCCCGGAGAGACGCGCCGGTGGCAGATGGGGCACACGCTCGTCTCGCTCGGGTCGAAGCAGCGCGTGCAGACGACGTGGGCACACGGGTCGATGGCCCGCACCGTGTCCACCTTTCCGCAGTGGATGCAGGGTTGCTCGTACTCCTGGAAGAGCAACACGAGCATGCGCTGCCTGTACACCGAGTCGGTGTCACGAGGGACACTGCCGGGGAAGCCCAGGAAGTGGGCCGCGAAGGGCCGGTCCCCACCGAGCGTCCGCTGGAGCTCGAACCACACGAAGCGCCCCACCGCGGCGAGCATCGTGGGGGGAAGCGCGGCGAGCGCGTCCTGGAGCGGTCCGGACAGCGTGTAGCCCAACGCGAGCAGGTCCGCCTCGAGCACGCGCACGCCCTCACGTCCCTCGGGAGAGGGCTGGCTGCCGGCGGGCACCGGGGGAAGGAAGACGCGAGACGTCTTCCACAGCATCAGGGCCGCGACGGGCCCCGCAGTTCCGGACGGGTCGAGCGCGGGCGAAGTCACCGTGCCTCCGGCGAGAGGGAAGAAGTGGGGCGGAGAGCGGATGCACTACCCATAGGGAGTGAGAAGGAAGCACACCCAGAGCCGCCCCGAGACCGGAGTGTAGCAGAGGCGTGGGCCGTGCGAAGCCGTCCCAGGTGCGCGTTCCGCGCCGACCTCCAGGGCGGCTTCTCCTTCGTCGCCCATACCGAGAACGTCCCGCCCATCCGCCAGGTGCCGCCAGGACCTCCCAACCGCCGCATCCGCACGGGCGAGTGCATTCCCTTCACCCCGCCCGCGGAGTGGATGCGGCGCATGGAGGCCGGCGCCGCGAGACGCCCGCTACCTGGGGCTCGCCGCGGCCATGTAGAAGTGGATGCGCGTCACGGCGCGGTAGCCCATGCGGAGGTACACCGGGTAGCCGTCCGCCGTGGCATGCAGCACCGTGCGCTTCAGTCCCTGCGTGCGGTGCATCTCGTCGAGCGCCTTGCGGAGCACGGCCTCGGCGCAGCCCAGCTTCCGGTGCTGCCGCATCGTCGCTACCAGCGCGACGTAGGCGACGCCGTCGATGGGGAAGACGGTGGTGCTGCTCGCGGCCTCTCCGTCGCGGTAGGCCACGTAGCCCACGCCCAGGCCCTCACCCGCGAAGTACGCGGGCACGTCGAGCGAGGCGCGCACCATGTCCCGGGGCGCGTCATAGGCATGGGCGTTGATGTCCGCGATATCGTTGCGGCCCTTCGTGTCCACGGCCTGGCGCAGCTCCACCTCCGGCAGCGGCCGCCTGGGCGGCACGAGCGCGTCGGTGACCATGCCGGTGGTGTCCATGCCCGTCTTCAGGCCGTACGGGGCGAGCAGCTCCGCGGCGCGGGGGCGAACCTCGGCCGGCAGCCAGTCCTCGCACACGGCGAGCATCCACGGGTTGCCCCGGGGGACGAAGTAGCCCGCCGCCGCCGCGGCGGCACGCTGGAGCTCCTCCGCCGACTTCACCGGCGCGCGGAGGAAGGCCACGTTCAGCATCATCCACGCGCCGTTGGCCGAGGCGATGTGGACGTCGGGCAGGTCGAGCACCTCGCCCCGAGGATTGTGTCGGGCCATGAAGCGCCAGGCGCCGAGGAACTGCTGGTTGGATTCGAGAATCTCGTCGATGGGCACACCGTCTCCAGGTTGTAGCTGCACCCAGACTACGGTCATCCGCCCAGGCGTTGGGAAACGACTTCATCACCCGCCGCCCTGCTCCCCTTGCGCCGCCAGTACAGGAACACGGGCACGCCCGCGCCAAGCAGCAAGACGCCCTTGAGCGCGTTCAGGGGGTTGGACGCCGCCGAGCCCACCACGACATACAGCGCGGCGGCGATGAAGAGCAGCGGCGTGAGCGGGTAGCCCGGCACGCGGTAGGCCACGCGGGGCACGAGCCCCCGGCGCTCGCGGGAGCGGTAGACGAAGAGCGTGGCCGCCGTGGCGCCGAAGACGAGCCAGTCCGCGAAGACGACGTAGTCGAGCAGCTCGCCGTACGTCCCCGTCCCCGTGAGCAGGATGGCCCAGGCCGCCTGGAAGACGATGGCCGTGGCGGGGGTGCGGTAGCGCGGGTGCAGCCGGGCGAGCTGCGGGAAGAACAGCCCGTCCGCGGCCATGGCCTGGTACACGCGCGGCGAGACGAGGATGACGAGGTTGAGGAACCCGAACGTGGAGAGCGCCACCCCCGCGGTGATGAACGTGCGCCCCCCGGACCCGAGCAGCTGGCCGAGCGCGTCCGCCGCCGGAGCGCTGCTCGCCGCCAGCCCCGTCGCGCCGAGCGTGCGCAGGTAGGTGAGGTTCGCCAGCAGGTACACCGTCACCACGCCGATGACGCCGAGCAACAGCGCGCGCGGCAGGTTGCGCGCCGGGTCCACCATCTCCTCGGCCACGAAGTTCGTCTGCTGCCACCCGCCGTAGCTGAAGAGCACCGGGACGAGCGCCGCGCCCACGGCGAGCACGAGCGAGTCCGGCGCCTCTGGGGGAACGGCGGCCTCCACCGCGGGCGAGGCCCCGGCGAGCAGCAGCCCCGCCCCCACGAGCACCGCGAGCGCCAGCAGCTTGAGCACGGTGAAGACGTTCTGCGTGAGCGCCCCGGGCCGTACACCGAAGTAGTTCACCCCGGAGAGCAGGACGATGGCGCCGACGGCGAGCGGAAGCCGGTAGCCCTCCCCCAGCCCCGTCAGCGCGAGCGTGTAGTTGGCGAACGTCACGGCCACCGCGGCGATGGCCCCGGTGGCAATCATGAGCATCATTCCCCACGCATTGAGGAAGGCCGGCAGCGCGCCGAAGGCATCGCGCAGGTAGACGTAGCTGCCGCCCGCCTTCGGGATGCGCTGCCCCAATTCGCCGTAGACGAACGCGCCGATGAGCGCCACCCCGCCACCGAGCAACCACACCCCCAGTGTCAGCGCGGGCGTGTGCACGCGCTGCGCGACGATGGCGGGGTTGAGGAAGATGCCCGAGCCGATGATGCCGCCGATGACGAGCATCACGCCGGAGAAAAGACCGACCCGCCGCGCGTAGCCATCCGTGGGAGTGGAAGAATCCATGTGCCGTGGAGCATAGCTCCCGGCGCGTCCGTGCTCGCAGGCCAGCAGGGCCGTCACTCGCGCCGCGTGCGTGGACGCCACGAGGCGGATGCTTTACCTTGCTCACACGCTTATCTCGCTTCGACAGTATTTCTGGAATATGTCGATGTTTGCGGCGCGATGATGCGTGATTGGCTCGCCAATCATTCCCCCTCAAGACAGACACCCATGAACTCCTTCAAGACGTGCAGCCTCGCGGTGGTGACCCTTGCCCTCGGCGCGTGTGGTCCCGCGCCGGAAGGGAAGGAGCAGGCTCCCAGCGGCGCCGAGCTCGCCCAGGCCGAGGCGGCGGTGACCAGGCCCATCCCGAATACGACGTGCGTCGTCGAGGCGACGTCCCCGTACACCTACGACAACGTCACGGTGAGCGCCCAGGCCTCCGTGTGGGACTGCGACCAGGACTACCCCATCATCTACATCTGCTCGATCGTGGAGCTCCGCTCGGTGAGCAGCACGGGCACCGTCACCTGGACGGCCCTGCCGGGCAGCCGGAGCTGCTGGCCCGAGACGAACACCGACTTCGGCGGCCAGACGGCGAACCGGGTGACCTATACCCCTGGTAGCGTCTACCGTCAGCGCGCGCAGGCGGCCATCAAGCTGAACGCCACGACGTGGACCCCGGCGCAGCCGTCGAGCTGCACCACCCTGGCCAACGACATCCCGTGCACGTTCACCAGCGTGGTGTCCGCTGGCGTCACGATTCGTTGATTCGCGCCTCCCAGGCGTGAACCACCGAGGGTCCGGCCGGGGCGCCACTCGCGGGCCGGACCTTCGCCGTTACAGGGCGCGCCGGCTTCAGCTCCCCGGAGGTGGGTGAGCGACGCGCCGGACCTTCCGCCGCAAGACACAGCCTCCCCACATCGGTACCGGCACAGTGCCGCGCGCGAGGCCCGGGCACCTTCTGTTCCCGTCTGGCATTGGCTATAGCCGCCGCCCATGAGCCTGATGAATCTCGTGTCGGAAGCCGCGGCGCTGCCGCACGCGTGGCGCTCGCGGGTGCTGGGGCGGGTCGGACAAGCGAACGTGAAGGTGCTGCGCATGGACGCGATGCCGCTCGAGGAGGAGCGCCATCCGTACGACGAGGCGCTGCTGGTGCTCGAAGGCCACATGGAGCTGACCGTGCCCGAGGCCTCCGTCACCGTGCGCACCGGCGAGCTGTACCTCGTGCCGGCCGGGACGCCTCACTCCGTGAAGGAGGGCAGCCGGGGCACGCTGGTCATCATCGACCTGTAGCCTGCGTCCCCATGTCGAGCGGCGCCTGGAGCGCCGGCTTCACGCGCGCGGACAGCCTGTCGCGCAGCCAGCGGCGGGCGGGCTCCTCCACGTAGCGGAAGACGGCGAGCGACGCGGCCACGCACAGCAGCGAATAGCCGATGAAGAAGGCCGGCCCCCGGGACCACCAGCCGAGGCCCAGGTATGTGTCCGCGGCCTGGAGCCAGTTGTTGACGGGCGAGTGCAGCAGGTAGAGCGCGTAGCTGGCCTCGCCCAGCTTCACCATGAAGGGCCGCGCCAGGAAGCGCGAGAGCGGGTCCGCCCCCCCGGCCAGGCCCCAGATGAGGCACATGAAGCCGGGCAGCATCGCCATGTCCTTGAAGTACAGCGCGGGGCGGCCCCACGTCAGGCCCAGCAGCACCAGGCTCGAGCCCACGCCCAGCGCCACCATCGCCCGGTCGAAGGACGCGGACGCCCGCCCGTCACGCTGACGCAGGCAGAACAGCCGGCCCAGGAAGACGCCACAGAGGAACTGGGGCAACCGCAGCAGCGGGTTGTACGCGCCCACCACCTTCCACGCGTCCCGGTCGAAGCCGCTCCCGTGCTCCGTGCCCCACCACAGGACGAAGAGCCAGACGCCCATGAGCAGCACGCCCACGAGCGCCGACACGCCCAGGGCCACGAGGAGCCGCCGGGCCCCCATGCGCAGCACGGGCAGCGCCGCGAAGGGGAACACCAGATAGAAGAACGCCTCCACCGACAGCGACCAGCCCGGACAGTTCCACTGACAGGCCGCGGCGGGGAACCACGCCTGCGACAGCCCGCCCACGGCCGCGCCGATGCCCGTCACCGTCCACAGCGACTGTCCCGTGAGGCCCTGCTGCTGGAACAGCTTGCCCACGAAGATGGGCGCGGCGAGCAGCAGGCCGAGCAGGTACACCGGATAGACGCGCGCGAAGCGGGCCACCCAGAACGAGCGCCTGGGCACCTCGACCTCCGACTCCGCGCCCAGGTAGCTGTAGGCGAGGATGAAGCCGGAGAGGATGAAGAACAGCGTCACGCTGTTGGAGCCGCTGTCCGCCACGTTCGCCAGCCACGTCGGCATCCCGCTCCGCTCCAGGTAGTGGAACACCACCACGTGGAAGGCCGCCAGGAAGCGCAGGCCGGTGAGCGCGGGCAACGGGCGGAGAGCGGTCCTCATGAAGACAGGCGCGGCAGCATGCATGAGCGCATGCGGTGCGGCAACACTCCGTGGCCGCGCCTCCGCGACAATCCGCCCGCTCCCCCGCTGTCCCACCGAGTCGCACGCGCCCCACACCCGATGCGGCACCGGGGGCGAATGGCCTGCGGGGGACGAAGGCTGACAAGATGGCCGACGGCCTGCTCGCCTGCACGCCGACGGAGTCTCCCATGCCGCACGCCCGCTCCAACGTCCCCCTTCCCGTCCTCTCCTTCCGAAAAGCCCTCCACCGCGCGGCCGCCGTCACCTGCGGCCTGCTGGCCCTCACCGTTTTCGCCTGGCCCACGCCGGGCCGAGCGGATGTCGTCGCCGAGTGGAACCACCTGACGCTGAAGCTGGAGTCCCCGCGCGCCTTCGTGCTGCTCACCCGCGTGGGAGCCCTGACCCAGGTGGCCATGCACGACGCCATCAACGCGCTGCCGGACCAGCGGCGCTTCGCCACGTACCTGCCGCCCGTGCCGGCGCCTCCGGGTGCTTCCGCCGAGGCCGCCGCCGTGGCCGCGGCCCACCGGGTGATTCTCCGGTACGTGCTGACCGTCCACCCCGAGAACAGCGCCCTCATCGCCCTGATTGAAGCGCGGTACGCGGCGTCGCTCGCGGCCATCCCGGACGGGCCCGCGAAGGAGAAGGGGCTCCAGGTCGGCGAGGCCACGGCGGAGCAGCTCTGGGCCGTGCGCGACGCGGACGGCTGGGACAACCCGGACGGGATTTCCTACGTCTTCCCCACGCCCGCGCCGGGCGTCTGGAGGCCGGTGCCGCCGGCGGCTCCGGGCACCGTGCCACCCTTCTATTGGTGGAACCGTGTGACGCCGTGGGTGATGCGCGACGCGTCCCAGTTCCTGACGCAGCCGCCGCTCTCGCTCACGAGCAAGGTGTACCTGCGCGACGTGGTGGAGACGTGGGCCTACGGAAGCAACGACAGCCGGCTGCGCACGGCCGACCAGTCCTTCGCGGCCCGCTGGTGGGGTGAATGCCAGGAGACGAGCACCGCGGGCGTCGTCGGCCTCATGGCGGCGCAGCTCGTCGAGGACCACGGCGAGGACCTGTACGACAGCGCCCGCATCTTCGCGCTCGTCACGATGGCGCAGGCGGACGCCATCATCTCCAACGTGGACAGCAAGGCCACCTGGAGCTTCTGGCGCCCCATCACCGCCATCCGCGAGGGCGGTGACGCGGACTGGACGCCGTACCTCGCCACGCCTCCGACGCAGGAGTACCCCGCCGGCCATCCGATGGTCAGCGGCGCCGGGCTGTACATGCTCGCGAGGTTCTACGGCCAGGGCCCGCTCGCGCGGCCGCTGAGCATCACCAGCCCGGACTGCGGCACCCGGACGTTCCGCAGCCTCGACGCGGCCGTCGACGAGGTCATCAACGCGCGCATCTGGGGCGGCATGCACTACCGGCACTCGGGCGTCGTGGGCGCGCGCACCGGCAAGCAGATTGCCCACTGGGTGCACGCCCACGCGCTCCGGCCGCTGGAAGACTGACGGCCCCGAGGTACGCTGGGGTCCGCCGATGCCCCTGGACCCCCGCGATACCCTTCCCGACGTGCGCGACGGCCTCACCCGCGTGGAGCGCATCATCCTCCACACGCTGCACCAACTGGAGCAGCAGCAGGGAGGCCGCGCCGTGCCCACGGCCATGCTCTACGGGTACGTCGTCGAGCACGTGAATCTCCGCCCCGACGAGTTCCAGGACATCCTCGCGCGGCTCGTGGGCCGCCGGGTGCCTTGAGGCACCGCACCGGGAACGGCCACCGCGAGCGCGCGGATGCCATGCGCTCGCGAAGCCGCGGGTGAACCGGCGCAACCCCACTCCCTTCCCTCAGCGCGGAAGCGCCGCGTCCGCGTACTGCGCCGCGAACTCGGCCGTGGGCGGGATGGGCTTGATGACGTCAATCATCACGCCGTTCGGGTCCGCGGTGATGAAGTGCCGCTGGCCGAAGGGCTCGTCGCGCAGCGTGCGGAGGACGGGCAGCTTCGCCTCCTGCACGCGCGCATAGACGGCGTCCGGGTCTTCCACCTCGAAGTTGAGCAGCAGGGAGGACGTCTTCCCGCGCCCCTCCGGTGGAATCGTCTCGTGGTCGTTGCGCACGATGCCGAGGTTGACGCCCGGGTCCTCCGACGACTGGAGGTGCACGTACCAGTCGCTCTCGAACAGCGGCTTGAAGCGGAAGTGCGTCACGTAGAAGCGGGCCGTCCCCGCCACGTCGGGGGTCAGCAGCACCGGATAGTAGGAGGTCGTCTTCATTGTTCCGTTCCCTCGCCGTTCGACATACAGTCTGTATGTTTCTTCCCAACTAACATACAGGCTGCATGTATGCAACGTAAGCCCACCCGGCGGACGAATCAGGAGCGGACGGAGGTGACGCGGGGCGACCTGCTCACGGCGGCGCGCAAGCTGTTCACCGAGCGCTCGTACGCGGAGACGAGCACGCCGGACATCGTGGCGGAGGCCGGGGTGACGCGGGGCGCGCTGTACCACCACTTCGCGGACAAGCAGGCGCTGTTCCGAGCCGTGGTGGAGCAGGAGGCGCTCGCCGTCGCGGAGGAAATCGAGCGGGCCACGCCACTGTCCCTGCCCGTGCGCAAGGCGCTGCTCGCCGGAGCGGATGCCTACCTCGCGGCCATGGCGGTGCCAGGCCGCACGCGCCTGCTGCTGCTGGACGGGCCGGCGGTGCTCGGCCGCGCGGAGATGGACGGAATCGACCTGCGCCACGCGGGCCGCACCCTGCGCGAGGGGTTGGCCGCGGCGATGGGCGAGGGTGTCATCGCGAAGAGCCCCATCGATGCACTGACGGGACTGCTCTCCGCGGCGTTCGACCGGGCGGCCCTGGCCGTCGACGCGGGTGCTTCCGCCGCGGACTACCGGGCCGCCCTCGTCGCGCTGGTGGAGGGGCTCTTCACCTCGAAGAAGCGCTGAGCCCCTCGGCCGGGCCTCATCAGCTCTTGCTGATGGGGCGGTAGCGGATGCGGTGCGGCTCCAGGGCCTCGGGGCCGAGCCGCTTCTTCTTGTCGGCCTCGTAGTCCTGGAAGTTGCCCTCGAAGAAGAACACCTTGCTGTCGCCCTCGAAGGCCAGGATGTGCGTGGCGATGCGGTCCAGGAACCAGCGGTCGTGGCTGATGACCACCGCGCAGCCCGCGAAGCCCAGCAGCGCGTCCTCCAGGCTCCGCAGCGTCTCCACGTCCAGGTCGTTCGTGGGCTCGTCGAGCAGCAGCAGGTTGCCGCCGCTCTTGAGCATCTTCGCCAGGTGCACGCGGTTGCGCTCGCCGCCGGACAGGTCCTTCACGCGCTTCTGCTGGTCCTGGCCCTTGAAGGCGAAGCCCGCCAGGTACGCGCGGCTCGGAATCTGGCCGCCCTTGCCCAGGTCCAGGTGGTCCAGCCCGCCGCTGACCTCCTGGAACACCGAGTTCTCACCATTGAGCGCGTCGCGGCTCTGGTCCACGTAGGCCAGCTTCACCGTCTCGCCGACGCGCAGCTCGCCCGCGTCCGGCTTCTCGACGCCGGTCATCATCCGGAACAGCGTCGTCTTGCCGGCGCCGTTGGGTCCAATCACGCCGACGATGCCACCGGGCGGCAGCTTGAAGTTGAGGTCGTCGATGAGCAGCCGGTCGCCGTATGCCTTGCGCAGCCCCTTCGCCTCCACCACCAGGCCGCCCAGCCGGGGGGCCGGGGGGATGATGATTTCGCCCGTGGGGTCGCGCTTCTCCTGCGACTGGTTGAGCAGCTCCTCGTACGCGGCGATACGCGCCTTGCTCTTGGCCTGACGCGCCTTGGGCGACTGGCGCACCCATTCCAGCTCGCGCTTGAGCGTCTTCTGCCGGTGGCTCTCCGCCTTCTCCTCCAGCGCCAGCCGGTTCTGCTTCTGCTCCAGCCAGCTGGAGTAGTTGCCCTTCCAGGGCACGCCCTCGCCGCGGTCCAGCTCCAGGATCCACTCCGCCGCGTTGTCGAGGAAGTAGCGGTCGTGGGTGATGCAGACGATGGTGCCCTTGTACTCCTTCAGCGCCTGCTCCAGCCACGCGACGCTCTCCGCGTCCAGGTGGTTGGTGGGCTCGTCGAGGAGCAGCAGGTCCGGCTTCTCCAGCAGGATGCGGCACAGCGCCACGCGGCGCTTCTCACCGCCGGACAGCGTCGTCACGTCCGCGTCGCCCGGAGGCAGGCGCAGCGCGTCCATGGCCATCTCCAGGGTGCGGTCCAGCTCCCAGCCGTTCACCGCGTCGATGGCGTCCTGGAGCCGGGCCTGCTCGGCGAGCAGCTTCTCCATGGCGGTGTCGTCCATGGGCTCGGCGAACTTCGCGCTGATCTCGTTGAAGCGGTCCAGCGTGGCGCGGACCTCCTTGAGGCCCAGCTCCACGTTGCCCTTCACGTCGAGCGTGGGGTCGAGCTGGGGCTCCTGCGCCAGGTAGCCCACCTTGGCGCCCGGGTCCGGCTTGGCCACGCCGAAGAACTCCGTGTCCACGCCGGCCATGATGCGCAGCAGCGTCGACTTACCGGAGCCGTTGGGGCCGATGACACCAATCTTCGCGCCCGGGAAGAACGACAGGTAGATGCCCTTGAGGATCTCCTTGCCATTCTTGACCTTGCGCAGGTCCTGCATCGTGAAGATGAAATTCTGGGCCATCGCGGCTTTCCTGCCTCCGGCGGGGTGAGGGGCACTGCGGATACCAGGGAGCAACAGCGCACTCAAGCCGCGAGCGTCCCCACTGCCCCCGAGGCCCGGAGGGGCGTCGACGCTCGGCAGCCCCCGACGCGTGCCCGGGGCACCGACCGGCGAGTCCCCGTTCCGCCGCCCGGTGACCGTCCGGTAACGGGCACTGCCACCCTCGCGGAGACCGGGAGCGGGTCAGGGACTATCCGACATCCCCATGAGCCGGGGGCGCCGCGGCGAGTGTGGTGGCCCGGGAAAATGTCGCGAAAAATGCCTGTCGATTTCCGCGAGCCCCGGACGACCACTCTTCGGGGAGGCTCTACTCCCCCCGAATCCCCGAGGAACACCATGCGCTACGTGCTGACCATCTACGAGAACGAGAAGCTGTGGGAGGCGCTGTCGAAGGAAGAGGCCGACCAGGTGATGGGCGAGTACTTCACCTTCACCGATGGCATCCGGAAGAGCGGCAACTACCTGGGCGGCGAGGCGCTCCAGCCCGTGGCCACGGCCACCACGGTGCGCATCCGCGACGGCAAGCGTCTGACGACGGACGGCCCCTTCGCCGAGACGAAGGAGCAGCTCGGCGGCTTCTATCTCATCGAGGCGGAGAACATCGACCAGGCCATCGCCATCGCCTCGCGCATTCCCACCGCCCGCACCGGCTGCGTCGAGGTGCGCCCCGTCATGGAAGTCATGTCGGATCAGGGCTAGACACGCACCCGCGTGAGCACCCCGGCCTCCCTGCTGGAGCGGACCTACCGCGAGGACCATGGCCGCATCGTGGCCACCGTCATCCGTGTGCTCGGCGGGGACTTCGGCGCCGCCGAGGAGGTGGTGCAGGAGGCCTTCGCGGACGCGCTCGTCCAGTGGCCTCGCGAGGGTGCGCCTCGCGAGCCTCGGGCATGGCTCATCCGCGCCGCGCGCAACAAGGCGGTGGACCGGGTGCGGCGCGGGGTGCGCCTGGGCGCCCGCGTGGACGCGCTGGAGGTGGTGGCGCGCATCGAGCAGGAGCTGGCGCCACCGCCGGATGGCTCGGAGTGGGAGGGCTTTCCCGACGACACGCTGCGCCTGCTCTTCACCTGCTGCCACCCGGCGCTCGCGCCCGAGGCGCAGGTGGCGCTCGCGCTGCGCACGCTGTGCGGCCTCACCACGGAGGAGGTGGCGCACGCCTTCCTCGTGCCCCCGGCGACGATGGCGCAGCGGCTGGTGCGCGCGCAGCGGAAGATTCGGGACGCGGGCATTCCGTACATCGTGCCGGAGCCGGACGCGCTGGGCGAGCGCACGCGCGGGGTGCTGCACACCGTGTACCTCGTCTTCTCCGAGGGCTACGCGGCGACGGACGGCCCGGAGTTGCTGCGGGTCGAACTGTGCGCGGAGGCGCTGCGGCTGGGCCGGCTCGCGCGCTCGTTGTTGCCTCGGCATGCGGAGGTGGCGTCCCTGCTCGCGCTGATGTTGCTGCACCACTCGCGCCGCCGCGCGCGGGTGGCGGCGGATGGTGGGCTGGTGCTGTTGGACAGGCAGGACCGCGCGCTGTGGGACCGCGAGGCGATTCGCGAGGGGCTCGCCGAGCTGGACGCGGCGCTCGCGCTGGGCGGGCGGGGGCCGTACACGCTGCAGGCCGCCATCGCGGCACTGCACGCACAGGCGGCCCGCCCGGAGGACACGGACTGGGCGCAGATTGCCGTGCTCTACGAGCGGCTGTGCGAGCTGTCACCGGGCCCCGTCGTGGAGCTCAACCGCGCGGCGGCGGTGGCCATGGCCCGGGGGCCCGAGCACGGACTGGCGCTGGTGGATGACCTGGAGACCTCTGGGCGCCTCACCGACTACCACCTGCTGCCCGCCGCTCGCGCCGAGCTGCTGCGGCGCATGGGACGGGTGAAGGAAGCCGTGGCCAGCTACCGCCGCGCGCTCGCCCTGGTGAAGACGGCCCCGGAGCGACGCTTCCTGGAGGAGCGGTTGGCGGAGCTGCTGGGAGGCGCAAACACCTAGAGGATGCAGGTGCATCCTGGCACTCAACTGCAAATCCCTATTGAACTCCCCAGCCTCACCGTCCGACGCTCGCCCCGCGGTGCGGACAGAGGAGTCAGCATGGCGACATTCCTGGGTGGCTTCTACGTCGAGGCTTCTGGAGCTGACGCGGTGCGCGACATCTACCAGGAAGCCCTCCAGTTCCTGGAAGAGGAGTGGGACGCGGAGCCCGCCGACCCCAAGGGATGGAAGCTGGTCGTGGAGGCCCGGGAGGGCTCTCCGTTCATGTTCGTCGAGCTGGCACAGCCCGTCGACGCGAAGGACCGCCTCGACTCCTTCGATTTCGCCCAGGACCACCCCGCCTTCCCATCAGGGCTCTCCTCCAGACTCGACTGTGTCGTCGCCGCCTTCGGTTTCGACTCCCGGACGGAATACGAGTTCGTCGAGCTTTTCGAAGGCGGGCACCAGACCGAGATGTGGACCCGCGGCCTCGGGGACGACGACTCCGACGAATCAGGGGATGAGGACTCCGATGAGTCGGAGGACTCGCGCGACAATCCGCCCCTGACGCGGCTGGCCTCCGAGTACGGGGTGAGCCGTGAAGCCCTCTTCGACCTCTGCTCGGACAGCCACGGCCTCGACATTCCCCTGGACCAACCCCTCTCCGAGGAGCGCCTGCGGCAATACTTCGCGGCGCTGGCGCCCATGCCGCGTCCGCCCGCCCCGGCGGAGAAGGCAAACCTGCGCGTGGCACTTCCGCAGTCCGTCATCAACGCGGCGACCGCCCTGGCGACTCAGCAGGGCATGTCGTTCAGCGAGACCATCCGCCAGGCCTTCGAGAACATGCTCCCGCTGCTGAGGGAGCGCATCGAGCAGGACCCCGATGCCCTCTCCCGGCAGGTGGCCACCGCGGGGAACGACCCGCGAGTCTTCTGCGAGCTCCACCTGCCCGAGGAACTGCAGAAGACGCTGCAGAAGCTCATCGTCCTCTCCGACAGGCCCGCGGGGTGGCTGCTGTGCGCGGCATTCCGGCTCAGCCAGTCACGGTAGCCCCCGCGCTCAGGGAGCCCAGGTGGAATGGAACTTCCATTCCGCAGCCGGCACCGCGTACCGGCCCGCTACAGCAACGCCTTCCAGGCAGCCAGATACGTGGACGCCTCGGCGCTGAAGCCCGTGTGCAGGGGCTCCCAGCCCAGCAGCCTGCGCGCCTTCGAGGCGTCCGCCACCTGGTCCAGCGCGAGGCACTCCGCGAGCTGGCGCATGCCCTCGGGCGCCTGTGACGGCGGCACGAAGGTGACGCGCGCCTTGCCACCGGCGGCCCGTACCACCGCGTCCACCATGTCGCGCACGCGCTCACGCGAGCCATCGCCGAGGAGGAAGGTTTCCCCCGACACGTTCCGCTCCGCCGCGCGCACGTACGCGTCCGCCAGGTCCTCCACGTGCACCGTCACCCAGTGGTTCGCGCCGTCGCCGAAGACGCGCAGCTCCCCTTCCACCGCGCCCTGGAACCACATACCGGTGAGGCTGCCCGAGCGCCCGTACACCACGCCCGGACGCAGCACGACGCCGCGCACGCTCTCCGCCGTCAGCACCCGCTGCTCCACCGCGGGCCGCCAGGCCACCTTCGCGTGCGGCCGCAGCGGCGTCGCCTCGTCCACCGCCACGCCGCCCGTGTCTCCCTGCACCCAGATGCCGCTCGTGTAGAGCACCGTCGGCTTCTGCGCCCCCGCCGCCCCCTGCCTCAGGAAGACGTCCAGCACCTTGCCGTCCAGCTCCGCCGCGTCCGCCGCGTAGTCCACCGCCGCGTGCACCCGCACGCTGGCGCGCGCTGCCTCGTCCGCCCATTCCGCGGGCGCCTGGAGCGTCCCGAGCACCGGGTGGATTTCCTCCTGCTCCAGCAGCTTCGCCTTGGCCGGCGTGCGCACCAGCCCCACCACCTCGTGCCCCGCCCGCCGGAAAGCCCGCGCCACGTGAAAACCGATGGTACCCGTCGCACCCGTGATGAAGACCTTCATGACCGTGCTCCTCTTCTCGTGCACGGGGCCTGCCCCGCGCCGTGACTCGGCGGATGAACACCCGCCAGGAATTCTTCCCGGCGGAGCCAGGATGGGCTCCGCTTCGACACCGTGGATGTAACCCCGTCCCCATGCGTTGATAATCTGGCCCTTCATGGAAGGACTTTTTCCAATCCGGAAAGAGTCTCCCAGGAGGGCACGTGGACCAGCTCGGTGCGATGACGGTGTTCCGGCGGGTGGTGGAGGCAGGCAGCTACTCCGGCGCCGCCCGCGCGCTGCGCATCTCGGTGGCCAGCGCGAGCAAGCAGGTGGCCTGGCTGGAGCAGCGGCTGGGCGCGCGGCTCCTGCACCGCACCACGCGCCGGCTCGCGCTCACCGAGGCGGGCCGCGAGTACCACGCGCGCTGCGGCCGCATCCTCGACGAGGTGGCGGAGGCCAACGCCCGGGTCGCCGAGCGCGAGGCCGCCGTGCGCGGCAGCCTCCGTCTCACCGCGCCCGTCTCGTTCGGGCTGCTCCACATGAGCGCGCCCATCACCACCTTCGCGCGCAACCACCCCGACGTACGCGTGGAGCTGGCGCTGACCGATAGGATGGTGGACCTCGTCGAGGAGGGCTTCGACGTCGCGGTGCGCATGTCGGCACGGCCCCCGGACACGTCGCTCGTGTCGGTGAAGCTCGCGCGGGCCCGCCGCGTGGTGTGCGCGGCCCCGGGCTACCTGAAGCGAGAGGGGCGGCCTCGCAAGCCCGCCGACCTCGCGCGGCACCGCTGTCTCATCAACCCGGACACCGTGGCGCCCACCACGTGGCTGCTACGAGGCCCAGAGGGCCCCATCGCCGCGGAGGTCCATGCCGCGCTCTCCGTCAACAGCAGCATCTCGCTGCGCGACGCCGCGCTCGCGGAGCTGGGACTCGCGCTCCTGCCGGAGTTCGCCGTCGCGGAGGAACTGCGGGGAGGGCGCCTGGAAGCGGTGCTCACCACCTACGAGCCCGAGCCGCTGCACATCTACGCGCTCCATCCCCACGGGCGCTTCATGCCCCGGCGCGTCCGGCTCTTCTTGGACGCGCTCCGCGAGCAGTTCTCCGGCGCCGGGTGGCGGGCCCGATAGCGGGCACCGCGCACCCGGACGCGACTCCGACTACGGCTTCGTGCCCGCGGCCGTCGCTTCGGAGGACGTGGCGGTCTTCATCCACGCCGAGCAGGCCGCCTTCGCTGGCTCCAGCTCCTTCTCCGACCGCTGCTCCACGATGGGGCACAGGTACGCCTCGCGCCACTGCGACAGCGCGCCCGCCGAGCGCTCCACGTGCACGGCCTCCACGGTGTCCGCGCCCACGACGAGCGTCTCCTTCAGACCGTCGTCGTCGAGGTCCGCCTCCACCATCGTGGTCGGCTTGCCCTTGCGCATCAGGTCCAGCGAGAGCCGCCGCACCGCCTGCGTCCCCGACACCTGGAACACCTCCAGCACGCCCGGCTTGCCCGCGCCCGGCTCGTCCTTCAGCAGCCACACGTCGGACCCCACCGTCCGCACCGGCACGTAGCGGTGCCGGTCTCCTGGCACCAGCTCCGCGTACGCGAGCCGCCCGTGGTCCGAGCGCACCACCCACGACTTGCCCGTCCCCGACAGGCGGCACAGCTGCGTCACCGTGTCCTGCGCCCCGCCCAGCGGCAGCGGCGTGCAGCGGAAGTCACCCTGCACGCGCTCGCACGCCTGCGCCTCCTCCTCCGCGGCCTCCTCGGCTTCCTCCTCCACCGGCGGCATCGGCGTCACCCCATCCATCGAGGCCCACTCCGACACCACCGACGACAGCACCGGCAGGTCCTTGCGCTCGACGGCCTGACGGAAGCGCTGCTCCAGCGCCTCGCCGCCCCGCGCCTTCTGCGCCTCCTCCAGCGAGGCCCGCAGCGCCGCCGGCACCTCCGCCTCCTGCATCCGCGACTTCAGCGTGCCGGCCTCGCCGCGCCAGCTCGCCGTCAGCCACGTCTGCACCCGCTCCAGCGCGCGGCGCTCGGTGGCCCGGGCGGTCTCCGCCTCGCTCAGTCGTCCCTTGAGCCGCTCCACCTCCGCCGTCAGCGCCTGCGCCTTCGTCTCCTCGGCGCGCAGCTCCGCCTGCGCCGCCTCGAGCCGCTTCTGCGCCGCCGCCTTCCCCGCGTCCTCGCCACAGCCCGCGAGCATCAGCCCCACCAGTCCCAACACGACGACCCGCTTCATGGCGTCACCTCCCCGGCCACCTTGCCTTCGGTTCCCGCATCACTCCCCTCGGGCGCGGCGACGGCGGGGGCCGCCGGCTCACACGCCTCCAGGTACGCGGCCGGGAAGCGCTTGGGCTCCTTCTTCAGCGCCTCGCACACCTCGTTCTCGTCCAACGCCTGCACGGGCTCCGCGTCGTCGCCCTTCTCGTGCGAGAAGCGGACGGCCTGCACCGTTCCGTTGGACAGGCCCACCAGCATCGGGCCCTTCATCCCGGGCAGCGGGTCCAGGACCAGCGCGTCGTCCTTGCGCAGCACCTCCTCGAACTCGAACTGCGTATGCAGCGGCGTCAGCACGTCCGCCGAGTCCGCCGCGCTTCCACCCCGCCACAGCGCCGTCAGCGGCCGGTGCTCCAGCACGTAGGTGGTCAGGCTCGACTCCAGCTCCTTGTCGTCGTCCGACAGCTTCCGCGTCTGCACCGTCACCACGAAGTGGCCCGGGGCCGGCGAGGCCTCCAGCCACGCCCTGCGCGACACGGCGGCCGGCGTCGGGGGCAGCGGGTTGCCGTCCTCGTCCGTCGTCGCGGGCTCCTCGGGTTGCTCCGGCTCGCACGCGGCGCGGCACTGCTGGAACTCCAGCTCCTTCGCCGCCAGCTCGGCCTCGCGCTTCGCCTCCTCGACGGCGGCCTCGGCGGCCTCCGCGGCCAGCCGCGCCTCGCGCACCTCGGGAGTCTCGTCGGGCTCGTCCTCCTCGCCGTCCCCGCAGCCGCAGCCGCCCTCGTCATCGTGATGGTCGGGCGTCGGGTCGCACGCGCACGGGTCCTCGTAGCGGTCGAACTGAACGTCGCACTGGTGGAGGCAGGAGTTCTTCTCCGTCTCGGCCGCGCACGTCGCGAGCCCCGTCGTGTTGGGCGGGTGGTACAGCTCGTCCGTGGGGCTGGGGAAGTCGCTCGCGTACAGGTGTCCCTGGTACTCGTAGACGATGCGCACCACCTCCTGCGTGGTGGGCAGGTCATCCTGGGCGTAGGTCGAGCTTCCGGCGGACGTGGGCTCGGGGTACTCGAAGGACGCGGTGCAGAAGGCCGCGGCGGGCAGCGTGTCCGCCGTGCTGGCCACGGACTCACACGTCCACGCCGGCCACAGGGACAGCCGCGCGGGGACGCCCTCGCAGACGTCCTCGTAGGGCTTCGCCTCGCAGGGGCCGCAGTCGCTGGACTCCTCCGGCTCCTCGGCCTGGGCCTCCGCCTGCTGCTCCGGCGCCTCTTCCTTCTTCACCTCCACGCAGGGCCGCTCTGAATCCAACAGGCCGGTGGCCAGCGCGAGCAGCTCCTTCGAGTCCTTCTTGCGCGTGGCCTCCTCCAGGAGGAAGCCGGACCGGGCGGCCTTCAGGTTGGCCTGCATGACGTCGTCCGGCTTCAGCTCGCTGCCCTCGGCCTCGGCGAGGTACGCGCCCGCGGCCAGGGTGCGGTGGTACGCGCTGTTCGCCGCGTCCGCCTGCGCTCGCGTCTCGGCAATCTGCCCGGTGAGCTTCGTGCGCTCCTGCTCCAGGCTCTCCCGGTGGGCCTTTGCCTCGGCGAGCTTCTTCTCCGCCGCGGCGGCCTCCTGCTCCTTCTTCTCCCGCTCCGGGTTGCTACACGCGCACAACGCGAGCAGCACCAGGGCGGACCCCAGGCTTCTTGAACGGCTCATGTGTCGGTACTCCCCCTCTAGCGGAGGGAGCATCGCGCAACAGGCTGACCGCTGTCAGCCATGGGGTCCGCCCAACCCACCCCGGCGCCTGATTAGTTGAAGCGCAACATAACCAGGGGGAACGGGCCGAGGTTGTAGTCGAAGGTCTGCCCGTCCACGGTGAGCGGGTCCGTCAGCATGCTCGTCAGCATCGGCTCGCCCGTGCTGAGCATCAGGAAGTGGGGCTTGTTCAGGGGGTGCGACTCGTCCCAGCCCACGCGCGGGTCGATGAAGGTGCGCGACCAGCGGTGCTCCCCGTCCAGCCCGTAGTGCGCGAGGAAGGGCGTCTCGTACTGGCCCAGGTAGCCGCCGCCCAGGTCGGCGGCGCTGCCCATCCGTCCGGCGAGGATGAGCGTGCCGTCATACCGGGCCCCCAGCCCCAGCGCGGAGACGGTGGCCCACGGGCTGCCATGCAGCTTCGCCCAGGCCTCCACGCCCGAGTCGGTGATGAACGCCAGCGCCAGCCCCGACGTCCAGCCGGGCGGGTCCACCTGGATGCGGCTGCCCGCGAACTGGAAGCCGCCCCGCAGGTTGAAGGCGAACGCCCAGCCCACGTTCGTCGCCACCGCCGACTCGACGGCGCCCGTCGCGCCGTCCAGCACCCGCGTCCAGGAGGGCGTGCCGTCCGGGAGATACCGGGCGATGAACGGCGTGGTGGGCGCGCCCGTCGCCGTCGTGCCGCCGAGGATGGCTCCCAGGCCGAGCCCGCCGCCCACGAGCACGGAGCCGTCGCCGTTCACCGCGAGCGCCCGGACGCGCGTGCCCTCCTGTCCGGTGGGAATCGCGTGGGACCACAGGTGCTGGGCATCCCAGCCGATGCGCGCCACGAAGCCGGCCATCTGCTGGGGCGTGGTGGCGCCCGCGTCGAACGTCGTGCCTCCCAGCGTCAGCTGCCCCCGGAAGTCACCGGCCACCACCAGGCTGCCGTTGGCGTCCGTGCGCACCGCGCTCACGCTCACCGTGCCCCCGGTGGGCGCGTAGGTCATGAACCAGTCCAGGCTTCCGTCCGGCTTCAGCTTCAGCAGCAGCAGGTTGCGGCTCCCCACGGGCGCTGACTGGAGCAGCCGGCCGTGCAGGGTGAGCTGTGAGTAGTCCGCCGCCACCATGAGGTTGCCGAGCGGGGTGACGGCGAAGCGGAAGTTGGCGTTGCCCTGGGCGAAGGCGCGCGTCAGCTTGACGGAGCCGTCCAGGGCGAAGCGCCGGAGCACGTACTGGCCGGAGTCGTCCCGGGTCATCGTCGTCCACCCGCCGTCGCGCCAGTCCGCGCTCGCGTGCACGAGCGACTCGGATTGCGAGAAGTCCATCCGCGTGGCCTGGGTCAGCCGGCCGCCGAGGCCGTCACCGTGGTAGTTGCACTTGGGGCCCAGCGTGAGGACGAGCTGCGGCGGCCGCGTGCCGCCGTCCCCCTCGCGCGAGGTGAACACGGCGCCGTCCCCGCTGGTGCTGACCAGGGCGAAGGAGAAGCCGTCCTCCCCCTCGTCCGTGTCCATCACCGACGTCACGTCGAACTCGTTCCACGCCTCGTCCACCACCGCCATGGGGCCGTGGAGGACGGGCCCCACGGGCAGCGGCTTGTTCCAGGTGATGAAGTTCGCGGACTGCCAGTAATCGACGGAGTGGAGAGAGAAGCCGCCAGACGCACCGTCACGGGCCCACAGGCGCAGCTTCGCGCCCAGCACGGGACGGCCGTCGAGGCTCGGATTGAAGTTGAGGTAGACGCGCTGCTTCGGGCTGCCGTCCACCGCCAGGCGCTCCGCCGTGGCGAAGGACGTGTCGGGTGACTCCTCGGTGACGTAGGTGTCCTGGTACACCGTCGACACCAGCTCCTCCACGGTGCCCTCACAGTCGGACACGGCGCTCGTCGTGCTCGACGCTCCGTCCGGAGGTGCCACCTCCTCCGTGGGCCGCTCCCTCGTGCTGACCTCTTCGACCGGGAGGGGCTGCCCCCCTTCCGCCGCCGTCACCTCGTCACCCGCCGGGCCACACCCCACCTGAAGTGCCAGCATGGCCGCCGCGACCACTCCCACCTGCCCTCGCACGCTCGCTCCCCTTCCCCAACGCCGCATTGCACCGTGCTCCTGTCACAGCCCCCGCCGTGCGCCTGTGCAGTGCGGGTGCCATGACGAGAGCCGAACGAAACGCGCGGATGGGGACGCGGCGCGGGGCCCAGGTGGCGTGGCCCGCACTCACGAAGGGAAGCGGCGTTCCCCAAAGGGGCACCACGGGGCGCTCCCGGAGAAGGCGCGGTGCGGGGGCGGAGGGGACACGGCGCGCGGGCCCGTCCCGGCGCGGGACACGGAATGCACGCGCGACGCGGCGCTCACTCCCGCCGCAGCGTGATGACGGCCAGCTCGGGCGGAGCGCCCAGCCGCACCGGCGGCCCGGTGGTGCCGGCCCCCCGGTTCACGTACAGCCACGAGCGTCCCCGCCGGTACAGGCCGGCGGTCCACTCGGTGATGACCCGCGCCAGCGACAGGCGTCGAATCCCCGGCACTCCGAGCTGCCCGCCGTGCGTGTGGCCGGAGAGCGTCAGCTCCACGCCGCGCTCCACCGCCTGGGGGAACAGGTCCGGGTCGTGCGCGAGCAGCACCGTGGGCGAGCCCTCCGGCCTCGCCGCGAGCGCCCGCGACAGGTCATGCCGCGAGGTCCAGGTGTCATCCACGCCCGCGACGTAGAGGCGCGCCTCGCCCCGCCGTACGACGACGCCCCGGTTGCGCAGCACGTGCAAGCCATTGCGCTCCAGCTCGCGCACCAGCTGCTCGCCGTCGGTGAAGTAGTCGTGGTTGCCCATGCTGACGTAGGCGCCGTCCTTCGCGCGCAGCCCACCGAGCGCCCGCGCCACGGCCTCGACATGGGAGGAGCCGTGGGTAATCAGGTCGCCCGTCACCGTCACCAGGTCCAGGCCGAGCCCGTTGAGCCGCGACACCCAGCCGGCCACCTTCTCCTCCGGCACGTGGGGACCGCAGTGCACGTCGGAGAGCTGACCGATGCGGTAGCCGTCCAGCTCCGGCGGCAGTCCGGCGATGCGCACCGTCCGCCTGCGCAGCCGGGGCCGGCCGAGCACCGCGTCTCCACCCAGCAGCAGGGCCACGGCTCCCGCGAGCCCCCACGTCGCGTCCGCGGGCGTGCCTGCCCGGATGGCCAGCAAGGCGGGGAGCATGAGCACGTCGAACACCAGGCAGGCGGACCACCAGCCCAGCGCCACGTAGGTCGACGGCGCGCGCGGCGTCGTCGTCCACGGACTCTGGAGCTGCTTCAGGTAGGGCCACGAGACGCCCAGCGCGGCGAGCGCCGGAAGGGGCGTCCGGGTGAGCCAGCACAGCCACAGCACCGGAGGGAGCTGGACGACGGTGACGAGTGCCGCCGCCATCAGCTGGAAGCGGCCCTGGAGACGCGTTCGGAGGGACATCGGACCTCGGTGATTAATCGCCCCGTGGCTCGTGCGCCGTGGGGTTCGGCCTCCGCCCGCCCTGCTAGCGGCCGGGCACGGGCGTGCCCGCGTCCGCCGCCGGGGCCGGAGGTGCGTCGGAGGGGCCCCACTGCGTGTTGCGGGCGAAGCCATGGGCCTCGTTGCCGCTGCGGTCCGAGACGCGCTGGCCCTTCCCTTCATTCATGGGCCACCAGGCCAGCAGGCCGTCCTCGTTCTCCTCCGGAGGGTTGTCCATGCCCTCCCGAATCTGGTCCTGCGTTCGGGCGACGCTCCAGATGCGCACGTCGCGGATGTTGCCGTTGAAGCCCCGCTCGGCGCCGCCGCCCCTGGCGCCAACGGCCCAGCGCGCGCGGATGGGATAGGCCCCGCCCTCCGTGAGCGGCTGGGACTCGGACAGCAGCTCGCCATTGCGGTAGAGCCTCCACTGCGAGCCGTCGAAGGTGCCCGCCACGTGGACCCAGTTGTTCAGGTCCTGCGCGGGCATGCTCGAGCTCGTAATCCCGAAGGGCTTGCCGTCCATGCTGGAGCCGACCTGGTAGTTCCGGAACACGATGCGCAGGAAGATTTCCCCACCGGGGTTCGAGACGAAGCCCCGGGCGATGATGTTCTGGACGCTGTTGGGGTTCGTCGGGCGAATCCAGGCCTCCATCGTGATGGGTCCGGTGATTTCCAGGGCCAGGGGCTCGCCCAGGTCCACGAAGGACGTGGTGCCGTTGAAGGTCAGCACCTGGGCCTTCGGAGGCGGGTCGGCCGGAGGCTGCTCCACCACCGGTCCGGAGCCGCCCGTGCCGGGTGGCTCCTCCTGTCCACCCCGGCGCAGCAGCAGGCCCGTCACCAGGGCGATGAGGAGCACGGCCCCGGCGGACACCGGAATCCACCAGGGGAAGCGCTTCATCGGAGGCGCCACCGGCGCGGGGACCTTGAACGCCACCGAGGGCCCGTCCGCGAAGTGCTCGTCGGGGTTGGCCTGGTCCGCCACCAGCAGATGGAAGGCGTGCTCGCCCGCTCCCCGTGACGGAGGAATGGCCACCTGCACCAGGAAGACGTGCGTGCCGTTGGGCGGGAAGTCGCGCTCGGCATCCCCCGCGAGCGAGAGCCACTCGGGGGGCGTGGCTCCCTCGGGCACCACGACGGCCCTGCCCCGGACGGGGCGGCCGAGCGAGTTGGTGACGGTGAACGCCACCTCGCCCTTCCGGTTCCCGTCGAGCCGCAGCGACGGTGAGGTGGTGGTGATGTCGAATGCGCGGGCCATGAGACACCTCCAGTCACGGACGGCCGGCCGGGGCTCCTCGCCCCATGGTTGGAGAGTGGCCACAGCCGTCGTGACGGGCGGCGCACGCCTCCGCCGCCGCCCGGGGCCGGAGCGAGGCTGCGCGGCATCCTCCGCCCGTCCCAGCCTCCCCATGGGGAGGCGCGGTCAGGCGCGCCAGGCCCTGGCGCCCTCCGCCCCCTCATCCGCGTCAGGTCAGGACGACGCCCTGGGGCGTGCGCGCCACCTTCGCGCGGTGGCGCTCGCGCCGGCGCCAGTCGATGTAGACGAGCTCGGCGGTGCCGTCGTGCAGCAGGCGCAGCTTGCACCAGCCGTTGTTGCCCATGTCCTCGCGCAGGGGGCCTCCGCCCGCGGCCTTCCAGCCGGAGAAGCGGTGCTCGTACTCGGCCCAGCGCACCGGCGCGGCGCTCTTCGGCGCGTCCCCCGGCTTCAGCGTGTAGTACGGGTAGCCCGCGTGGCCGATGCAGCTCGCCACGAACGGCCCCAGCGCGGAGGGCTCGTAGAGCGCGGCGTGGTGCACGTTGCCCCAGAACCACAGGTCCACGAGGCCGGCGTCGACGATGCCGCGCAGGTCCTCCTTCAGGAGGTCCGTCGTCTTCGCGCTGCCGAAGTCCCAGCCGTGCTCGGAGGTGAGCAGGATGTTCATGCGCGCGTCGCGCCCCTCCCGCAGCCACCCGCGCACCAACTCCAGCACCTCCGGCTCGATGCGGCCGTACTTCCACCAGGCGGTGTCCACGCCGACAATCTGGAAGCGGTCCGAGACGAGCCGGAAGGTCGCGCCCTCCTGCTTCTGCCGCTCCGGGTAGCGGTCGCGCTTCTTGTCCAGCCAGGCGTGGAACGTCGTGCCCCGGCTGTACATCTCGTGGTTGCCCGCGAGCATGAACAGCTCCGTGTTCTCGAGCAGGGGCTCCAGGGGCTCGGCGAAGAAGTGCTCGAACTCCTGGCGCGTGCCCGCGTAGTACACGTCCCCCAGGTGGATGGCGTAGGGGCACGCGGTGAGCTGCCGCGCGATGTAGCGCGCATGGGGCAGCCCGTTGCCGAAGTCGGAGAACAGCGCCACCTCCACCGGCGTCTCCTTCGTCGGCGAGGCCAGCGGGTAGGTGAAGCGGGAGTTGAACGCGCCGTTGCGCCGGACCGGGTCCAGCTTCAACAGCCGCGTGTGGTACAGGCCCCCGGCGAAGACCACGTAGGACAGCCAGTCCGCCTTCGTCTCGAACCGGGTGTTCGTCGGGTCGATGGGGATGGCGTCCGGGTCGTACCCGTCGAAGGTGAAGCCCTCCGGCAGCCGGATGGCGGGGGCGGCCTTCGTCGGCGCCGGTGGCGCGAAGGCCTCCAACATCACCGCGCCCTCGGGCGTCTCGGCGCGCTCCCGCAGCGCGGCGACCGTCTTGCGCGCCAGGGCGGCGGCCTCCTCATCGGAGGGCTGCGCGCTGGCGTCGATGCGCGCGGAGAGGAGCCGGCCCACGCCGACGGGGTCTCGCTCCGCCTCGCGAAGGAGTTCCTCCACCTCGACCGGGCCCATGGGCGGGACGCCCTCGTCCTCGGTCTCCGGAGGAGGCACGGCTCGCGCCCGCGAGCGCGCGTTGGCCAGGGCGGGCGCGACGGCGGACGCCGCGGTGAACGGCGACAGCTCCAGCACGACGCGGGGCTCCGCGGGAGCGACCCCCAGCTCCGGCGCGCGCTCGAGCACCACGGAGCGGGCGCTGAAGGGCGCGGGAGGACGGGGGATGGCCTCGATGGACAGGCCCTCCAGTGACGCGTCGAGCTCGAAGCGCGCCTGCCACACGTGGCGCCCTTCCCCGAAGAGCGGCTCGTCCAGCAGCCGCACCTCCACCGGGTTCAGGAGATGGACCTCCTCGGGCCCGCCGCTGGCGCGAAGCTCCAACTGGACCCGGAGCACGTCCTCCGGCGCATGCTCCGCGGGCCACGCCCACCAGGCGAACACGGTGCGCCCCTCGCGGTGGCCGCCCGAGGCGATGGCCTCACCGGAGGTCGCGGTGGCGGCGAGTGCCGCGGATGTGCCCGAGCCTCCGCCCTCGGCGGGTGCATTCGAGCGCTCCGTGACGACGAGCGGCGCCGAGCGCTTCAGGGTGAGGGACGCGGCCGGGGGCGCGGCGGCGCGCGGCGCGATGGACGCTTCCGCCTCCTCGGGCGCCTCCAGCTGGAAGGCGGCCACCTCGCGTCCGGGCGCGGCGAAGGGCGCGCTCCGGGCGAGCCGCGCCAGCCGCGCCGCGAGGTGGTTGACGCTCTCCGAGCCATAGAGCGTCGAGGCGCCCTCGTAGTGCTGGAGGAGGAACTCCGCGCGCGTGGTGAAGTAGCCCGCGAAGTCCCCCGCGTAGCCCAGCACCGACGCGGTGGCCAGGCCCGGCAGCCGGCGCAGGGCGGACTCAATCTGGAAGGCGGCGCACGCCGTGGGCTCTCCCGGCACCGTGGCGAAGGCATGGTCCGCCACCCGCACCACGTGCAGCGCGTGGCACGGCGAGGGCTTCAGGTTGGCCAGCCCCTTCAGCAGCGACCCCACCACGCCGAGCGCGGGCACCTTGGGGAACTGCGGATGGCCGGGCGCGAACTTCCCGCCCCGCATCCCCTCTCGCACCAGCCCCGGATACAGCAGCGAGCGGCCATCCTCCGCCCCCGCGAGCGCGGGCGCGCCCAGCTCCCACTTCGCCAGACGCGTGCCCGGCAGGCCCGCGACGTCCGAGCCCGGCGCGGGCACCCACTCCTCGAACCAGCTCTGGAGCGAGATGGGTACCAGCCGCGGCGGCCGCGCATGCGAGGCCAGGATGGTGCGCGCCACCTCCGCGCCGACGAAGCGCGCCAGGTCCACGCCCTGCTTCTTCGGCCCCTTGTAGTGGGACGCATCATCTCCCGGAGGCGTGGGAGACGCGTCCCCCGCTCCCGACAGCCCCACCAGGGTGATGGGCGCGCCGTGCGTCACGTCCTGCTCCACGAGCGACGCGGCGATGCCCGTCCAGTCCGGCGCGTAGTACTTCTGGTCCACGCCCAGCGCCGTGTTGTGACAGCCGAAGGTGGCGAACGTGCCGATGCGGCGCCCCTCGTCGTCATACGCGGACAGGATGACCACGCGAGGGTCCACCGCGAGCTGCTCCGCGGAGCGGGGGCCTTCACTTCCATCCCGGTAGCCGGGGAACGCCGGGTCGCTGTTCCAGTGCGCGGCCTCCGGATTCTCCCGGAAGGGGGCGAGGCTCCGGTTGCGGCTCACGCCCCACAGGCGCTCCGTCTGGAGCGAGATGCGCGCGGGGCGGGCCGTGCGCCACGCCTCCTCGATGGCGTCCGCGATGGCCCGCGCGAGGTCATCCGCGAGCCGCCGCCGGAAGCCGGGCACGCTCTGGGCAATCGTGTCGTAGAGGTTGTTGCCGTAGAAGCCGCCGGGCGCCGTGTGCGTGTGCGTGCCCATGAGGACGATCTGGTGCACGTCCAGCCCCGAGGCCCCCTGCCGCGTCAGCGCCGCGGCGCGTTCGTGCAGGTAGCGCGAGGCCGACATCAGGTCCGCCGTCACGAACGCCACCACGTGCCCCGCGTCGTCCTCCAGCACCAGGGCCCGCGCGCACAGCTCCCAGGCCGCCCGCCTCCCCGCCTTGCCCATGAGCGAATACCCTGCCATGGGAATGCCGTCCGGCAGGGTGAAGGGCACCGCGGCGACACCACACCGGGCTCCGCGAGCCGCCCGCTTCGTGGGTTCCCGCTCGAACAGGGCTGACGCTCCCATCGCTTCCGGCATCGTGGATTCCCCCTGCGAGTCTTCTCCCCTGCTCTAACAACCCGCACTGACAAGCCGCAATCGCCCACCAGGGAATGAGCCCGCATCCGAGAGACGTGATGTCGCCCCGACCGCGTTCCGCCGCGCCTCCCTCACCGGCTACTGACACCGAGCAGCGCGGCGCCCGACCCCGCCTTGACCCGCCGGACGCAATCCCCCATATAGCCCCTGGCGCAGAGTTGATAATGCGTCGCAAAACCAAATAAGCCCCGGATAGCGGATGTTCTCGCCCTTCACGTCGCTCGCCCTGCTCCTCTCGGTGGCCTCCGCGCCGCCAGGCTCGTCCGTGCCTCCGTCCCCGTCCGAGGCGACTCCCGCGGAGGCGGCGCCCTCGCCAGCGGCAACGCCCGCTCCGGAGACGGTGCCCGTCTCCGAGGTCCAGCCGCCCCAGCGCATCGACAGCGTCGTCGTCCCGTACCCGGAAGCAGAGCGGGCGGCCGGCCTCGAGGGCGAGGTGGTGCTGCGGCTGACCATCGACGAGCACGGCGTCGTCACGGAGTCCGAGGTGGTGCGCTCGGCGGGCCCGGCGTTCGACGAGGCGGTGCGCACGGCCAGCCTCTCCTTCCGCTTCGAGCCCGCGCGCGTCGGCGGCGAGCCGGTGGCCGTGCAAATCGAGCTGCTCCACACCTTCAAGCTCGACCCGGTGCCCCCATCTGCTGAAACGCCGGCCTCGGAGGCACCCACGGCCGCGGGCACCGAGCCCGCGCCCACGGACGAGAAGCCCGCCGAGGGCAAGGGCCTGGAGACGACGGTGTCGGGCCGCTCGGAGGCGGAGCGGATGCGCCAGTCCGCCGAGGCCGTGAAGGTCATCAGCATCCGGCGCGCGAAGGCCCGCTCCGCGGACCTGGGACAGGTGCTGGCCTCGCAGGAGGGCGTGGAGGTGCGCCGCGCCGGTGGCCTCGGCAGCACCGCGCTCTTCTCCCTCAACGGGCTCACCGACGACCAGATCCGCTTCTTCCTGGACGGCGTGCCGCTGGACCTCGCGGGCTACCCCTTCGGCATCGCCAACGTGCCGGTGAACCTCGTGGACTCCGTGCAGCTCTACCGGGGCGTGGTGCCGGTGCGCTACGGCGCGGACGCGCTGGGCGGCGCGGTCAACCTCACCCCCGCGCCGCTGGAGGAGGGCCTGCACGGCGCCGCCTCGCTCCAGGGCGGCGCCTTCGGCACCTACCGCCTGACGCTCGGAGGAAGCTTCAAGCCGGCCGAGCGGGGCTTCTTCGCGCGCGCCCACTTCTTCGCCGACACCACCGACAACGACTACTCCGTGGACACCGAGGTCGCCGACGAGCGCGGCAGCATCCGCCCCGTCACCGTCCAGCGCTTCCATGACGGCTACCAGGCGCTCGGCGGCGGTCTCGAGGCCGGGTACACCGGGCTCGCCTGGGCCGACCGCTTCGTGGTGCGCGCCTTCGGCTCCGGGCACGACAAGGAGCTGCAGCACAACCTGGTGATGCGCGGCACCCCGTATGGCGAGGCCCGCTACGGCGCCACCGCGCTGGGAGGCCAGCTCCTCTACGAGAAGGCGCTCTCCCCCGCGGTGCGCCTGGACGCGCTGGTGGGCTACGGCTGGCAGGCCACCGAGCTCGTCGACGTCTCCGAGTGGGTCTACGACTGGTACGGCAACCGGGTGAACCCACGCACGGTGCCGGGCGAGATTGGCGGCGACGCCACCGACCAGACCGTGTGGCAGCAGGCCTTCTACGGCCGCGCCCACGTGGGCTGGGACGTCGCGAAGGCCCAGACGCTGCGCCTCGCCGTCGCGCCCACGCTGACGCTGCGCACCGGCGAGGAGCGGCGCCCGGTCAGCCCCACCGACCCGGACCCGCTGTCCGCGGACCGCACGCTGCTCTCCTTCGTCACCGGCCTCGAATACGAGGTGGACCTCTTCGATGACGCGCTGGAGGTCATCGTCTTCGGCAAGGACTACGTCTACGCGGCCCGCGCGCGGGAGCCCGCGGATACCGGCGGCTGGCGGAGGAAGGACAGGGACCTGCACCAGCTCGGCGGTGGCGCGGCGCTGCGGCTGCGCCTGGGCGAGCCGCTCTACCTCAAGGCCAGCTACGAGCGGGCCACCCGCCTGCCCCGCCCCGACGAGGTCTTCGGCAATGGCGTGCTCGTCAACGCGAACCTCGACCTGGAGCCGGAGCACAGCCACAACCTGAACATCGGCGTCGCCACGGTGCCGCTGCGCACGGGGCTGGGCGCCTTCCGGGGCGAGCTCAACGGCTTCGCCCGGCTCGCGGACAACCTCATCCTCCTCACCGGAAGGGACAGGGACTGGAGCTACCAGAACGTGTACTCGGCCCGCGTGCTGGGCGTGGAGGGCGCGGCGGGGTGGACGTCACCGGGCGGGCTCGTCAGCCTCGACGCCAACGCCACCTTCCAGGACCTGCGCAACACGTCGGAAGAGGGCGCCTTCAGCACCTTCGAGGGCACGCGGCTGCCCAACCGGCCCTGGTTCTTCGCCAACGCCACCGCGCGGGTGTCCCTGCGCGGGCTCGCCACCCAGGAGGACGAGCTGTCCCCCTTCTGGAGCACCCGCTACGTGCACCGCTTCTTCCGCAACTGGGAGAGCCTGGGCGCGGTGGACTCCAAGGAGGAGATTGCCTCCCAGTTCGTCCAGGCCGCGGGCGTGGGCTATCGCGTCCGGCGCGGCGGGGTGACGGTGGGCCTCACCGCCGAGCTGGAGAACCTCACCGCGGCGAAGGTCTTCGACTTCTTCGGCGTGCAGCGGCCCGGCCGCGCCGGCTGGCTCAAGGCCACGCTCGAATATTGAGTGTGGCCCCGAGGGGTGCGCTCAGCGCACCTTGACGAACTGGTAGGCCCAGCCCAGCGTCTCGAAGCGCTTCACCGCGGCGCCATCCACGCCCAGCTCCCACACGGCCGTCTTCGCGTAGTCCGCGGTGGGCAGCAGCAGGAAGGTGCGGCCCTCGATGGTGAAGGCGTAGTAGCCGCCCGCGATGAAGTCGAGCCCCTCGACGGGAGCGGCGGTGTTGGTCCGCAGGTTCACCCGCCAGAGCTTCCAGTGGTTGCCGCCGGTGATGACGGTGCGGTCCGACTGCTCGTTGATCTCCGCCTTGTCCGCATCGAAGACGGCCACCACGCCCACGCCGTTGGCGAGGTAGCGGAACGCCGCCGTCTGGCGGCCTTCCACCATGGCGGACAGCGAGCGCGTCCAGCCCGCGTCGATGTCCGTGGCGCCCTTGTTGATGCGCACCACGCAGGTGGCGGGCGCGGTGTCCTTCTTCAGCACGGGCGCGGCGGCGCTGAACACCCAGTTGCTGAAGTAGATGTTGCCCTCCTCGTCCCGCGTCGCCACGTCGAGCCCCGGGCACGGCGCGTCGATGAGCTTCTCCAGGCTGTCGTCCGCGTGCGAGTAGACGGCGATCTGCGAGCTGGGGAGAAAGTCGTAGTAGACGCCGTCCGTCCAGTAGAAGGGCTGGAACGAGTAGCCGTCTTCCCGCGCCACCACGCCGCGGTCGAAGCTGGCCCTCACCACCAGGCCCTCACGCTCGCTCGCCAGGCCCGGCGCCTCCTGGGTGCCGGTGATGGTCATCGCCGTGGGGTCCCAGACGATGCGCTTGGCCTCCTCGAGCTGCATGTACGCCGTCGAGGAGTCCACGAAGTGGTTGTGGTAGAACGGCGCGCTGGTCAGGCCGTAGTTGGCGAAGCTGAGCCGGCCCGCCTCTTCCAGCTTCCCGTCCGAGGTGACGTTGTAGCGGGTGATTTGCGGCGACTCGCCGGCGGCGACGAAGAGCATCCCATCCACCGCGCCCACCGTCGCGAAGCCGGAGTGCTCCCGCGCCTGCTCCAGGTCCAGCGAGGTGACGTCGAGCGAGTCGAAGACGCTCACGTACGTGGCGGAGCCCGCCTGGGAGGAGACGGTGGTGGCCAGGCTGTACACCGGGCCCTCCCCGGCGCCGGGGCCGGGCTTCTTGTCGTCGTCGCCGCAGCCGGTGGAGACCGAGGCGAGGAGGAGCGTGGAGGTGGATGCGGCGGCGAGACGGCGAAGCCTGCTCATGGAGTACTCCGTTCAGTGGGGGAAACGCGGTGGCTCAGGTCGGCACGGGGGCGGGCTCGTCCGGCTCCACCGCGGCAGGTGAGGTCGAGGGCGTGGGCCGCTGGAGGCGGCGGATGACGAGCGCGGCGCCCGCGCAGAGCAGCCCCAGCGCGACGAGCCCCACCTCCGTGGCCAGCACGAAGGACGAGCCCGAGGCGAAGGGCAGCCGGCCCGTGCGCACCGCGTCCAGCAGCGGCACGACGACGAGCACCGCGCCGGAGACGAAGAGCAGGCGGCGGGCATGCCGCGCGGCGGAGCGGTCCAGGAAGGCGCTGCCCACGCCCACCGCCCAGGCCGCGAGGAAGGCGGCGTGCTCCCAGCGCGGGCGGTCCGCGAGCGTGCCCGGCAAGAGCTGGTTGGCGGTGAAGACGGCCGCCACGGCGAACGCGAGTCCCGCGCAGCCACCCGACGTCAGCTTCGCGAGCACGCGGTCGAAGCGGCCCGGGGCCTTGGCGCGGCGCCGCTCCAGCCAGAGCAGGTTGCCCGCGAGGATGCCGAACGCGCAGACGAAGGAGAGCAGCGCGTAGAGGACCTTGGCGGGGAAGCCGGCCCAGGTGGCGAAGTGCAGGCCGAACAGCGGGTCCATGACGCGCGTGTACGCCGACCCGCCGCCCGTCTCGCGCGCCCATACGAGCGCGCCCTCGCGAGACACGCGCACGTGCGTGAAGGCGTGCAGCGTGCCCTCGCTCTCACCGGGCAGGTGGACCGTGCCGTTCTCGTCACCGAGGTGGTCGAAGAAGAACCAGTGATGCTCCGAGCGCGGGAAGCGCTCCTTCGCGAGCGCCAGCGCGCGGGCGAGGTCCGGCGCTCCCGCGGCCTTCCCCGAGGGCGCGGGCGGAGAGGGCCAGTCCACGGCGTGCTCGCGCGCCTTCGCGTCCCCGGCCATGGAGGTCTTCACCACCGCCGGCTCCAGCCAGTCGTCCAGCCAGAGGATGCCGCCGGTGAGCGCGAAGACGAGGAGGAAGGGCGCGGTGACGACGCCAATCACCTTGTGCGCGTCCGACCAGAGCACCCGCCGCGACGCGCCGGGACGGAACTGGATGAACTCGCGCACCATGCGGCCGAGCTGGAGCAGGAGCCCCGTGCCAATGAGCAGCACCAGCACCGCCGAGGCCACGCCCGTCACGTGCTTGCCGCCGGGCAGCGGCTCCAGGAAGTGCATCGCGTTGAGGAACTCGCCCAGGTCGCTGCGCTCGCCGAGCTGCCGGCCGGACACCGGGTCCACCCACGTGGGCTTGATGGTTCCTTCCGGGGACACGCGCCAGAGGCGCAGCCAGGGCTCCTCGTCGGTGGGCAGGGAGATGCCGAACCACGCCGGCTTCGACGCGGCCTCCGCGTCCGCCACCTGCTGCGCGAGCCGCACGGCCTCGGCCTCGGACACCGCGATGGGCGCGCGGAACGTGGGCTCCTGCCAGGGGGACAGCTCCTCCGCGAAGAGCGCGAAGGCGCCGAGGAAGAACGTCACGAAGAGGACCAGCGACGAGAGCACGCCGGCCCAGGCATGTGCGTCCCAGAGGATGGCGTACGAGCGGGGCGAGAGCTTCACGTGAGCACCAGGACGACGGCCGCCACGCAGGCGACCAGGGCCGAGCCCACCCAGGCGCGGACCGCGCTCCGGGCGAGGAGGGCAAGACACGCGGCGGTGGCCGCCGCGGGCAGGGCGGCCAGCATCGCGACGACGAGTCGGACATCTCCCGGAACGGGCAGCGCCGCCGCGAGCGCCACGCTCGCGAGCACCGCGGCCCCGGGAGCGCCAGTGACGGCGGCGGTGATGCGCCCCGCTCCATGCACGTGTGCCATCAGGAAGCCCCCAGCCACAGCAGCGCGACACCGAAGGCGCCCACCGGCAGCACCCACCGCGTCGCCCGGGGCCACAATGGCGCGCACAGCGCCACCAGCGTGGTGCCCAGCATCGCCAGCACCAGCGCGCACGTCAGCCCGACCGCGAGCCCCTGCGCCCTTACCGCCAGCACCACGCCCGCCGCGAGCACGAGGCCACCACCCGCCCTCCCCCACGCCCGGTGCCGCGCGAGCCACGTCTCCGGCGCGGCAGCCGCGGCGCCGTGGAGCACGGCGATGCCCAGCAGCACCAGCACGGTCGAGAGCGCCATCGCTTCCTCGAAATGCGGTATTGAGAATGATTCTCAATACCGAAACGAGGCGCAGTTCAACCGCAGGCCCGCGAGGAAGTCAAGGCACGCTCCCGGGCTCGCATCGGCGTTATCCGTCAATGCACGGAGCCCGGGTTTCCGAGGCGCGGAAGGACGTCAGGGGACATCCATGGCCGTCGGCTCGCGCTTCCACTTCTCGAGCTGTGCCTTCGAGGGAAACCCCGTGACGCGGTAGCGCTCGGGGTACATGCCCGGCTCCGGCATCAGCAGGAGCCCGGCGTCGCGGACGACCAGGTCCCAGCGGACGACGGCGACCGGAGGCGCCTTCGGGCCGAGCTCCTGGTCCATGAAGATGAGGACGTCCGCGCGCGGCAGCAGCGTGTCGATGCCGCTGACCCAGACGGCCTGTCCGAAGGAACGGCCGTGCTCGTCGTCCTCGGGGATGAAGTCCGCGACGAACAGGTCGGTGCCTTCGCGCGCGTGCTGTTGCGCGAGGCGTGCGCCCTGCTCCTGGTAGTCGTTCGCCCGGCTCTCCACCGCCAGCCGCTGGAGGATGCTCCGGGAAGGGCTGCCGGGCTCGGGCAGGAAGGGCTTCCACCCGTCGGGGGCGAGGCGCAGCGCGCGGCCGTCCACGGGGCGTGGCGCCTGGATGGCGGCCTGTGCCGCCTCCGCCACCGCGAGCAACCCCTTCGCGTCGCCCGAGCCGGTGATGAACAGCGTGTCCCGGTTGGGCACCAGGACCACCGGCTCGCCCTTCACCTCGCAGCGGTGAATCACCTCTCCCAGCAGCAGCCGCGAGGCGCCGTAGCTGTCGTTCGTGGAGAGCGCGCAGGCCCCCGGCGCCAGGGGCGTCAGCGGCGCCGCCCCGAGAAGCCGCAGGTTCGCCACGGCGTCGGCGGAGGCCTGGTCGAAGGAGACGCCCCAGCGCTCCAGGTCCTCCGGGGAGAGGTAGCGCATGGCATCCGGAGTGTCCTGGACGAGCGCCACGGCGAGCACCTCGCCCAGCGGGCGCCACGCCACGGGCACCTTTCCGCGGGTGCTGGGAAGGCCGAGGCCTCCGACGTGTTCGGCGAGCAGCTCGAAGGAGGTGCGCGCACGCACCACGAGCATCAGGTTCGGGCGCACCTCTTCGTAGCTCGCCGGGGAGTCGACGGGCAGGTTCACCTTCACCATGCGCGCGATCACCTCGGCGCGCCGCTCGGGTGGAGCGGCCTGGTACTCGCGGTAGGTGTTGGCGAGGAAGAGCGTCATTCCCACGCCGCCATCCGGCCCCCGGGTCTGGATGCGGAAGTGCTGCGGCTCATAGCGCGGCTCGCCCGGGACGCCCGAGGCACGGAGCGCCTCCATCAGCTGCTGGGCGAAGGCGGCCTTCTCCTGCTCCTCCGACAGCGGAGCCCCGTCGACCACCGCTCCGGGCACATCCTCCCGCCCCCCTGTGAGGACCAGCCCGATGACGAACACCAGGGCCAGGACGCCAAAGAGGGCCACACTCCACCGCGTGTTGCGAGACATGTCCGGTCTCCACCCCAGTGCGCGAGCCCGGGAGTCGGGCGCCGGGCCGGCGGCGATGGTAACGCATCGCACGGTTCGGAGCCGATTGTCGTTCGGTCAGGCGGGTGCCAACGACAGCCCCTCCAGCCTCGTCACCCAGGCATGGAAGCGGGGGCACACCACGCGGAGCCTCGCGAGTCCCACATCCTCGACCACGAGCGGACCATGCAGTGTCTTGCTGTAGCTCGGAATCCTGGCTTCCAGTCGCTTGGACGGCGCGGTGTCACGGCCATCATTCACGTCTTCGGGTGACTGGTTCGCGACCTCGGAGCGCAATTGCTTGACTCCTTTCAGGTCCTCCTCGGCATCCAGGAACCCGGCCAGGCTGTCGAGCCCGGCCAGCACCAACGCCTCGAACTCGTGCCGCTGAGCATAGGGAATGAAGCGATGGTCGCCGAACTGCTGGTACATCACCGCCTCGACCTCGGATGCTCGCTGCAGGGTGTCCCTGATCGTGGAGAGTGCTTCGATTTGGGGGAAATCCTTGGGGAGCCCATAAAGGTCGATGAGGGTGGTGAAGGCCACATTGGGGCCCGGGTTGTCCCCCATGACGCGCTTCAAGTCCCTGTACCAGTTCCGCCAGGGTCCCCCACCCTTGTTCAGCTTGGCGCCGGTGGACTCGTCTCGGCGGGTCGTCACGATGATGGGGAACGTGAAGATGGAACGCCCCTGCAGATGCGGACCCAGAACTCCCTTCACGAATCCCTCCTCGGTCGGTCCCTCCACCACGATGAAGAGGCGCTTCACGGACGCCCCCCGAGGACGTTCTTGTCGTAGAGCTCGGACAGGCTGTAGTCCTCCATCCATCCCGCGAGCTGTTCAGCGTCGAGGCGGCGGAAGGTCGTGGCCCCCTGAACCCGCTCCGTGACGACGACCTCCTGAGGCTCGAAGAGGTCGAGCAACGCGGGAGATTGAGTCGCCAGCAGAATCTGCGCGTGCGCGCTGGCGGAACGGACGAGACTGGCGAGGATGGTGAGCGCTGCGGGGTGAAGGCCGAGCTCCGGCTCATCGATGCTGAGGAACGCGGGAAGTGAGTCCACGGGCTGGCCGAGCGCGGTGAAGAGCGCGATGCAGCGCAGCGTTCCATCGGAGAGCTGGTGTGGACCGAAGATTTCATCCCGCTCATCCACCCAGTCCAGCCGCACAGTCGAAGTCTCCGGATGCGCGGGGTCGACCAGCGTTGGCTGGAGGGCCTTGATGAAGGGAGCCACGCGCCTGACGAGCTGGCTGATGCGACGCCATGCCGCCTGCCTCGCCGGGTCCTCACTGATGGACAAAGACCGCAGATAGGCGGCCAGGTTGCTCCCATCGGAGCGAAGGAAGTGGACGTCCTCCTGGCGGGAGTTCTGCCGCAGCGGAGCGGCGAGAGACGTGTCGTGGAAGTGGAAGAAGTTCGTTTTCGCCAGCCACCACCGCACCGTCTTCGCGGTCTTGCCACCCGGCTCACCCGCCGCGTCCTCCAGCATCGACTCCTTGTGCCCCGCCCCCAGGGACGTCACCTTGAATGCCGCAACCCCAACTGGCCGATATTCGACGGTCTCGTCCAGGAAGAGCAGGGTGTCACCCGCCGCATACCCCAGCCGAGCGCCATAGGCGTTCGCGCCCGTGGGCTGCTCGAACTCCAGCCGGACGACCAGCTCCTTCGTCACCTTGGGGCCGTAATGCAGGAGCGCCGAGGCCCCGCCCGCCTCACCGACATACCGGCGGAGCGATTGCGTCCGCATCAGCGCGACCATCCGCAAGAGGGACAGCAGATTCGACTTGCCTGCCCCGTTGGCGCCGATGAGCACCGTCACGCGGCCTGGTTCAAGGTCGACGCGCTGGAGCGACCTGTAGCCTTCGACATGGATGCGCGTGATGGCTCTGTTCTCGGGTGGCATGCGTCATTCTCCTCCCGCGGGGAGCGCGGCAAGGTATCCGGCTGTCCCGGGCCCCACAAGAACCCCTCAGAGGCAAGCGCGCTGCCCTCGAAGGTGTTAGAGGAAGCCCCGCCATGTCGACCCCCGCCCTCGAGCTCCAGGGACTCACCAAGCGCTACGGCGACTTCACCGCGCTGCACTCGATGGACCTGTCCATCCGGCCGGGGGAAATCTTCGCGCTGCTGGGCCCCAATGGCGCGGGCAAGACGACGATGATTGGCAGCGTGTGCGGCCTGGTGAAGAAGACGGCCGGCACCATCCGCGTCTTCGGCAAGGACCTGGACAAGGACCCGGTGGCCCCGCGCTACGACATCGGGCTGGTGCCGCAGGAAATCAACTTCGACCCGTTCTTCTCCGTGGCCGAGTCCCTGCGCATCCAGCTCGGCTACTACGGCCGGCCCCGGGACGACGCGCGCATCGACGAGGTGCTCACCGCCCTCAACCTCCAGGGCAAGAAGGACGCGATGACGCGCGCCCTGTCCGGCGGCATGAAGCGCCGGCTGCTCATCGCCAAGGCGCTGGTGCACAAGCCCCGCCTCGTCTTCCTCGACGAGCCCACCGCCGGCGTGGACGTGGAGCTGCGCCGCGACTTGTGGACCTACGTGCGCAAGCTGGCCGCGGACGGCACCACCATCCTCCTCACCACGCACTACCTCGAGGAGGCCGAGGAGCTGGCGGACCGCGTGGGCATCATCAACGAGGGCCGCCTGCTGATGGTGGAGGACAAGGCCACCCTGCTGCGCCGCTTCGGCGAGCGCCGCGTCGTCGTCACCTTCGAGCACCCCCAGACGGCCCTGTCCGAGGCCGGCCGCCGCTTCGCCGCCCGCCTGTCCGAGGACGGCCGCACCCTCACCTACGTCGAGCGCGAGGGCTGCGCGCCCTCCGGTGAGCTGCTCCGCGCGCTGTACGCGGAAGGGCAGCCCATCGCCGACGTGGAGACGCGCCGCTCGCGCATGGAGGACGTGCTCATCGAAGTCCTGCGGGGCCGCTCCCAGGCCGCCTGACAACCCCCGCGCTCCACACCCTGCCCACCATGAACGTCCTCGGGATGCAGACGCTGTTCGCGAAGGAGGTCCGCCGCTTCATGCGGGTGCCGGGCCAGACGGTCCTCTCGCCCCTCATCAGCACCACGCTGTACTTCATCGTCTTCGGCTACTCCATCTCCGGCCGCATCCAGACGGTGGAGGGCTCGCCCTACCTGCACTTCATCGTGCCCGGGCTCGTCTTCCTCGGCATCGCCAACAACGCCTTCCTCAACAGCTCCTCGTCCCTGTTCATCACCAAGATCCAGGGCACGGTGGTGGACCTGCTGGTGTCCCCGCTGGGGCCCGGCGAGCTGATGGCCGGCTTCATCGGCGGCGCCATGGTGCGCGGCCTCGTGGTGGGTGGCCTCACCTGGGCCGTGGCCGCCGTCTTCACCGGCTTCAGCCTGGAGCACGCGTGGGTGGCCGCCTACTTCCTGCTTCTGTCCTCCTACGTCTTCAGCGTGCTCGGCATGCTCGCGGCCGTGTGGGCGGAGAAGTTCGAGCAAATCAACTTCTTCCCGACCTTCGTGATGCTGCCCCTCACCTTCCTGGGCGGCGTCTTCTACTCGGTGCGGGAGCTGCCCTCGCCCTGGAACGCCATCAGCCTCTTCAACCCCATGGTCTACATGGTGGAGGGGCTGCGGTACGGGCTGCTCGGCCGCAGCATCTACCCCCCCCTCATGGGCGGGGCCATCCTGGCCGGCGTCGCCGTGGTGGCCACAGTTGTCACCTATGGAGTGTTGCGTTCCGGTTACAAGATGAAGGCGTGAGCCCTACATCGACTGGACTCCTGCCCCGCGGGACGAGCCTTCTGTGGGGTTATCCATGACTTGGCATTTCCCACCCGGTGAGAAACAGGGATAGTCTCGCCGGACAATCATGGCGGTGCCATTCGGTAAGTACGAGCTGTTGCGGAAGATTGCCTCCGGCGGAATGGGGCAGATCTTCCTCGCGCGCGAGCACGGGACGGGATTCGAGCGGCTGGTGGTCCTCAAGCTCATCCTCCCCCACCTCGCCGAGGACGATGAGTTCCTCACGATGTTCCTCGAGGAGGCGGGGCTGGTGGCGCGGCTGACGCACCCCAACCTCATCACCATCCTCGACCTGACGGAGATTGAAGGCCGGCACTGCCTGGCCATGGAGTACGTCCAGGGTGACGACGTGCGTCGTCTGGACAAGTTCTCCCGAGCGCATGGCAAGCCGCTGCCGGTGGGACTCATCCTGCGCATCATCGCGGACGCGGCGGCGGGGCTGGACTACGCGCACCAGGCGCGTGACGCGCAGGGCCGTCCGCTGCGGCTGGTGCACCGCGACGTGTCGCCGCAGAACATCCTCGTCGGCTTCGACGGCGGGGTGAAGGTCATCGACTTCGGTGTGGCCAAGGCGGCCACCAGCAGCCAGAACACCGCCACGGGCGTGCTGAAGGGGAAGTACCCCTACATGTCCCCCGAGCAGGCGAACGGGCTGACCATCGACGCGCGCAGTGACTTGTTCGCGCTGGGCGTCGTCATGTGGGAGCTGCTCACGGGCAAGCGCCTCTTCAAGGGCGAGTCGGACCTGATGACGCTGCGACTGGTGAAGGACTGCCAGGTGCCGCGGCCGTCGCAGCTCAACCCCAGGCTGCCGCCGGGGCTGGATGACATCCTCCTCAAGGCGCTGGCGCCCACGCCGGAAGCGCGCTACCGCGACTGCGGGGCCTTCCGGCTGGCGCTGGAGGACTACGCGCTCAACCTGCGGCTGCCCTCCAGCAGCGCGCACCTGTCCGCGTACCTGCGGGACGTGTACGCCGAGCGCATCGCCACGGAGGCGGACCCGGCGAAGCTGGACCAGCTCGCCGAGGACGCGGACCTGGACTCGCGCTCCAACTCGTCGTTGAGCGGCGTGCCCGGCGCGCCGCGCTCGGCGGTGTCGCGCGTGGCCGGCCGCTCGCCGCAGGGCGCCGTCCCGGGGACGCGCTCGCGTCAGGCGGAGCAGGCCGCGCAGCCCGCGCGGGAGAAGACGCGGGGCACCGCGGCGTTGGACGCCCGGCCCGCCGAGCAGCGGCGCATTCCGTGGGTACCGGTGGTGGTGGCCGGCGCGGGCCTGCTCATCGCGGGCGCGGCGATGGGCTTCCTCCGCACGCCCGAGGCCACGCCCCCAGCGCAGCCGCCGCCCCAGGTCGCCGTGGCGCAGCCGGCCGCGAACACCCGCCCCGCGCCCCAGGAGGCGCCGAGGCAGCCGCCCGCCGTGCGCGTGAAGCTGCCCGTCATCACCGAGCCGCCCGGGGCGAAGGTCAGCGTCAACGGCACGGAGCTCGGCGAGCCGACGCCCACCAGCCTGGACCTGCCCCCGGACGCCGCGCCGGTGTCGGTGACGGTCGCGCTGAACGGATACGAGCCGGTGACTCAGCAGGTGTCCGCCAAGGACGACGCGCTGCGACTGGAGCTGAAGCGCGTGTCGGGCAAGACGGGCGGCTCGGCCACGAAGAAGACGGGCGGCAACCTGGGCATCAAGACGGGCCGCTGAGCCCCGCGCTCTCGCCCTTCCCGGGGCGGAGCGCCTACTGGAAGCCCGACTCGAACAGGAGCTTCGGTTCGTCCGGGGTGTCCTCGTCCTCGCCGTACAGCTTGAAGTTGAGCCGGGCCTCGTCACCGTCGATTTCCACCTCGATGGCGCCCACGTTGAGGCCGCCCACCGGCTGCTCGAAGACGCGCGCGAGGTTGCCGCCCAGCAGGTGGATGCGCGCCGAGCGCCCGTCCAAATCAGACATCACGAAGTGCGTGCGCGGCAGGTGGCGTGCCAGGTGCCAGTCGAGCGACGACAGCTTGTGGGTGATGGAACTCGACACGAACTGGTACAGCGACGTCGGCGGGTCCGTGCGCCAGTCGCACCGGGCCGCGTAGCCCACGTGCACGTCGCCGCCCACGAGCACCACTCGCTGCCTCGGGTGGCGCAGCTGGTGGTGCTTGATGAGCTCCAGCAGGCGGCAACGGTCGGCGCGGTACTGCGGGTGCACCCACCGGTCATGCGCGTCCTCGCGGAAGCTGCCCGGTACGTAGCGGGCCAGCCGTGACAGCCAGCCCGGCATGAAGAACGGCGGCACGCTCACCACGATGAATAGCACCGGCGCGTCGGCGTTCGCGTTCAGCCACGTGGCGAAGTGCTCCAGCTGGTGCGGTGCGAAGACGCGCGCATGGTCCCCATCCGCCGAGCGCCGCTCGGAGCGCACGTCGAGCACGTAGCCCGCGGCGGCGCCGTACTCGAAGGAATAGTCGTAGGGGCCGTCGTCACCGGGCCGCATCGGCTCCACGCGCGAGTGCTGGTAGTCGCGGTAGGCGGCCTCGGCCGCGTCGCGCAGGTGGCGCCACTTCGCGTGGTGGTGCTCGGGCAGGGAGCCGTAGTTGTCGGCCACCTCGTGGTCATCGAGGATGGGATAGCCGGGGAAGCGCGCCTGGAGCGCGAGCCAGTCCGGGTGGCCCCAGTTGCGCCGGTAGCGCGCGTGATACACCGCGCGCGCCTCGTCGTGCGTGCACTCCAGCAGGCTGGCGCGGCCCGGCGGCCCCACCTGCTTGAAGTACTCCGGGTCGAAGAGGGACTGCGACTCCGGGAAGTCCGCGTAGAGCTGGTCCCCCGTCCACAGCACCTGCTTCACGTCGCAGCGCTCCCAGGCGACGCGCGCCACGCGCAGCATGCGGATGCCCATCTCGTGCATCCGCCCGTCCTGGTCGAAGGGCTGGTGGCAGCTCGCCACGCCGATGCAGAAGCGCCGGGGCATCTGGGCGCGCCGCGCGGGGAGCGTCTCGAAGCGCCCCTCGCCGACGAGCACGCCATCCGCGCGGCGGATGCGGAAGCCGTAGCGCGTCACCGGCTCCAGCGGACGCGCGCCGGGGATGTCGTCCGGATAGGCGAAGGAGAAGGTGTGGTCGGCCTGGGAGCGGTCCCCCATGTCGAAGGCGAAGGCGACTCCCTCCGAGGGTGCCGCGTCCAGCCACAGCTCCAGGCGGTGGACGCCGCCTCCCGGCGAGCGCATCCACAAGCGAACTCCGCGTGGGCTCACGCGGCCCGCCGCCACGGCGCGGTCCATCACCGGCAGCTCCATCTCCATGAGGGCACAGTGGGGACGGCCAGGGCTGGGGACCAGCACCCGCATGGCCGCGCGCCGCGGAGACACATGCCCGGCCGCTGTCAGGCGTGCCAGGCAGGGCCCGCTCTCGAGGTTCCCACCGCGCCCCGGGAGGAGGCGCCCCTGGGCCCGCCGGGTCGCCTGCTCTCCACTAACGGGCTGAACGCGCCGGCCGCTTCACCAACCCGAGCCGTCCGCGAATCCGGCTCAGCGCCACCGGCGTCACGCCGAGGTACGAGGCCACGTGGTAGTCGGGGATGAGCGCCTGGACATCCGCGAACTCCCGCAGGAACTCGAGGTACCGGTCCGCCGGGCTGTCGAGCAGGAACGCGGCCTCGCGCTGCACCTTCCGCACGTAGAGCCGCTCCAGCAACCGCCGCGTCGCGAGCCCCCAGAAGGCGTGCGCCTCGCACAGCCGCTCCAGCTCGCGGTACGGCAGCGTCCAGAGCGTGGAGGGAGCGAGCGCCTCCGCCGTGACGCGGCTCGGCTGCTTCAGCAGCAACGCGTCCAGGATGGCCACCCAGCCTCCGGGGCGGATGAAGCCCTTGATGAGCTCTCGCCCGTCCTCGCGCAGGTAGTACAGGCGCATGAGCCCGCTGGAGAGCACCGCCACCTGGTCCGGCGTGTCTCCATGCCGGACCCAGGTCTCCGACGCCTTCAGCCGACGCCTCTTCAGCACCTTCGCGAAGTCGCGCCACGCGGCGTCCGGAAGCGGCGCGAGGCCCTCCAGTCCCCGTCGAAGGGAGAGCAGCTCCTCGCGCTCCGGGCCCGTCTCAGCCATGGCTCGCACAGGATAGGGCTTCAGGGAGGGCGCATCATCACCTTCTGCGTCACGTCCCCGGACAGCGCGAACGCGGCGGCGGCGAATTTCGGCGGGCCGTTCATCAGGGGGGTACCCCGCCCGCCGGCAGCTCCGCCGTGTGGCGCGGCGCGTCCTCGCGGTTCATCACCCGCGCCAGCAGTCCGGGCGCCACGCGCAACAGGAAGGGCAGCAGCCGCGTCTTCCCCACGTGGACCACGGAGGCGCCGCTGGCAATGCCGTCGTGAATCTGCTCGGCCGTGGCGGCGGGGCTCAGCTTCCCGCTCCCCCGGCCCGCGGTCATCCGCGTGTCGACGAGCGGCAACACCACCTCCACGAAGCGAGCCCCCGGCCGCTGCAGCAGCGCGGACCGCGTGTACATGGAGAGCGCGGCCTTCGTCGCGCAGTAGACCGGCGAGCGGGACCGGGGGATGTACGCCAGCCCCGAGGAGACATTCGCGATGAAGCCACCCCGCGAGGCTACCTCGGCCAGCACGGCGTGCCCGAGCGCGAGCGGCGCCACCAGGTTGATGCGCACCTCCTCGTCGAGCCGGTCCTCCAGCGCCCCGGCCTCCGACACCCCATAGGCGTGCTGGATGGCGGCGTTGTTGATGAGTCCCTGCACGGGCCCCACCTCGCGCCGCACCGCCTCGAGCAGCCGGCGCCGCTCCTCGGCGCGCCCCACGTCGCAGACGAAGCCCCGCGCGCCGGAGACCTCCCGCTCCAGCGTGCGCAGCTCCTCCTCGCGCCGCGAGCACGTCGCGACCCGCCACCCCTCGCGCGCGTACTTCTCCACCAGCGCCCGGCCCACGCCATGTGTGCCGCCGGTAATCAACACCACCTTCGCTTCCCCGAGCGTCCTGGCCATACCGCCTCCTGACGCTCGAGGTTGTACGGGCCCGTCCGCCCGGTCTCATTAACCCGGGATAACGCGCGTGCGCGCTCAGCTCGGCCTCAGCCCCTTGGGCCGCTGCAGCAGCCGGTCCACGTAGGCGTCAATCGACGGGCGGCCGCTGCGGTGGCCCTGGATGCGGGCCCAGATGAACATCGAGCCAATCATCACGTCCGCCGCCGTGAACCAGTCGCCAAAGAGCCACGGCCCGTTGCCCAGCTCGCGCTCCACGGCGTTCAGCGCGGAGGTGAAGTCCGTCCAGCCCCGCTGCGGCGGCGTCTCCAGGTTCATCAGGAAGTCGCCCATGGACGGCTCCAACTGCGACGTCGAGTAGACCACCAGCGACAGGTACCGCCCGCGCTCCGGCGCGTCCGGCTTCGGTGCGAGCCGGGCCTCGGGGAACTTGTCACCGAGGTACAGGCAGATGGCCGCGTTCTCGAACAGCCGCGCCTCGCCGTCCACCAGCGCGGGCAGCTTGCCGGCGGGGTTGATGGCCAGGAACTCCGGCGACTTGTGCTCGCGCTTCTGCAGGTCGACGTGCACCAGGTCGTACTTCGCGCCGCACTCGTCCAACATCCACTTCGCGATGACCGCGCGACTCTGGGGATTGAAGTAGAGCTTCATCGGGATTCCTCCAGATAGGGAACACAGGGCACTGCTGTTTCCATCTTGTTGCCCAAGCAACCCGGTTTTGTAGGACTATGCGGACTTCACCCCTGACAAGGAAGGTTGTCCGTGAGCATGCGTTCGTCGCTTGTCGTGGCTGTCCTGGGTCTCTCCGTCTCCTCCGTCGCCGTCGCGCAGACCTCCAACCGGGGCTTCGTCGACATTGCCAGCTACCTGACGTCCGAGGCGGACATCACGGCCTGGTACACGCTGCGCTCCAACCTCACGCAGAACTTCGACGACATCTGCGGCGACACGTTCTGCGAGGGCGACTACAGCAACATCCAGTCGCTGCGCTTCCGCTGCTCCGTCAACCAGCGCTCGGGCAACATTGGCCAGTGCGTGTGGGTCTTCGCCGCCAGCAACGAGGAGGTGAACTACTTCACCGGCGCCATCACGGTGGAGACGCAGTCCTTCACCTGCCCCATCGCCGTGGCCCCTGGCACCTCCGTCAGCGCGTTCCTGTCCGCGCTCTCCGGTCCCTCGCCGCTGTACGCGACGGTGCCGGGCACCGGGCAGACCGTCTACGACAACCTCATCGGCTGCCTGTAGTCGGCCGCTCCCTGGGGTGCGCTGGGGACGTGCTACCAGCGCACCAGCAGGTCGAAGCGCGTGGGTGAGACTTCCTGGAGCTCCATCTGGGGCAGCACGTGGGTGGCGCGCACGCCCTCGTCGATGAGGCCCGCGGTGAACTCGGCAGGGCCTCCATCTTCAGGTAGCTCGGGTACTTCTTGAGGTAGCGCACCGGGCCCAGCAGCGAGATGCCCACCGACAGCGCCCCGGTGCAACCCGGGAACAACAAGGCCCGCGCGGCGAAGCGCCACGCGGGCCCGTGGGACGGCTTTCCGCCTACCGCTGGAAGTGGTCGGCGATGACGCTGGCCACGCAGCAGGTGAGCTTCTTGCCGGTGGGGATGTGGAGGAACTCGTTGGGCCCGTGCGCGTTGCTGCCCGGCCCGAGCAGGCCGGTGATGAGGAACTGCGCCTCGGGGAAGCGCTCGCCCAGCATGCCCATGAAGGGGATGGTGCCGCCCTCGCCCATGGCCATGGCCGACCGGCCGAAGTACGTGGAGGAGGCGGACTCCACCGCCTTGGACAGCCAGGGCGACAGCGGGGGCGCGTCCCAGCCGACGCTGGCCTTCTCACCCTCGAACGTCACCTTGGCGCCGTACGGCGGGTCCTTCTCCAGCGCCTCCTTCAGCGCCTTCATGCCCGCCTTCGGGTCCAGCCGCGGGGGGATGCGCATGGACAGCTTGAAGGTGGTGAAGGGCCGCAGCACGTTGCCCGCGTTGCTCAGGGGCGGCATGCCGTCCACGCCCGTCACCGCCAGCGCCGGGCGCCAGGTGCGGTTGAGCACCAATTCCGCGCCGTCGTTCGACACCGGGCGCGAGCCGGGCACCCAGGGGAACTTGGTGAAGACCTCCTTCTCCAGCACCTTCGCCGCCTCGCGCGCCTGCTGGCGCCGGGCCTCGGGAATCTCGACGTGCAGGCCCTCCACCTTGATGTTGCCGGTGGCCTCGTCCTCCACGCGCGACAGCAGCTGCCGCAGGATGCGGAAGGACGACGGGACGATGCCCGTCGCGTCACCCGAGTGCACGCCCTCGGTGAGGATGTCCACGCGCAGGTTGCCGCCGACGATGCCGCGCAGCGACGTGGTCATCCAGAGCTGGTCATAGTTGGCGCAGCCCGAGTCCAGACACACCACGAGCGACGGCTTGCCGATGCGCGGCGCCAGCGCCTCGATGTAGGCCGGCAGGTCGTAGCTGCCGCTCTCCTCGCACGCCTCGATGAGCACCACGCAGCGCGCGTGCGGCAGGCCCTGCTCCTTCAGGAGGCGGATGGCCGCCAGCGAGGCGAAGGCGGAGTAGCCGTCGTCCGCGCCGCCGCGGCCGTAGAGCTTGTCGCCCTCGCGCACCGGCGTCCACGGCGTGAGGCCCTCGCGCCAGCCGGTCATCTCCGGCTGCTTGTCGAGGTGGCCGTACAAGAGGACGGTGTCGTCACCCTTGGTGCCCGGCACCTCCATGTAGATGACGGGGGTGCGGGGGTTGCCCTTCTCGTCCTTGAGGCGGATGACCTCCAGCTCCAGGCCGGGCAGGTGCTGGGCCTGCGCGCGGCACCAGTCCGCGATGAGCTGCACCGCGGCTTCCATGTGGCCGGACTTCACCCAGTCAGGGTCGAAGGAAGGCGACTTGTTGGGGATGCGGATGTAGCGCTCGAGCGCCGGGAGGATTTCCTTCTCCCAGATGCGGTCGGACGACGCGGTGGCGGTCTGGACGTTCATGGCCATGGCGGGCGAATGGAGAGCACGGATGAGGGCGTGTGTCGACTACGGGAACCCCGGAGACAGGCCGGGGAAGCCCCCGTCTCCCAGCCTACTCCGCCCCGGGGCTGATGGCGCCCATTGAAAGCCCTGTCGGCCGCCCCTCAGGCGAACGCGTGGTACACGCCCAGCAACACCGCCAGGACATACAGCACCGGGTGGGCGTCCCGCGGGCGGCCCATCAGCAGTTTGAGCACCGCATAGCTGACGATGCCCGCCGACACGCCGTGGGCGATGGAATAGGTGAAGGGCATCAGCGCCACCGTGAGGAAGGCCGGTAGCGCCTCGTCGAAGCGGGTCCAGGGCACCTCCACCGCGCCGGACATCATCATCGCCCCCACCGCCACCAGCGCGGGCGCCGTGGCCACCGCGGGGATGGAGGTGAGCAGCGGCGTGAAGAAGAGCGCCAGGAGGAACATCCCGGACACCGTCACCGCCGTGAGGCCGGTGCGCCCGCCGTCCTCCACGCCCGCGGCGGACTCGATGTACGTGGTGATGGCGCTCGTCCCCAGCGCGGCGCCGGCCATGGTTCCCACCGCGTCCGCGACGAAGGCCTTCCCCGCGCCCGGCAATTCACCCTTGGGCGTGAGGAAGCCGCCCATGCGCCCCATGCCCAGCAGCGTGCCCGCCGTGTCGAACACGTCCACGAAGAGCAGCGCCAGCGTCACGCCCAGCACCTTCGCGCTGAACAGGCCACTGAAGTCCAGCGCGCCCAGCGTCTCGCGCGGCAGGGAGGGCCAGCGAAAGATGCCGGACGGGCCCGGCGCCAGCCCCAGCGCCCACGCTCCCACCGCCACCGCGGCGATACCGATGAGCAGCGCCCCCTTCACCCGCCGCGCCACCAGCGCGCCGATGAGGAGCAGCCCCGCGAAGCCCAGCAGCACGCCACCCTCGTGCAGGTTGCCCAGCTGCACCAGCGTGGCGGGGCTCGCCACCACCATGCCCGCGTTGCGCAGGCCGATGAGCGCCAGGAACAGGCCGATGCCCGTGGTGGTGGCCAGCTTCAGCGACTCGGGGATGGCGTTGATGAGCACCGTGCGCACGCCGCCGAAGGACAGGAAGAGGAAGATGAGCCCTTCGGCGAAGACGGCGGTGAGCGCCACGCGCCAGTCCACGCCCAGCCCCTGCACGATGCCGTAGGTGAAGTAGGCGTTGATGCCCATGCCGGGCGCGAGCGCGAACGGGAAGTTGGCGTACGCGCCCATGATGAACGTGGCCACCGCCGAGCCCACCGCCGTGGCGAACACCACGTCGTCCGCCGGCATCCCCGCCTCCGCGAGGATTTGCGGATTGACCAGCAGGATGTACGCCATCGTCAGGAACGTCGTCACGCCGGCCCGCAGCTCCGTGGCCACGGTGGTGCCGCGTTCCTTGAGGCGGAACCAGCGCTCGAGGGCTTCCATGCCGGGCATCTTCACCCCGCCCGACGCGGCGCCCAAGCCCGAAGCCCGCCCCCGCACGCGAAAAGGGCGCGAGGAGACAATGCCCCCGCGCCCTCGTGTTTCAGTGAATCAATTCAGGCCAGCCGGGACTACGGCTGGATTTCGCGGACCGACAGCCACTTGAAGTCCACGTCGTTGGCGTTGTCCCAACGGAACGTGGCGATGGGACCGCCCCACGTAATGGGCATGGCCCCCACGGCGCCGCCGCAGTGCTGGGCGTCGCCGCCCCAGGCGCCGGAGTCCATCATGTCGTAGACCTTCTTCCAGGTGACCTTGTCGGCGTTCTCGTTGACGTACATCTCCAGGCGCACGGCCTCCTTGCCGCTGACGGTGGTGTTGCGCATCACCGCCTTGAAGCCCACCCAGCGGCCCTTGAGGGCGGTGGTGGCGGACTTGTAGGACGCCTGCTCGTAGGAGACGTGCCACGTCTCCTTCTGCCAGCGGGCGCGGCCGTCATAGTGCAGGCCCGCCTTGTAGCTGCTGCCCTCGCAGCCGGAGTTGTTGTCGTTGTGCTTGCCGCCGCGCGCGTACCAGTCGAAGTTGTCCGAGCCGTCCTGCGCCGCGTTGAGCTTCACGAAGCCCGTCATCTCCACGTTCTTCCAGTCGTTCGCGGCCTGCATGTAGCCGCGGCTGGCCAGCACGTCCCGGTCGTACGTGGGAATCCTGGACGAGCTGTAGCCAGTGGACGTGAAGACGGACATGCGCACCTGGCTGTTCTTCATCTTCCAGGAGCCGTCCGCGTTGCGGGTGATGGTCTTCTGCGGGTCGAAGCGGCTGTCGGACGTGGCGTTGTCCGCGAGGAACCACTGCTCGCCGCTGGCCTTCGTCGGGTACAGCATCGTCACGCCGAACTTGTCCTTGCCCGGGGTGGGCGTGGGCGTCGGGGTGGGCGTCGGCGGG
>NZ_JABBJJ010000439.1 GCF_012933655.1 Pyxidicoccus fallax | reverse complement strand
CCGCGCCCCGCCCGGTGCCCAGGCCAGCAACATGGGCGCGCTGCCCAGCACCATGCCGAACGCCAGGCACGCCAGGACGCCCTGCCCCGTGAGTCCCTCGGCCAGCGCGTACACGAGGAAGAGCGCCGCCAGCAGCACCATGAAGCTGGAGCCCCGGCCCCGAAGCGTCCCGAGCGCGAGCGCCAGCGCGCCCCCGCAGACCACCCCGAGCACCAGGGCCGCGCCGATGTCACGCCCCAGGCCCAGCGTCAGCGTCCAGCCATCCAGCGCCTGCCCCTGGCAGAGCGCCAGCAACACCAGCGCCCCCACCACGCACAGCACGTCATTCAGCGCGGACTCCAGCGTGAGCACCAGCTGAAGGTCCTTGCCCAGCCGCAGCCCGCGCACCAGGGGCACCACCACCGACGACGACGTGCCCCCGAGGATGCTGCCGAGCAACAACGCCTGAAGAACGTCCATCCCCAGCAGGAGGAACCCGACCACCGCCACCGCCAGCGTGGACAAGACGAAGCTCACACAGGTCAGCAGCAGCGTGGCGCGCGCCGAGCGGCGCAGCTCCTCCACGCGCACGTCGATGGCCCCCTCGAACAGCAGCAGGACCAGCGCGCTGGTGGTGAAGACGGGCACCAGCTTGCCCAACCCGCGCACATCCAGCACTCCGGACTGCGCCGCCAACGCTCCGAGCGCCAGCAGCACCAGCGCGTCCGGAATCCCCGTCCGCCGCTGCAACACCTGCAGCCCCTTGCCCACCAGCAGCAGGACCGCCAGCCCCGCCAGGACCCATGTCGCGTGTGTCATCCGTACTCCCGCGGTGGAGGGGTGTTAAGTGGGGGCTTAACAAGCCCTCGCGCGGGGTGTCAACGGTGCGGCCGGCGGCGTATTCCTGCCTGGTTGCTGTTCCCGTCAGGGGCTCCGAATCACCTCGCCCGGTCGCAGCACCTTGAGCGCGGAGCGGACCCCACAACTCCGGGCTTCATGCGGCTGCCCCTGGTGGACCACGCGCTCGACCGGGCACACGGTCCATGGCCGGCCTCCGCTGCCGCGAAGTCATGCGGCGGGCGCGGGCTTCCTGAGCATCTCGATGAGTGCCGAGATGCTGTGCTCGCGGTGTCCCTCCGCGACTGCTCGCCGCAGCAGGTCATGCATGGGCTCGTGCCAGGTGACGTCGATGTTCCCCTCCGCCCCAATCTCATGGTCGTAGGGGATGCCCTCGTAGAACAGGCCCAGTGACGAGGCCGGCTGGCTGTAGTCGCCGGTATCGATTTCCTGCGCCAGCCTCGGCAGCGCCGCGCAGATCATCTGCAGCCACTTGATGGTGTACGGCACCAGTGTGCTCGCGCTCCTGCCCCGCTTGCCGACGAGGGCGGCTCCCTGGAAGAAGCCCAGGAGCGCGGGCAACAGGGTGCCACCCACGGCCAGCTCGTACAGCGCGGCGAGGTCGGGCTCGGTGCCGAGGAAGACGGTGTCGCCACCGAGCACCTTCAGCGTCGCCTCGTACTCGTCGAAGACGGCCTTGTCACCACTGTAGTACAGCAGGGTGTCCGGCTTTCCGACCGCGTCGGGGCGGTTCTTCACCGCTCCGTCCAGGAAGCGGATGCCGTGCCGTGCCGCCCAGTCGGCCACCCCGCGGGCGCCGGCCGGGGTTCCGGTGTTCAGCGTGATGAGGGTGCGCCCCTTCAGCATGGCCGTGGCGGGCTCCAGCACCTGAAGCGTGGCATCGTAGGTGGTCAGGCAGGCGATGACGAGCGGGCTCGCCGAGATTGCGTCCGCGACGGTCCGGGCCTGCACCGCGCCCTGGGCAACCAACGGCGCGGCCTTGGCGACGCTGCGGTTCCACACCGTCGTCGGGTGTCCGGCAGCGAGGAAGGCCTGGGCCAACGCGGTGCCCATGGAGCCGAGCCCGATGACAGTCACCGCCGTGGGGGAGTCGTTTGTCTGTGTCTTGTTCAAGTGCATGGCAAGGTCATCCGACTTCGAGGGATGTGCGTTCCCCGGCCTCACCGGGAACGCGCCATACTTGGAGCACGACAGACAAACCATCAAGTACCGTCTATTTTATCGGGTACTGACCTTTTTGTTCGTAGGAGTCTGGGATGAAGCGAAGCAAGTACACCTGTGGCCTGGACGCGGCCATCGATGTCATGGGCGGCAAGTGGAAGGCGCTCATCCTGTGGGCGTTGCACGTGGAGACCCTTCGCTTCGCGGAGCTGAAGCGCTCGGTGACCGGAATCAGCGAGCGGGTGCTGATTCTGCAGCTCAAGGAGATGGAGGCGAGTGGGCTGGTGCATCGCGAGGTGTTCCACCAGGTGCCGCCGAAGGTGGAGTACTCGCTCACCGAGCTGGGCCACTCGCTCAACGCCGCGCTCATGCCGCTGGGGGAATGGGGCGAGAAGAACATGGCGCGTATCGAGGCCATCGCCCGACGCGCCCGGCCACGCTCCTGAGCCGCAACGGGCGTCGTCCAAAGGCACCGCGCCCGGGTTCCTGATGACCAAGCCCCTACCTGGCCCGGCCCGCCCTCACTTCGCCCGGCCGCCCAGCAGCACGAGGTTGGCGGCGGTGGCCTCGTCGATGGCGGGCTCGCGGCCGCTGATGACGTCCGCGTACACGAACGCCTCGCCCAGGCGCACCATGACGTAGGCCAGCGTGTCCACCGGCAGCGGCGGCTTCAGGTGCCCCTTCGCCACCTGCTCCTGAAGCACCTCGCGCATCAGCTCCACGTTGCGGCTCTGCACCGTGCTGCTCTTCGACGTGAGGATGCGCAGCGCGTATTCGGGGTCGCTCTCGATGAAGCGCCGCAGCGGGGCGAACGAAAGAATCGCCTTCATCAGCCGCTCGCTGACGCCCGCCACGTACTCCGCGCCCTTCCCCTTCACCTCCGCCCGGGCCTTCTCCATGAAGGGCTTCTGGATGGACCAGATGATTTCTCCGAGCAGCAGCTCGCGGCTGCCCACCCAGCGGAACATCGTCGCCCGACCCACGCCCAGCTCCTTCGCGAGCGCCCCGATGTCGATGCGTTCTCCCGCCAGCCACTTCTTCCGTGCCAGCTGGAACGCATCCAGCGGCGTGGCCTTCACCTTCGCCCCCTGCCCCGCCAGCTCCCGCGACAGCCGCGTCGCCTTCGGGCTCGGTGCCGGATTCCTCTTCCGGCCAGCGGACTTGGGTCGACTTGTTGTCATGAATCCGAAATAGCCGCCTTGACAGCAAAACTCAAGGTGAGTCACTTTGCCAGAGTGACTCACCCGGCTCGCGGCGCGCGGCTGCGAGAGAGGAGCTGACATGAGCAGCACCCACTACGCGCAGCACGGCAGTGTGGCCGTCATCCGGCTGGACAACCCGCCGGTGAACGGCCTGGGCCACTCGGTGCGCACTGGCATCGTCGAGGGACTCCGGAAGGCGGAGGCGGACCCGTCGGTGAAGGCGGTCGTCCTCATCGGCTCCGACAGGGCCTTCTCGGGCGGCGCGGACATCCGCGAGTTCAACACGCCCAAGGCGCTCGCGGAGCCCAACCTCGGCACCGTCATCCACTACGTGGAGTCGTCCTCCCGGCCCGTCATCGCCGCCATTGGCGGCGCGTGTATGGGCGGCGGCCTGGAGCTGGCGCTCGGCTGTCACTTCCGCGTGGCCAAGGCCGGCGCGCAGATTGCCCTGCCCGAGGTCAAGCTGGGCCTGCTGCCCGGCGCGGGCGGCACCCAGCGGCTGCCGCGCCTCATCGGCGTGGAGGCCGCCCTCAACATGATCGTCTCCGGCGCCACCGTGCCCTCGGAGATGTTCCAGGGCACTCCCCTCTTCGACCACTTCGTCGAGGGCGACCTGCTGGAGGGCGCGCTCGCCTTCGCCCGCGTCGTCGTCGAGGAGGGCCGCCCACTCAAGCGCGTGCGCGACCTCACCGCGACGCACCCGAAGCCCGAGGCCTTCTTCCTGTACGCCCGCACCGCCGTGGGCGCCGCCTCCAAGAACTTCCCCGCCCCGCTCAAGTGCGTGGACGCGGTGGAGGCCGCCGTCACGAAGAGCTTCGACGAGGGCATGAAGGTCGAGCGTGAGGCCTTCGTCAACCTCATCCAGACCTCCGAGTCGCGCGCCCTGCGCCACGCCTTCTTCGCCGAGCGCGCCGCCTCCAAGGTGGCTGGCGTCGCCGAGGACACGCCCGCCCGCACCATCCAGTCCGTGGGCATCATCGGCGCCGGCACCATGGGCAGCGGCATCGCCATCAACTTCCTCAACGCCGGCATCCCCGTGGTCCTCCTGGAGATGAAGCAGGAGGCGCTGGACCGTGGCCTCGCCTCCATCCGGAAGATCTACGAGGGCCAGGTCGCCAAGGGGAAGCTCAAGGCCGACAAGGCCGAGCAGCGCTTCGCCCTCCTCAAGCCCACCCTCTCCTACGACGACCTGCGCCAGGCCGACCTCGTCATCGAGGCCGTCTTCGAGGAGATGTCCGTCAAGGAGGCCGTGTTCCGCAAGCTGGACGAGGTGTGCAAGCCGGGCGCCATCCTCGCGAGCAACACCTCCACGCTGGACCTCAACCGCATCGCCGGCTTCACGAAGCGGCCCCAGGACGTGGTGGGCGCCCACTTCTTCAGCCCCGCCAACGTGATGAAGCTCCTGGAGGTCATCCGCGGCGAGAAGACCGGCAGCGACGTGCTCGCCACCCTCATGCAGCTGGCGAAGACCATCAAGAAGACGGCGGTGGTCTCCGGCGTGTGCGACGGCTTCATCGGCAACCGCATGATTGCCATGTACCAGCGCGAGGCGCTGCTGATGCTCGAGGAGGGCGCGTCGCCTCGGCAGGTGGACGGCGCCATCGAGGCGTTCGGCTTCGCCATGGGGCCGCTGAAGATGGCGGACCTTGCGGGCGGCGACATCGGCTGGGCCATCCGCAAGCGCCAGTACGCGGAGCGCCCGGACATGCGGCGCGTGCTCATCGCGGACCGGCTGTGCGAGATGGGCCGCTTCGGCCAGAAGACCGGCTCCGGCTTCTACCGCTACGAGCCCGGCCGCCGCGATGCCCTGCATGACCCGGCGGTGGACGCCGTCATCGACGCGTGCCGCAAGGAGCTGGGCGTCACGCCGCGCAAGCTGAGCGACGAGGAAATCGTCCAGCGCTGCGTCTTCGCGCTGGTCAACGAGGGCGCGCGCATCCTGGAGGAAGGCATCGCCCAGCGCGCCTCGGACATCGACCTCGTGTACCTGACGGGCTACGGCTTCCCCGTGTACCGCGGTGGCCCGATGCTCTACGCCGACTCCGTGGGCCTGATGAACGTGGTGCGCGCGATGGAGGGCTTCGCGGCCAATCCTCGTGGCCACCGCGACTTCTGGAAGCCCGCGCCCCTGCTCGCCCGGCTCGCGGCCGAGGGCAAGACCTTCAACTGACCTTCGCGGGAGAGATATCCATGACCGACGTCGCAATCGTATCGACCGCCCGCACCGCGCTGGCCAAGTCCTGGCGCGGCGGCTTCAACATGACCCACGGCGCCACGCTGTCCGGCCACGTCATCCAGCACGCCGTTCAGCGTGCCGGCGTGGACCCGGCCGAGGTGGAGGACGTCATCTTCGGCTGCGCCCTCCCCGAGGGCTCCACCGGCAATGACGTGGCCCGCATGGCCGCCATCCGCGCCGGCCTGCCGGTGAGCGTCGGCGGCGCCACCGTCAACCGCTTCTGCTCTTCCGGCCTGCAGGCCATCGCCATGGCCGCCCAGCACATCCTCGTGGATGGCGCGGCGGTGATGGTGGCCGGCGGCGTGGAGTCCATCTCCACCGTGCAGGCCCACGTCAACACGACGTACATCCAGGAGGAGTGGCTGGCCCGGCACAAGCCCGAGCTGTACTGGACCATGCTCCAGACGGCCGAGAACGTGGCGGTCCGCTACAAGATTTCGAAGGAGTCCCAGGACGAGTACGGCGTGCGCAGCCAGCAGCGTGCCGCGGCGGCGCAGGCGGCCGGGAAGTTCAAGGACGAGATCGTCCCGCTCACCACCCTCATGGGCACCGCCGACAAGGCCACGGGCGCCCTGGGCACCCGCGAGGTGACGGTGTCCGCCGACGAGGGCATCCGCCCCGACACGACGCTGGAGGGCGTGAAGGGCATCCGCTCCGCCGTGCCCGGTGGCGTGGTGACGGCGGGCAACGCGAGCCAGTTCTCCGACGGCGCCTCCGCCTGCGTGCTGATGGACGCGAAGCTGGCCGCGCAGCGCAACGTCAAGCCGCTGGGCTACTTCCGCGGCTTCGCCGTGGCCGGGTGCGAGCCGGACGAGATGGGCATCGGCCCGGTGTTCGCGGTGCCGAAGCTGCTCAAGCGCGCCGGGCTGAAGGTGGAGGACATCGGCCTGTGGGAGCTGAACGAGGCGTTCGCCGTGCAGGTGCTCTACTGCCGGGACAGGCTGGGCATCCCCGACGAGCGGCTCAACGTGAATGGCGGCGCCATCGCCGTGGGGCACCCCTACGGCATGACGGGCGCCCGCCTCGTGGGGCACGCCCTCATCGAGGGCAAGCGCCGCGGCGTGAAGCACGTGGTCGTCACGATGTGCGTCGGCACCGGCATGGGCGCGGCCGGTCTCTTCGAGGTGGCCTGAACATGGACCTGAACGACACCCCGGAGCAGGCGGCCTTCCGGCGCGAGGTGCGCGCCTTCCTCTCGGCCGAGCTTCCCCCCGCGCTGAGCCACAAGGTGCAGAACCGCCTGCGGCTCGGCAAGGAGGACACCATCCTCTGGCAGAGAGTCCTCCACAAGCGCGGCTGGGGCGCCCCGAGCTGGCCGAAGGCGTTCGGCGGCACGGGCTGGAACCCCATCGAGCAGCACATCTTCGAGGAGGAGGCCGCGGACGCGGGCGCGCCCCGGCAGCTCGACTTCGGCCTGCGCATGGTGGCCCCCGTCATCATGGCCTTCGGCAACAAGGCCCAGCAGGAGCGCTTCCTGCCCCGCATCCTCAGTGGCGAGGACTGGTGGTGCCAGGGCTACTCGGAGCCGGGCGCGGGCTCGGACCTCGCCTCGCTGCGCACCCGCGCCGAGCGCAAGGGCGGGCACTACGTCGTCAACGGCCAGAAGGCCTGGACGACGCTCGGCCAGCACGCGGATTGGATCTTCTGCCTCGTGCGCACCGGCACGGAGGGCAAGCCCCAGGAGGGCATCTCCTTCCTGCTCATCGACATGAAGAGCAAGGGCGTCACCGTGCGCCCCACCATCATGCTGGACGGTGAGCACGAGGTGAACGAGACGTACTTCGACGACGTCGAAGTGCCCGTGGAGAACCTCGTCGGCGAGGAGAACCGCGGCTGGACGTACGCCAAGTTCCTCCTCGGCCACGAGCGCACGGGCCTCGCCAACGTGGGCCAGTGGAAGCGGCTCCTCAAGCGGCTGGAGCAGGTGGCCCGCCGCGAGACGGCCTCCAGCGGCCGCCCACTCATCGAGGACGCGCGCTTCCGCGACAAGCTGGCCCAGGTGAAGATTGAGCTGCTCGCGCTGGAGATGACGCTGCTGCGCGTGCTGTCCGCCGAGGCCAAGGACCCGAAGAAGGGCCTGGGCCCCGTCGCCTCCGTGCTGAAGATCAAGGGCACGGAGATTGGTCAGGCCATCTTCGAGCTGACCCTGCAGGCCTGCGGCCATGACGCCCTGGCGTACCTGCCGGAGGCGCTGGAGCCGGGCTACTCGGGCATGCGTGTCGGGGCCGAGCACGCGGCGGCCGCGGCGGGCGACTACTTCAACATGCGCAAGCTGAGCATCTTCGGCGGCTCCAACGAGATTCAGCGCAACATCATCTCCCAGATGCTCCTGGGCCTGTGAGGCGTGCGGACATGGACTTCAGCTACACCGAGGAACAGCAGGCACTGCAGGACTCGCTCCGCCGCTTCCTGACCAAGGAGTACGACTTCGAGAAGCGGCGCCACATCTCGCGTACGGCCGTGGGCTACAGCCCGCAGCACTGGGCCACCCTCGCGGAGATGGGCGTGCTCGGGCTCGGCATCCCCGAGGAGCACGGCGGGATGAACGGCGGCCCCGTGGACACGATGCTCATCATGGAGAGCTTCGGCCGCGCCATGGTGCTGGAGCCGTACCTGCCCACCGTGGTGCTGTGCGCCGGGCTGGTGCGCGACCTGGGCTCCGAGACGCAGCGGGCGGCGCTGCTGCCTCCCATCGTCATGGGCGAGCTGTTGATGGCCTTCGCCCACTACGAGCAGGGCAGCCGGTACGCGCTGGAGCACGTGGCCACCTCGGCGAAGCGGGCCGATGGCGGGTACGTGCTGAACGGGGCCAAGTCCTTCGTCCTCTCCGGGACGCAGGCCGGCAAGCTCATCGTGTCCGCGCGGACGGCCGGTGGGCCGCGCGACAGGGCCGGGCTGTCGCTCTTCGTGGTGGACCGCGAGGCCCCGGGCGTCAGCGTCCAGGGCTACGTGACGCAGGACGGCGGGCGCGCCGCGGAGGTGAAGCTGGCCAACGTGCGCGTGGGCGCGGACGCGCTCCTGGGACACGAGGGCGGCGCGCTGCCGGTCATCGAGCGCGCGGTGGACCTGGGCATCGCGGCGCTGTGCGCCGAGGCCGTGGGCGCCATGGACGCGCTGGTCGAGACGACCCGCGAGTACCTCAAGACGCGCAAGCAGTTCGGCGTGCCCATCGGCAAGTTCCAGGTCCTCCAGCACCGCATGGCGGACATGCTCATCGCCACCGAGCAGGCCCGCTCCATGGCCATCGTCGCGGCGGTGAAGGTGGGCTCGCCGGACGCGGCCGAGCGGCGGCGGATGGTGTCCTCGGCCAAGGCGCTGGTGGGCCAGTCGGCGCGCTACGTGGGGCAGCAGGCCGTGCAGCTGCACGGCGGCATGGGCGTGACGGACGAGCTCGCCGCGGCCCACCTGTTCAAGCGCCTGACGGTCATCAACGCCACCTTCGGCGACGCGGACCACCACCTCGCGCAGGTGAGCGACGCGCTGCTGGTGGCGTGACGCCGCCAGCGTCCAGGCCCTCCCCCGCCCC
>NZ_JABBJJ010000438.1 GCF_012933655.1 Pyxidicoccus fallax | reverse complement strand
GTCCGCCTCGCCCTCCACCGGCCGCAGCGCGTCAGCGCCCTCCCCTCCCCTCACCTCCAGCACCCGGTCTCCATGCACCTGCGACACCCGGCACAGCGCTCCCAGGGAAGCGCCCGCCGCGGCCGCCAGCCGGCGGTGGTTCTCCAGCACCCGCTCCCGATCATCCCCCACCGAGAAGCCCAGGTTGAGCGACGCGTAGGGCCCCTCCGAGACGCCCCCCGCGCGGGTGGCGAAACCATGGGGGACGGGAAGGAGCGGAGAGGTCAGGAACTCAGTGGCCATGTGTCTCGAAAACCCCACTGGGGCGATAAAATTCTTGTGCGAGTACGTTTGACAGTCCGCGTCAGCCAATTGACAATTCCGAATGAGTTCGTGAAACAAGCTTAAGCCACCGCGACGGAGAGCCGCGACAAGCGCATGCCCCTGGGTCCGGACACTGTTGGCAGGAAGCTCCTGTGGAGCATCGGGCTGCCGGGGCTGGTGGTGGCGCTCCTGGGCGTGGGCCACTTCTGGCGCGAGGCGCGGGTGGCGGTGCAGGACGCCACGCAGGTGGAGTCGCTGGCGCTGGCGGAGTTCGTGGCGTCCACCTTCGCGCTGCCGTCGGCGCCGGGGGCGCGGTCGCACGAGGCGGTGGCGGAGGTGCTGCGCTCGGACACGCGGATGTTCCGCTCGGTGGCGGACGTGCGGGTGCTGACGCCGGACGGGCGCATCCGCTGGTCTCGCCAGCCGGACGAGGTGGGCACGGTGCACGCCGAGGCGAAGCGGCTGACGGCGCCCGGGCCGGAGACGGCGCGCTCGCAGGCCGGGGTGACGGAGGTGGTGCGGCCCCTGGGCGGCCCCGAGTGCGCCAGCTGCCACACCGAGGGCGAGGTGCCGGGCGCCAGCGTCCTGCAGATGCGGATGACGGAGCCGGCGCTGCACCAGCAGCTCACGGACATGTTCCGCGGCGCGCTGGGCGCCATGGTGCTGTTCACCGTCCTCTTGGCGGGGCTCACCGCGCTGGGGCTGCACTTCATCCTCACCCGCCCGCTGCGGCGGCTGAGCGCGGCCATGCGGCGCGCGGAAGCCGGGGACTTGCTGGTGCGCGCGGACGCGCGGGGCACGGACGAGCTGGCGCGGCTGGGCGCGGCCTTCAACCAGATGCTGGCGCGGCTCACCGCGATGAAGGCGGAGGAAATCGACACCCACCGCGACCTGGCCGTGGTGAAGGAGAAGCTGGCGCTCCAGGACGAGCTGGAGGGACGGCTGCGGGAGCTGTCGCTGCTGTTCGACGTGGCCCGCTCGGTCAACGCCTCGCTGGAGCTGGACGAGCTGCTGGAGGCCGTCACCCGGATGGTGGTGGAGCGGATGCAGATTCCGGACTTCTCCATCATGCTCCTCAACGCGGAGGGCCTCCTGGAGGTGCGGCACGCGTGGCCCGAGGGGCGCGGCGCGGAGGGGCTCACCTTCGCGGTGGGCGAGGGCGCGTGCGGGCGCGCGGCGGAGACGCTCAAGGCGGTGTACCTGCCGGACCTGGAGGACCACACCAGCATCTTCGCCCGGCGGGGCCTCGTCGAAGGCGCGGCGGACCAGGGCGCGCTCCTGTCGGTGCCCATGGTGCACATGGGCACGCTGCTGGGAGTGATGAACTTCCAGCGCCCGGAGGTGGCCAGCTTCTCCGCGCAGGAAATCGAGCTCCTGACGGCGGTCGCGGACCTGGCGGCCACGGCGGTGAAGAACGCGCGGCTGCACGCGGAGACGGTGAAGCTCACCATGACGGACCCGCTCACCGGCGTGCCCAACCGGCGCCACCTCTTCCAGCGCATGGAGCTGGAACTGGCGCGGGCGCACCGCTTCGGCACGCCGCTGGCGCTCCTCATGATTGACGTGGACCACTTCAAGCGCCTCAACGACGTGGCGGGCCACCGCGTGGGCGACGAGACGCTGCGCCGCGTGTGCGACACGCTCCGCGTGCGCGTGCGCAAGGTGGACACGCTGGCGCGCTACGGCGGCGAGGAGTTCGTCCTGCTCTTGCCGCAGGCCACCAAGGCGGACGCGGTGGAGGTGGCGGAGAAGCTGCGCCGCGCGGTGGCCGACTCGCTGTCGCTGGCGCAGCACGGGCTGCCCTGCAACCACGTCACCGTGTCCATTGGCGTGGCCCACCACCCCACCGACGCCTCCACCCAGGAGGGCCTGGTGGACTGCGCGGACGCGGCCCTCTACCACAGCAAGCGCTCCGGCCGTAACCGCACCACGCCCTACGAGCCCGGCATGGAGATGCACCCGGGCCGCGAGCGGGGCCCGCACGCGCCCGCCACGGAAGCCTCCACCGTCACCTCCCAGCCCCCGGGCGGCGTGGCCAAGGCCTGAAGGCGCGCGCGCCTTCAAGCGCTCAGCGCGACACCAGCGTGCGCACCGTGGGCAGCAGCAGGTCCGCCCACTGCTCGTAGCCCTCGTCGGACGGGTGGAAGCCGTCGTGGCTGAAGAAGTGCGGGTTCAGGGGGAACATCTCCTTGCTGGCCGAGTAGAGGTCCACCAGGTGCAGGCCGTGGGCGCGGGCCACCTCCGCCATGGCGGCGTTGAAGGGCTCGATGCGGCCCTCGTAGAGGGCGCTCGGCACCAGCTTCGCCACGGGGGCCAGGGCCATGTCCGCGATGTTCACCACCACCAGCGGCGCGCCCGTCTGCTTCAGCCGCCGGGCGATGCGGTCCAGGTCGTCCTGGAACTCCTCCAGCGGGGTGCCGCGCCAGATGTCGTTGGTGCCAATCCCCAGTGTCACCAGGGTGGGCTGAGCGGCCACCGCGCGCTTCACCTGTCCGGTGAAGACGTCGCGGATGCGGGCGCCGCTCTGCCCCAGGTTGGACAGGCCCACGGAGAGCCCGTCCTTTCGCAGGCGGGAGGCGAGGCGCTCGGGGTAGCCCCCACCGCGCTCCGCCCCCACGCCCACCGCCGTGCTGTCGCCGAGGGCGACGTAGTGGATGCTCATGCGCCTCCGAGTCCTCGCCTCCTCACGGCACCCGCAGGGCGCGCAGGTTGCGGTTGCCACCGGGCCCCGCCACGCGCAAGAGCAGCGTGCTGCCCGCGGGGGCGCCCCGGATGATGCGCGCCAGCTCGTCCGCGCTGTTCACCGGCTTGCGGTTGGCCTCCACCACCAGCATGCCCGGCTCGAGCTGCGCGCGGTCCGCCGGCGAGCCGGGCACCACGTCGGTGATGAGCGCGCCCTGGCGCTCGGTGAAGCCCGCCTGCGAGGCGGTGCGCGCGTCCAGGTTCTGCAGGCTGACGCCCACGCGGCGCGAGCTCTCCTGCTCGTCGTTGGCCGGCTTCTTGGAGGACACGCGCTCCAGGTCCGGCCGCGTGCCCAGCGCCACCTTCAGCTCCTGCTTCTTGCCGTCGCGGAAGACGGTCAGCGTGGAGGTGCTGCCCGGGCGCTTGAGCGCCACGGTGCGGGTCAGCTCGCTGGCGGAGGTCACCGGCCGGCCGTCGATGGTGGTGACGACGTCGTCCGTCTTCAGGCCGCCCTTCTCCGCGGGCGAGCCCGGGTTGACCTGGGTGATGATGGCGCCGTCCGTCACCGGCAGCTTGAGCGCGCCGGCGAGGTCGCGCGTGAGGTCCTGGATGCCCACGCCCAGCCACGCGCGGGTGACGGCGCCTTCCTTCTCCAGCTGCGGCAGCAGCGCCTTCACGAGGTTGCTGGGCACCGCGAAGCCGATGCCCGTGCCCCCGCCGACGATGGCGGTGTTGATGCCCACCACCTCGCCCCGCATGTTGAAGAGCGGGCCACCGGAGTTGCCGGGGTTGATGGCGGCGTCCGTCTGGAGGAACTCGTCGTAGGCGCTGGCGCCAATCTCGCGGGCGCGCGCGGAGATGATGCCCAGGCTCACGCTGGAGGCCAGACCGAACGGGTTGCCGATGGCCACCACCCAGTCGCCCACGCGCAGCGCGTCCGAGTCACCCAGCTTCACCGTGGGCAGGTTCTCGACCTTGTCCTTCACCTTCACCAGCGCCACGTCGGTGAGCGGATCCCTCCCCACCACGTCGCCCGCGAAGGAGCGCCCGTCATCCAGGCGGATGGTGATGGAGACGGCGTCCTCCACCACGTGGTTGTTGGTGAGGATGATGCCCTTGGGGTCGATGATGAAGCCGGAGCCCGCGCCCTGACGGATGGGCCGCTCGCGCTCCGGCCCTCCACGGCCTCCGCCGAAGAAGCGGTCGAAGAACGGATTGTCCTCCATGCCCCCGCGCGGGTCGCCGCCGCGCGCCTGCACGTCCACGTTGACGACGGCGGTCTTCACGGACTCGACGAGCGGCGCCAGCGACGGGAGCGCCTGGGCCTCGCGCGTGGCGGGCTGGAGGACGTTGCCGCCCTGGGCCGGAGCAGGCTGGGCCGCCTGCGGAGCGGGCTGGGCCGGCGTGGGCTTCGCCGGGGCCTGTGCGAGGGAGGCACCCGGCAGCGCCAGCAGGAGCGCTGCGACCAGGACCCTCCGGAAAGCAACGGGAGAACGGTTCATATGCACTCCTAGCTAAGACGGAAACGTGGCCCCGCAAGGGAAAGGCGCACCTCGTGGACGACAGGAGAACAGTCCGCCCAGCCGCCTGTCCCCGGAGGGTTCAGCCGGGCCGGTAGACGCGGTAGTCCAGCTCGGGGAAGAGGTTGTCGCGCGCCTCCACGTGCGTCAGCCAGCCCTCGTCGATGGTGCCCGCGCGCACCTCGTCGTGCAGCCGCTGGAAGCGCAGGACATGCTCGCGCGTGCGGCGCTCGGCGTACTCCACCATGGTGCCCGTCTTCATGATGAAGGCCCAGTCCGAGGACTGGGCGAGCAGCAGCTCGCGCGCGGCCTGGTTGAGCGCCCGGCGCTGCAGGGAGCTCGCGTCGGGGAAGTCCCGGGCCAGCTCCACCATCTGCTTCGCGCAGTGGTGCAGGTGGCGGTAGACCCAGTCGTTGGCGCCGTCGAGCCACATGTTGGCGTAGCCGCCCGCGCCCCACGAGGACAGCGGCGGCGTGGCCACCTGGTTCTCCGGGTTCTCCCGCAGGTCGTCCGAGGGCGTCACCAGCCGGAACGTCTGCTGGTCATACGCGACCTTGCGGATGAGGAAGTCGAGGAACATGGGCCCCTCGAACCACCAGTGGCCGAAGAGCTCCGCGTCGTAGGGCGCCACCACGACCGGCTTGCGGCCTCCGAGCCGCGAGGCGAGGTGTTCAATCTGCCGCTCGCGGTTGAAGAGGAAGTTGCCGGCGTGGACCGCGGCGCGCTCGCGGGCGGCGTCCGGGTCATAGGGCTGCTTGTCGTCCGTCTTCCCGGTGATGCGGTAGTACTTGAAGCCGGTGTTCTTCCGGTCGCCGGTGGGCTGGATGTACGGACGGACGTAGTCGAGGTCCAGGTCCCAGCCGATGTCCCGGTAGAACTCGCGGTAGTCCGGGTCGCCGGGATAGCCGTACTCGGTGCTCCAGACCTGCTGGCTGCTCTCGGGGTCTCTCGCGTACGCGGCCACGCCCACGTCGGTGAAGATGGGGGCGTAGGGCCCGTGCAGGGGGCGCGGAATCGCGTCCGTGAGGCCGTGGGTGTCCACGAAGAAGTAGCGGATGCGCTCGGCGGCGAGCACCCGCTCCAGCCCGGGGTAGTAGCCGCACTCGGCCAGCCAGATGCCCGCGGGGTCCCTCCCGAAGTTCTGGCGGTAGTGGTTGGCGGCCACCGTCACCTGCGCGCGCACGGCCTCGGGCACCTGCTGCATGAGCGGCAGGAAGCCATGGGTGGCGTTGCAGGTGAGGATGTCCAGGTGGCCCGCGTCCTGGAGGCGCCGGAAGGCGGGGACGAGGTCGCGCTTGTAGCGGTCGTGGAAGGCGCCGCGCAGGGAATGGAAGTGGTCGCGGTGAAAGCGCGCCAGCCGGCCGAACGTCGGGTCGTCCCGGGTGCGGTGGACCTCGCGGTCACCGAGCTCGCAGAGTGAGTCCAGCCGCCGCGCGTAGCGCGTCATCAGCAGCCCGTCCCGGAGCATCGAGACGAGCGTGGGGGACAGCGTCATCGACACCCGGAACGGGACGCCGTCCTCGGCGAGCTTGTCGAAGACGAGCAGCAGCGGAATGTACGTCTCGGAGATGGCTTCGTAGAGCCAGTCCTCCTCGAGGAAGTTCTCGTGCTCGGGGTGACGAACGAAGGGAAGATGTGCGTGGAGGACCAGCGCGAGAGAGCCCAGGCTCATAAGCGGTCAGGATGTCCGTGCGGGTTCACGAGCGGTCGCCGCCCGAGGGCGGCTTCCGGGGAAGAGGCTCGTCGGAGGAGCCCTGGGGACGTGGCGCGGATTCCGTGGCGCGCGCGTCCGAGGCCCCCGAGGGACGGGCCACGTATTCCAGGTAGCGCTGCTCCGAGGCACCCGGAGCGCGCGGCGGTGACTCCAGGTAGCGCGCGTCCGAAGCACCCGACGCGCGGCCCGGCGAGTCCAGGTAGCGCATGTCCGAGGCACCCGGAGCGCGCGGCGGTGACTCCAGGTACCGCATGTCCGAGGCGCCCGGAGCGCGCGGCGGTGACTCCAGGTACCGCATGTCCGAAGCACCCGCGACACGGCCCGGAGACTCCAGGTACCGCATGTCCGAAGCACCCGGCGCGCGCGGCGGGGAGTCCAGGTAGCGCATGTCCGAAGCACCCGGCGCACGTCCCGGCGACTCCAGATAGCGCATGTCCGAAGCCCCCGGCGCACGTCCCGGCGACTCCAGGTAGCGCATGTCCGAGGCGCCCGACGTACGTCCCGGCGACTCCAGGTAGCGCATGTCCGACGCCCCACCCGGAGCACGACCGACGTCCAGGTACTGGTACGGCGCCTGAGCCCCACCCTGCCTCGACACGCCCTCCTGGTAGCGCATGTCCGAAGCGCCCGGAGCACGTCCCGGCGACTCCAGGTAGCGCATGTCCGAAGCCCCCGGCGCGCGGCCCGGGCCCACGTCGAGGTACTGGCGCTCTCCCGGCCGCGAGGCCGACTCCTGGTAGCGCATGTCCGAGGCACCCGGCGCCCGGCCCGGAACATCCAGGTAGCGCGGCCCCGAGACATCGCGCGAGCGCGCCGTGAACTCCGCGTACCGCATGTCCGATGCACCGGGCGCGCGCTCCGACGACTCCAGGTAGCGCATGTCCGAAGCCCCCGGCACGCGGCCTGGCGACTCCACGTACTGCTGGTCCGACGCTCCCGCTGGACGCTCCACGGACTCCATGTACTGCTGGTCCGACGCTCCCGCCGGACGCGGCACGGCTTCCAGGTGGGACTCGGCCTGTGCGCCCGGGGCGGGGACCCCGCGCTCCCGGCGGGACTCGGAGATGTCCTGCACGCCCGCGCTGCCCGGCAGATTCACACGGCGCCAGGAGATGTACTCGCGCTCCTCGACCTCCGGAGCGTTGGCACGCACCGGCGGCACCAGCTCCGGGAGGAACTGCGGCTCCGGCGCTCGCGGCGCGGGGACGCGGAGGAAGCGCACCGTGTGGTCCGTGGACGTGCCGACGGGCGGTAATGCCACCCGGTTGCTGGAGTGACCGACACGGCGAGAGCGGCCATCCCGCCCGACGAAGTGCACCTCCACCCGGTAGGGTCGGCCCGGCTGAAGGCCGTGGATGTAGATGCTCCGCGTCTCGAGCACACAGTCCTGCTCGCGCGCCAGCTTCTCACCGTCGAACACGCGCAGCACGGCGCGCGGAGACTCCAGGCCCTGCATCGCGCGGTTGCGCGTGACGGAGCTGAAGTCCCACGAGACGAACAGCGTGTTCGGGTCTCTCGGGAGCAGCAGCGCGCCGTCGTCCTGGTAGTCGAGCGGGAGCTCGCTCTCGTCGTACCCGGCAACGCGGTGGGGGGCCGGCTCGTGCCGCGACTCCTCCACCATGTGATGGCGGCGCGCCTCGTCCTCGCCCACGACTCGCGCGACGAAGAAGCCCTCCACCAGGGGCTCCGCGACGTGTTGCTCGACCGGAGCAGGCGGCGGGGCGGCAGGCGTCTGGGGAGGGGGCGTCGGCGAGGGCGTCTGCACGCCGCCAGTGCTGGCGCCCACGGAGGGCTCGGCGGGAGGCGCGCTGGCGCTCGGCTGCTCCTTCGGCGCACGGGCCTTGGGAGGGAAGGTCACCACCTGGGCAGGGCGAGCAGGCGGAGTATCGCCCGGTTTCTCCGAGGCACGCTTGGCCGCCACCCGCTTGGGTGCCGACACCCGGCCCTCGCCAAGATTCTCGGCGGACTTCGCCTTCGCGGCGGGCTTCTGCGCCGAGTCCTCCGGCGCGGTCTCCCGCTCCGGCGGAGTGGAGGAGGCCTGCACCGGGGGCGCCTGCGGGAGCGAGGCCGTCGGCTGTACTGGCGCCGTGGCCACCATCGACATGGGAGCCGCCTGCTCCGTGCTCTTCAGCTCCGGAGTCGCCGTCTCGGGCTCCGCGACCTCCCTCGGCTTGGAAGCCGTCCTGCTCCCCGAGGCTCTCTTCGGCTTGGAAGCTGACTTCGATGCCGCCCGGGTCTCCTGGGACGCCTTCACTCCGGGCGCGGCCTTGGGCTCTCGCGCCGTCTTCGCCCTGGACGCCGCCCGAGGCTCCAGCGCCTCCTTCACCTTGGAGGCGACCTTCTCCCGGACCTCCTTCACCTTCGCCGCCACCTTCGGTGCCGCGGGCTCCTTCACCTTGGAAGCCGTCTTCACCGCGGCGGCCCGGCCACCGGTCGGCTTCTCCTTGGACTTCGCTGGCGTGGACCGGGCCTTGGAGCGCTCAGCGGTTTCGACGACCCTCTTCTCGGTGGAACTTTTCCGCGCCACGGTGATGCCTGCCAGCCTGGCGAGTTTGGCCAGGGCCGGGACGTACGCGGCGAGCGCGGCGATCAAGTCCTCCTTCTTCATCTTGCTGTAACCGCCCCCCAGATGCTTCTGGGCCAGCTCGCGCAGGTGGCTGACGGTCACGCTCTTCAGGTCGTCCATAGGCAAGGTCGCCTTTAGGTCGCTGGCACTGGAGGGTCAACGTGCCAGCATCTCATGTGTTC
>NZ_JABBJJ010000437.1 GCF_012933655.1 Pyxidicoccus fallax | reverse complement strand
CTTCATGGGGCTCCTGGGGGGTGGCGTGGAAAAACGAAAAGGCCCCGCGCTGGAGAGCGCGGGGCCTGGCTGGAAACCTTCGGGTTCCGAGCTAGACCGCCCGCGCTCCGCGGGTGGTGGTAGTGGTGGTGGTAGTGGTGGCGGCGCGAGCGGTCTCCGGGCGCACGGGGGCGGAGGACATCAGTCCCTCGCACCGCACGATGCTCCGGTTGGAAACGCTCACGGAGTGAAAGGCTGGCTGAACTGGCGCGGCCAAGTCAAGACGGGGCCAGGAAGGGCGCCCTCCTGCCTACTCGCCGGAGTCGGCGGCGAGCGGGACCCGCTCCTGGCTTCCGGGGGCCGAGTTGGCGGGCTGGGCCACCGAGGCGGTGGGCTCCGACGCGGTGACCTGCTGCGTTCGGCGGCCCACCACGTCGTGGAGGACCATCGTGCCCACCCGGCCGGGCAGGTGCTGCTCTCCCACGGAGTGGCACTCGAAGTCGGTCTCCACCTGCCGGCGCGTGCCGTCGCTGATGAGAATCTGGTCGCGCGCGGCCACCGAGGCGAGCCGGGCGGCGGTGTTCACCACGTCTCCCAGAAGCGTGTAGTCCAGCCGGCCCGACTCCTGGGCGCCCACGCTGCCGGACACCAGCGGGCCGGAGTCGAGGCCGATGCTGACGCCGTGCGCGTAGGGTGAGTCATCGCCACAGCGGAAGGCCAGGGAGTGGAGCTGCTGGCGGATGACGAGGCACGCGTCCAGCGCGCGGGCGAGGTGCCCCTCGCCCCGGAAGACGGCCATGACGGCGTCACCGATGAAGCGCTCCACCATGCCGGCGCGGACCATCACCTCCGGGACGATGACCTCGAAGTTGGCGTTGAGCCGACGGAGGACGACCTCCGGCGCCTCGTTGCGCGTCACGTTCGTGAAGCCGTGCACGTCGATGAAGGCGATGCTGGCCTCCACACGCTCGCCCGCCAGGGCGTCTGGCGCGCGGACCAGGGGCAGCACCCGCTCCAGGATGCCGCCATGGACGAACATCCGCAGGACCTGGTTCTCCTCGGTGGACTGGACGGCGCGGCGCAGCTCGCCCACGTGCTGGACGGCCTTGGCCACCGTGGACGTCAGGTCCTCGAAGTTGATGGGCTTGACGAGGAAGTCGAAGGCGCCGCGGTTCATCGCCATGCGGAGGTTCTTCATGTCGCTGTAGGCGGAGACGATGACCACCTTGACGAGCGGGCTGACCTCGCCGACGCGGGACAGGAACGTGAGCCCGTCCATGCGGGGCATGTTGATGTCGCACAGGACGACGTCCGTGTCCGGATGCTGGCGCAGCCTCTCCAGCGCCTCCTCGCCGTTGGCGGCGAAGACGAGCGTGTAGATGGACTCACGCAGCTGCCGGCGCAGCCGCTGGCGCATCAGCAGCTCCACGTCGGGCTCGTCGTCGACGACGAGGATTTTCGCGGTCCGCGTGGAGGGCTTCACCTCGACCAGGGTGGCGAAGGCGGCGGCCAGCTCGCGGGCGGAGCCGAAGCGTTGCTCCGGGTCCGGATGCAGGGCGCGGGCGAAGAAGGCGTCTGCCTCGGCGCCCAGCTCCGGCACGAGGGTGGAGACGGGCACGGCGGGAGGGCGGAACGCGCCCCGGCTCAGGGCCTGGACGGCGTCGGTGTTGTAGGGGAACTGGCCCGTCAGCGCGCGGTACGTCACCACGGCGAGCGACCAGACATCGCTGCGGGCGTCCACGCGGGGGTCGGCGCGCAGCTGCTCCGGGCTCATGTAGCGCAGCGTCCCGGCCAGCTCACCCGAGGTGAGGCCCGGGTCGCCTTGGCCGGGTGTGGCCATCTTCCGCGCGAGCCCGAAGTCCAGCACTTTGACCACCTCCTCGCCGTCCACGCGCGCGAGGAAGAGATTGGCGGGCTTGAGGTCCCGGTGGACGATGCCGGCCGCGTGGGCCGCCGCCAGCGCGCGGGAGATGGGCTTGAGGAGCGCCGCCACGGTGGAGGGTGGGAGCCGTCCCCGGCGCTCCAGGAGCGTCTCGAGGTTCTCGCCCTCCAGCAACTCCATGACGATGTAGGGGACGCCCGCGTCCACGCCGTAGTCGTGCACCTGCACCACGTTGGGGTGGTGCAGCTGCGCGATGGCCTTGGCTTCCTGTTCGAAGAACCGGAACGCCGAGGCGGCATGGACGGAGGCTTTGGCCGCAATCAGCTTGACGGCCACGTTGCGCTGGAGCTGCGCGTCCCTCGCCAGCCAGATGGCGCCCATGCCACCACCACCAATCCTCCGCTCCAGCACATACCTGCCACCAATCGTCTGTCCGGACATGACTCCACCTGGAGATGCGCGTCCCCCGCCCTGGCCGTGGGCTCATCCCGTCTTCCAGTGTTGGCGCAAGGCTACGATGTCATGATGTCCGAGCGGAATCACATGGGTCAGCGCTGCCCGGGACTGAGGGCAAACCGCATGTGTGACACACGTGTGAATGTGTTGTGCTGGACGTGGAGCAGGCAGGCGACTGCGGGGACTCCGGCTCGGGAGGCCCCTGAGCAGGAGGGGCCTCCACGAGGGGGCGCTCAGCCCACGAGCTTCACGACGAGCTGGGTGAGCCCGTAGACGAGCACCGCCATCAGGGCGGCTGCGGGGATGGTGAACACCCACGCCCAGATGATGCGGCCGGCGACGCCCCACTTCACGGCGCGCCAGCCCTTGGTGGAGCCCACGCCGACGATGGCGCCGGTAATCGTGTGCGTGGTGGACACCGGGATGCCCAGCTCCGCCAGCGCGATGATGGTGACGCCGCCCCCCGTCTCCGCGCTGAAGCCGCCGATGGGCGCCAGCTTCGTCAGGCTGTGCCCCATCGTCCGGACGATGCGCCAGCCCCCGAAGAAGGTGCCCAGCGCGATGGCCGCGTGGCACGAGATGATCATCCACCAGTCGATGTGGAACGGGCGGTCCTTCCAGATGGTGCCGAAGAGCACCACCGCGATGATGCCCATCACCTTCTGCGCGTCGTTGGTGCCGTGGCTGTACGAGAAGATGGCGGACGACACGAGCTGCAGTCGCCGGAACCACGCATCCACGCGCAGCGGCGTCTGACGGTGCACCGTCCACGTGCTCGCCACCATCAGCGAGATGCCCAGCGTCATGCCGATGAGCGGCGACAGCACGATGAAGGACGCAATCTTCGCGATGCCCGAGCCGACGAGTCCTCCGAAGCCCAGCACCGGCAGCGTGGCCCCAATCATCCCCCCCGCCAGCGCATGCGACGAGGAGGACGGCAGGCCCCACCACCACGTCAGCAGGTTCCAGGCGATGGCGCCCATCAGCGCCGAGAAGATGACCGCGAGCACCGCGGACGAGCCCTGGGCCCGCAGCATCTCGAAGTTGATGATGCCCTTGCCCATGGTGTTGGCCACATGGACACCCCCCGCGAAGGCCGCGATGAAGTTGAAGAACGCGGCCCAGGCCACGGCCAGGTTGGGGGACAGCACGCGCGTGGACACCACGGTGGCGATGGAGTTCGCCGCGTCGTGGAATCCATTGATGAAATCGAAGATGAGCGCGACCGCGACGATGATGATGACGGCGGTGAGTAGCATCTCAGGAGTGCTCCAGCACCACGCCTTCGATGATGTTCGCCACGCCCTGGCACTTGTCCGTGGCCGTCTCGATGAGGTCGTAGATCTCCTTCCACTTGATGACCGTGAGGGTATCCACGCCGCTCTTGAAGAGCCGCCCCACGCCGGAGCGCAGCGCGTCGTCCGCCAGGGACTCCAGCTTCTTGATTTCCTTGCAGCCGGCCAGAATCTGCTCCGGCTTCTTGATGAGCCGCAGCGCGGCCACCACTTCCTGCACCTTCTGCGTGCTCAGCACCAGCAGCCGCGCCAGCTCCGTGGCGTCCGGCAGGCTGGTCTGGATTTCGTAGTAGTGCAGCCGCGCCGCCGCGGCGTTGGTCAGGTCCAGCACGTCGTCGATGCGCGACAGCAGCGTGTGGATCTGCCCGCGGTCGAACGGGGTGATGAACTGCTGGTGCAGCCGGTTGAAGGCCGTGTGGGTGACCTCGTCGCCCTGGTGCTCGATGTCCTTGAGCGCCTGCACCCGCGTGGCCACGTCCCGGTAGTCGCTCAACAGCTCGTGCAGCATCTTGGCGCCCTGTACGGTGACGGCGCATTGCTTGTCGAAGTCGTCGAAGAACTCATCCGACTTGGGCATCAACTTCTCGAGCATCCGTCCCTCCAGGCCGCCTGGGAGTCCAGGCGAGGCATTCCTTTGGAGGCGTCACGTGGTCGTGACGCCCCCGTTTCGCGCCCGTGACTACCCTACCTGGGGAGAATCGTCACAGTTCCTTTTATTTCACTGCCCGTGGGGGACGGCAGGGGAGCGGCGCGGTTCAGCGGTAGCGACGCTCCGTCTCGGAGATGGGGATGTCGTTGGCGCTCATGTCGCGGCGGCGCATGAGTCCTGCTTCATCGAACTCCCAGTGTTCGTTGCCGTGGGTGCGGAACCACTGGCCTGCGGCGTCGTGCCACTCGTACTCGAAGCGGACCGAGATGCGGTTGTCGGTGAAGCACCACAGCTCCTTCATCAGCCGGTAGTCGAGCTCCTTCGCCCACTTGCGGCGGAGGAAGTCCTTGATGGCCTCACGGCCCCGGAAGAACTCCGTGCGGTTGCGCCACTCGGAGTCCACCGTGTACGCGAGCGCCACCCGCTCGGGGTCCCGGCTGTTCCACGCATCCTCGGCCGCCTGCACCTTGGCGCGGGCGGTGTGGGCATTGAAGGGAGGGCGGAGGGGAGGGGTCATCGGGTTGCTCCTGTCTCTTTGAAGCGGGGGAGACCCCACCCGGTGCACCCGCCGTGCCTCTGGGGTTGGATTACAACCTCTTGAAATTCCTGGCGTTTCCTCCGCGAGGTCACCACGAGGATTCGTGGTGGCGAGAGTTCGTGGTGCGTGGGGAGCGGACCCGGCTAGGAAGAGGCCATGTACGCGGAGGCACTTCAGTCCATCGCGCTGGCCGTGGCGCAGGTCCGCTCGGTGGACCTGGTGCTGGCGCGCATCGTCCATGGCCTGGCGGCGCAGCCGGACGTGGCGCTGGCGCGGCTGTGGCTCATTGCTCCTGGAGACATCTGCGGCGTGTGCCCCATGCGCGCCGAGTGCCCGGACCGCACCCGGTGCCTGCACCTGGCCGCGAGCGCGGGGGGCTCACGTGAGTCGCCGGAAGAGGAGTGGGCCCGGCTGGACGGGGCGTTCCGGCGCTTCCCGCTGGGGGTGCGCAAGGTGGGCCATATCGGCGCCACCGGCGAGCCCATCCTCCTGCAGAGCCTGGGCGGTCAGGCGGACTGGCTGGTGCGAGGCGAGTGGGCGCGGCGCGAGGGCATCCAGAGCTTCGCGGGCCAGCCGCTCGTCTTCCGGGGCGCCGTGCTGGGCGTGCTGGCGGTGTTCAGCCGGCGGGTATTGGGGGCGCAGGAGTTCTCGTGGCTGCGCACGTTCGCGGACCATGCGGCGGTGGCCCTGGCCAACGCGCGGGCCTTCGAGGAGGTGGCGCGGCTGCGCGGACAGCTGGAGCTGGAGCGCGACTACCTGCGCGAGGAGGTGAAGGACGCGCTGTCTTTTGGAGAGCTGGTGGGGCGCAGTGCCGCGTTGCAGCGGGTGCTCCAACAGCTCGAGCCCGTGGCGGCCACCACCGCCAGCGTGCTCATCCTCGGTGAGTCGGGGGTGGGCAAGGAGCTCATCGCCCGCGCCATCCACGAGCACGGTCCGCGCCGCGAGCGGCCCCTCATCCGCGTCAACTGCGCCTCCATTCCGCGCGAGTTGTTCGAGAGCGAGTTCTTCGGCCACGTGAAGGGCGCCTTCACCGGCGCGCTGAGGGACAGGGCCGGCCGCTTCCAGGCCGCGGACGGCGGCACGTTGTTCCTCGACGAGGTGGGAGAGATTCCCCTGGAGCTGCAGGGCAAGCTGCTCCGCGTGCTGCAGGAGGGCACCTTCGAGCGGGTGGGGGAGGACGTCACCCGGAAGGTGGACGTGCGCATCGTCGCGGCCACCAACCGAGACTTGAAGGCGGAGGTGGCGGCGGGGCGCTTCCGCGAGGACCTCTACTACCGGCTGAGCGTCTTCCCGATTGAGGTGCCGCCGCTGCGCCAGCGCCGCGAGGACATTCCGCTGCTGGCCGAGCACTTCCTGCGGCGGCTCTCCGCGAAGCTCAAGCTGCCGACACCGCGCCTGACGCTGGCCCACGTGCAGGCGCTGCAGCGCTACGACTGGCCGGGCAACGTGCGCGAGCTGGAGAACGTGCTGGAGCGTGCCGTCATCCTCTCGCGCGGCGGGCGGCTGCGGTTGGAGGGGGCGTTGCCCGAGGCGGGCGCGACGCGGGAGCGCAAGGTGGCCACGCCGGTGCCGGGCGCGCCCTTCCTCACGGAGAAGGAGTGGCGCCAGCGCGAGCAGGAGAACCTGCGCGCGGCGCTCGCCGCGGCGGGAGGCAAGGTATACGGCCCGGGAGGTGCCGCGGAGCTGCTGGGACTTGCGCCCACCACCCTGGCCTCCCGCCTCCGCGCCCTCGGAATCCGCCACGAGAAGTCGTGAGCCACGAGTTCTCGTGGTGGTCGCCGGAGCGGAGGACGCCCGCAAGCGCTTGAAGTCACAGGGGGAGGCCCGCGTCCGGGCGCTGGCCGGAGGGCTGCAATGGAGGGCGGGGCAACCCGAGTCCTTCAGGAGTCCCCACATGAGCAGCGCAGCGAACGGCCGCAGCTTCCAGACGGGCCATGTCGGCATCACCGTGACGAACCTCGAGCGCTCCACGCGCTTCTACCGCGACGTCTTCGGCTTCGAGGTCACCGCCGAGTCCCGTGAGAAGGGGCGCGAGTTCGTCTTCCTCAGCGAGGGCAAGCGGCTGGTGCTCGCCCTCTGGCCGCAGGGCACGGAGCGGTTCGACCGCAATCGGGCCGGCCTGCACCACCTCTCCTTCCAGGTGGAGGGCATGTTCGAGGTGAAGGAGGTGGAGAAGAAGCTCAAGTCGCTCGGCGTGGCCTTCCTGCACGACGGCGTCGTGCCGCACGGCGAGGGCCTGAGCTCGGGCGGCATCTTCTTCGAGGACCCGGACGGCACGCGGCTGGAGATCTACGCTCCCACCGGCGCGGAGGGCCACGCCGCGCCGACGCCGGGCGCTCCGTCCTGCGGCTTCTTCTAACCGGAGCGAGGGCACCGCCATGGGTTCTCCCTTTCATCGAGGCGAATTGGCCGTGCAGGAGCGCGAGGGCACCGTGCGGGAGGCGGAGCGCGTGGGCCGCTCCATCGGCTCGACGTTTCCACGGGCCGCGAGCGACTTCCTGCGCACGCAGCGGATGGTGGTGGTGGCCTCGCGGGTGCCGGACTCCGGGCGGGTCTGGGCCTCGCTGCTCACGGGCGAGCCCGGCTTCGCCTCGGTGCGGGACGAGCACTCGCTCCAGGTGCTCGCGGAGCCCGTGCGCGAAGATCCGCTCCACGCGGTGCTGCGGGAGGAGTCCGACGTCGGGCTCCTGGGCATCGAATTGGCCACTCGGCGCCGGATGAAGGCCCGGGGACGCACCGAGCCCCTGCCCACGGGCGGCTTCCTCCTGTGGCCTCGCAGCGTCTACTCGCTCTGTCCGAAGTACATCCAGGCGCGGGAGGTCCAGCCGCCGTCGGAGCCCTCGCCCGAGGCCGTGGCGGAGGTGGTGCACTCCGGCACGGAGCTGACCGAGGCACAGCGGGAGTGGCTCGGGCGGGCGGACACGTTCTTCATCGCCACCCACACGGAGGAGGGCGGGGCGGACGCGTCGCACCGGGGCGGCAACCCGGGCTTCGTGCGCGTGCACGACGCGCGCTCCTTCGAGTTCCCCGACTACGCCGGCAACAACATGTTCAACACGCTGGGCAACCTCGCGCTGGACGCGCGCGCGGGGCTGCTGCTCATCGACTTCGAGGGCGGCGGCACGCTCCAGCTCACGGGGAGGGCGCAAGCCACCTGGGCGCCGGAGCGCCTGGCGCGGCACGCGGGGGCGAAGCGGGTGGTGGACTTCCACGTGGAGGAGGTCCGCGAGTCGCGCGGCGTCACGCCGCTGCGCTGGCGGTTCCTCGAATACTCCCGCTTCAACCCGAGGTGAGTCACGGTGGGGCCGGGCACGTGGCGCGAGGTGCCCGGCCGTCGCGGCTCAGAACGTGATGACAATCTTCCCGAAGTGGGCGCCCGCCTCCATGTGGCGGAGGGCGTCGCGCGCCTGGGCGAACGGGAAGGTCCGGTCGATGACGGGCTTGAGCTTGTGCTGGGTGATGACCTTGTTCATGTCCTCGAACATGGCGCGGCTGCCCACGTACGTCCTCTGGACGTTGAGCTTCTTCGGCTCGACGAGGGCGGGGTCCGGCTTCGCGAAGCCGCCGCTGAGCATGCCGATGAGGGAGATGTGCCCGCCGGTCCGCGTGGCGCGGACGGACCTGGGGAAGGTCTCCGCGCCGCCGACCTCGAGGACGTGGTCCACACCCTGGCCGCCGGTGAGCTCCAGGACCTTCTCTTCCCAGTTGGGGTGCTTCTTGTAGTTGATGGTGCCGTCGGCGCCGAGCTTCTTCGTGCGCTCCAGCTTCTCGTCCTGGCTGGAGGTGATGATGACGCGGGCGCCCAGCGCGCGGGCGAGCTGGAGGGCGAAGATGGACACGCCGCCGGTGCCCTGCGCGAGCACCGTCTGGCCGGGCTTGAGGCCGCCCTCGGGGACGAGCGAGTTCCAGGCGGTGACGGCGGCGCAGGGCAGGGTGGCGCCATCCTCGAAGGTGAAGTGCTCGGGCAGGTGGACGAGCCCCTCGGCGTCCACGGCGACGTACTCGGCGAGCACGCCGTCGACGCTTCCGCCCAGGGCGTTGCGCGTCTTCTCCGGCGTCGCCGGGCCGTCGGTCCACGTCTGGAAGAAGGTGGGGGCGACGCGGTCACCGGGCTTCACGCGGGTGACGCCGGCTCCCACGGCGACCACTTCACCGGCGCCGTCGGACACGGGGATGAAGGGGTGGGCTGTC
>NZ_JABBJJ010000436.1 GCF_012933655.1 Pyxidicoccus fallax | reverse complement strand
GCCCAGCCCCCCGAGCTGTGAATCCTCGCGGCCCTCGCACCGACTGCGTGCGAGCCCGCTCGCCCACGCCCGCCACCTCGCCCGAAAAGAACGGTGGACATGCCTTACGGGTTTCACCCCGTACCGGGGGGCAGGTGCGTGGATTAGGAGACGGTGACTCGTGGCGGAGGCGGAGCGGGTGTCAGCCCGGCGTCGGCGCGGGTGTCATGCCGGGAGCAGCGCCGCCCTCGCCCGCGAGCGCGGCGTCGATGGCGTCCAGCAGTGGACCGACGGGTGCCCCCGGAAGCGAGGTGCAGGCCTGGGCGAGTCCGCGCCGCATGCGCAGCCGCTCCGGGTGCTGCTTCGCCTCGCGGGCCAGGGCCTGGGGGTCCACCGGCAGGGCCAGCAGCGTGGCGCAGGTGCGGAACGTCTCCAGCCGGTCGCGGTCATCCTCCTGGAGGAGCACGGGCGTGCCGTCCAGCACCAGGCCGGTGAAGGTCTGCCCGCGCATCTCGTCCGCGGTGAGCACCAGCGTCGCGTTCCGGGTGGCTCGCGGCGGAGGCGGCGGACCACTGCCGCCGGCCAGCTCCACCATGCCATCGGCGGGCTGGGGCTCGCAGGGCACCTCGCGCAGGGCGATCATCTCGTCCGCCTTGCGCGTCTCGCGCGTCTCGCCGCCACGCGAGAGCCCGACGAGGCCGGTGACGAGCGCGGGCACGCCGAGGATGAGCAGCCCCACGCCCCACCAGGTGGCCACCTCGCGGTTGGAGGCGCCGTAGCGGCCCTCGCGGTCGATGGCGCTCCGGTCCGGCGTGTCCGAGAAGAGCGTGCGCCCCAGCAGCAGGCCTCCGCCCACGGCGGTGAGGACGCCGCCGGTGCTCACTGCGGCCGCGGCGCCGGAGGTGGAGCGGGTGGAGATGATTTCCTCCGCGTACTCCTGGTGCTGCTCGGTGCGGCAGATGTCGGCGGTGGTGAAGCTCACGGTGAGCTGGGGCCACTGGGCCTGGAGGTCCGCGAAGGGCAGGCGCTCGCCCACCCTCTGCTGCTGGGTGTAGGTGCGCAGCACGGGCCCACGCTCCGTGCGCCGCTCCACTTCCAGGGGCGCGCAGCCCACCGCGAGGACGAGTACCGCGGCTCCGGCGCGCTTCATGGCTGCACTCCCTGGAAGAAGTCCGTCACGTCCTCACAGCCCGCGAGGAACCGCAGGGTGTCCGTGCAGGCCGGGGGCGTCTCGGTGCTGATGCCCTGGTTCAGGAGTGGCTCGCGGCAGGACAAGAAGCGCTCGCGCGAGGGCGTGGAGAAGGTGAAGTCCTCCGCCCCACAGCCCGTTCGCTCCAGGAGGGTGGCGTCGCAGTCGAGGCCGGGGCGGATCTGCTCCGACACTCCGGGACAGAAGGACGTCTGGCACAGACGGGTGATGACATCCCGACAGACCGCCGCGTCCGGCGCTTCGGGGCCGGAGCAGGCAGCCAGGCAGACCAGGGGCCAAAGAATGGAAGGACGTTTCACGGCGCTTCCACGCTAGGCACAGGGGGATTAAACGGCCCGCATGTCCCAGACCTATCTGTCACTCACCGTGGAGTTGCCCGAGGAAGCGTCCGAGTCCGTACAGGACGTCCTCCATGAGTCGGGCGCGCTCGGCCTCGAGGTGAGGGATCGCGAGACGCCCACCATGCCGGGCGTGCGCGGCCCGAATCCGGGGGAGACCATCGTCATCGGCTATTTCGAGGACCGGGAGACGGCCGAGGCCGCCCAGGCCCAGGTGGCCGAGTCCTTCCCCGAGGCCCGGCTGGGCCTGGAGGAGCAGCCGCAGCAGGACTGGAGCAACGAGTGGAAGTCGCTCATCAAGTCCGTGCACGTGGGGCGGCTGTGGGTGGGCCCGCCGTGGGACGTGGCGAACGCGCCGGCGGACGCGGTGCGGCTCGTGATCGAGCCGAAGATGGCGTTCGGTACGGGTGACCACCCGACGACGGCGCTGTGTCTCGCGGCGGTGGACGCGTACATGAAGGACCACCCGGGCGTGAGCGTGCTGGACGTGGGCACGGGCACGGGCGTGTTGGCCATCGCCGCGAAGAAGCTGGGCGCGGGCCGGGTGGTGGGCACGGACAACGACCCCACCTCGGTGGAGCTGGCGCGGGAGAACATCGCGGACAACGGCACCCCGGACATCGACGTGTCGGGCAAGGAGCTGACGCAGGTGGACGGCACGTTCGACCTGGTGCTGGCCAACATCCTGGCGAACACGCTCATCGAGCTGGCGCCGCTCATCGCGCCCAAGGTGAAGGACCGGGCGATTCTCGCGGGCGTGCTCGCGCACCAGCGCGCGGACGTGGAGGCCGCGTACCGGAATCTCGGCTTCAAGGTGCTGCCCGGCGCGCAGCAGGGTGAGTGGGTGCGCATCGACCTGCAGCGGTGAATCGGCGGGTGACACCGTCCCTCATGCTTCGAGGGACGGTGTGCCGCGCGGTGCCCTACTCCCGGGGCCGTGCCCGTACGGGCCGCAGCTCGCGGTCCAGCTCCACGACGGCGGAGCCCAGCCCGTTGCTCTGCATGCGCGAGTAGCGCACGTCGTTGATGATGACGCGCCAACCGTCCGGCTTCTCCTCCACGCGGTACGTGGGAAGGCGCAGCCAGTTGGCGAGCCCGCGAACCTCCGGCGCGGACAGCGCGGCCTGGATGACGGGGCCGGGCAGGGGCTCGCGCGGCTGGCTCGGGTCGCTGATGCGGAAGCGCTCCTCGCTGCTGGCCAGGAAGTTCGCGCTGACGAAGTGATAGCGGTCCGGCCCCAGCGCGATGATGTCCCGCACGAACGGGTTGGCCGGAATGGGCCCGGCGATGGTGCGCTCCACCTCCAGCCCCTGCGCGCGCAGCCACGCCTGTGCCCCCGGCGCCGCCACCTGTGAGCCCACCAGGATGGCCCCCAGGTAGAGCACGAGCGCCACGCCGCACACCGTGGCCACGCGCTGCGCGGACAGCACGTGCGTCCCCCGCAGCCGCAGCCAGAGGATGGCCGCCACGCCCACCGCCCACAGCACCTTCGCGGGCCACGGCACGAAGCTCGGAATCATGATGAGCGCCGTGGTCGCCGCTCCCAGCACCAGCCAGCCCGCCGCGGACTTCCGCGTCCGCGCATCCGCCATCACCACGGACGCCCCCGCGAGCAGCCACACCCACGGGTCGATGATGAACAGCGTGTCCCCGTAGAACCACGTCCCGTCGAAGGGCATCAGCAGCCGCACGCCGTACGTGTTGAGCCAGTCCAGCGCGGGGTGACTGAGCACCGACAACACCGAGCACACGAGCAACGGGCCGAAGCGCGCGGGAGGCAGGTCCGGGCGTTTGCGTCTTCGCACATACCGGTCCCACAGCAACATCAGCCCCGTGAGCACGAAGGGCCACAGGCACAGCGCGAGCACCCCGTGCGTCCACCCTCGCCGGTAGTAGAGCGATACATCCGAGCCCCCGAACGCGAACACCGCGTCCACATCCGGGAGGTTCGCGCCGATGACGAGCGTCGCGGTGGCCAGCGGCGTGGTCCGCTTCAGCCCCGCCTCCGCCATCCATGCACCAACGAGCGAGTGGGCCAGGTTGTCCATGCGCGCGAATCACTCCAGAAGGGTGTCCAGTGGCCGCTTCAGGACAGCGCGTGAACGAGACACGGCCGTCCCCAGTGGCACGAGTATATGAACACCCGCCTCCCACACCCGCACCCAAAGCGTGCCGGGCACACCGTGGAGGACGCGATGAGCCAGTGGTCCAATCCGGAGAAGTGGGCCCGGCTGTGCAGCGGCGAGTCGTGCCCCATCTGCCTCGACGGCTGCCCATGGGATGTCCTCGGGAGGGCGCCACGTTCATGCGCGACATCCAGCGCGTCTCGCGCGCCGTGAAGACGCTCACCGGCGCGGTGAAGCTGAACTACGAGGTGCACGGCAACACCCTGCCCCACCTCCACATGCACTTCTTCTCGCGCTACCCCGGTGACCCGTTCGAGGACGGCCCCATCAAGCCGCGCGCGGTGACCGGCCCCGTCTATGCACCGGGTGAGTTCGAGAATCTGAGAACGCGGCTGCGCGCGGCGCTCACGACCTGAGCCACCCCACCCGCCCCTGTGTCCCGGCGTGACGCACCCGAGTTGGAATAAAACGCAGCAGGGTTGCGTCTGCACTCCCGGACGCATTACCACGCTACCCACCTTCGATATGTCGTTCGAGACCGTTGGCACTGGCAACTACATCGTGAAGGCCGGGGACTGCCTTTCCTCCATCGCGGAGGCCCATGGCCACATCTGGGAGACGCTCTGGGAGCACCCGGCCAACGCGGAGCTGCGGCGGGTGCGTGGCTCGCCGGACGTCCTCATGCCGGGGGACCGGGTCACCGTCCCGCCCCTGCGCCCCAAGTCCGTGGCGTGTCAGACGGGCAGACTGCACACCTTCCGCCGCAAGGGCGTGCCCACCCGGGTCCAGCTCCAGTTGATGAAGGGCGACCAGCCCCGAGCGAACATCCCCTACGAGCTGTGCGCCGGACGTGAGGTGCTGCAGGGGCACACGGACGTGGATGGCTGGGTCGAGCAGTGGGTGAAGCCCGGCATCCAGGAGGCGACGCTCTTCGTCGAGGGCGAGGAGTACGTCCTCCACCTCGGGCACCTCCCCCCCGTGGAGAGCAACGCGGGCGCGCGGGCCCGGCTCGCGAACATGGGCTACCTCGACGAGACCCGGGCCTCCTCCACCGAGGAGGACTTCCTCACCGCGCTGGAGTCTTTCCAGAACGACGAGGGCCTCCCTCCCACCGCGATGCTGGACGCGGCCACCCGCGAGCGGCTCGCCGCGGTGCACGGATGCTGAGCCGACGGGTGCGCGCATGAGCGAAATCCATGACGACCCGAGAGGCAGGAAGCGGCCCCTCGAGGAGGAGGTCCCGGAACAGCCTCCCCAACCGGAGCAGGAAGTCCCGCCACCTCTCGTCAAGCGCCAGAGGGTCATCCGCGTGGCCCGCACGCCCCGGCGGGGCACGTCGTCGAACCTGGTCGACACGCCGAGGCGGTGGATTGAAGTCGAGCTCTTCGACCTGGACGGAGTGCCCCTGGGCAACCGGCCCGTCGAGGTCTCCTGGACGCTGGACTCGGAGGAGCCCGCGCCCGCGCCCATCCAACTGACGCTCAACGCGTTCGGCTGCGCGCACGTCGACCTGAGCCACCTTCCCGAGGAGGTCACCCACGTCACCGTGAAGTTCCCCGGGACGGACGTGAACGACCTGCTGGAGCTCCGCCAGTCCGCGCAGCCGCACTGTGGCGGGGCGTATGCGATGGGGCCGGGCACGGCCTGGATAGAGCTCGAGCGGCTGGACGAGGACGGCCGCCCCATTCCCCGGGCCCCCTACCGCCTCACCCCGGCCGGAGCGTCACAGCCGCTGCTGGGGCGGCTCGACGACAACGGGCGCGCGCGCATCAACGGACTCCCTCCGGGCCCCTGCGAGGTCGAGTTCCCGGACACGGATGGTCGCGACCTGCTGACCCTCCTCGCCACCCGAGAGTGAGTGATTCATGCCAGAGACCTACGAAGTGAAGCCGGGCGAGGACCTGGTCCACATCGCCCACGCCAAGGGGTTCAACAACCTCGACACCCTCCTGGAGGCCAACGAGGCCCTGTGGACGGAGGACCGGGTGCGTGGCGAGGTCCACGCCGGTGACACCCTCCAGGTTCCGACCCGCGAGGAGCTGACGCCCATCCAGGCGACCTGTGAGACGGGCCGGCGCCACACCTTCGTCTGCAAGACGCTGAAGATGGAGGTGCGCGTCCTCCCCCTCGATGAAGAAGGCCAGCCCTACCGCAACGCGCCCTACACCCTGGAGGTGCACCTGGGCCAGGAGGGCGTGGAAGACCCCATCATCGAAGGGGAGACGGACGAGGACGGCGTCGTCGAGGAGTGGGTTCCCGTCGCGAAGCGGGCCACGCTGCGGCTGCTCGTCGTCAGGGACGAGGAGGAAGACGAAGACGAGGACGACCTGGAGGACTCCGACGAGGAGGCGTCCGAGCGCGACCCGGTGGAAGGGATGTCCGAGGAGGAGAAGGAAGAGTCAGACGGGTCCGGTGGAGAGAACGCGATGTCGGACGTGGACGACGCGCACGAGGAGCCCTCGTCCAGGTCCCGGCGGAGCGACGACGAGGACTTCACCATGGAGGATGACGCGGAGGACGACGTCGAACGGGACGAGCTCGTCATCCTGGAGCTGAGACTGGGTGAGCTGGCTCCGGTGGACACGATTCCGGGGATGAAGGACCGGCTGCACAACCTCGGCTACCCGTGCGAGGAGATGGAAGAGGCGCGCTGGGACGAGACATCCGGACGAAGCCTGCTGGCCTTCATGGCCGAGCAGGGCGCGCCCCGAAATACCTTCCCCGACGACGAGTCCTTCCTCGCGCGCGCCCGGCAGTTGCTGCGCCGGGAACACGACGGACTGGAGTGAGGAGACGCCCATGCAATGGCACCACTGCACCGCCAATCACTGGTCCCGCCTCGAGGTCGCTCCCGCCACCTGCCCGGAGCCGGCCTGCGCGCAGGCCATCGATCGGAGCTTCGATGACGTCGAGCTCAAGCCCTGGCACAGCTACGGCGCCGTGGACCCCACGCCGCATGACGTGAGCGCGTTCTCCGCGGGGATGACGTTCGACACGGCAGCGAATGCCGACTACTTGCAGAACAAGACCAAGCCCGACCACGCGGGAGACCTCGATGCCTACAAGAAGGTCCTGGGGAAGGTCGGCGCCATCAACTCCATCATGCGGATCGCCAGCGATGCGATGGAGGAGTACTTCGACCTCCTGTACGCCATGAGCACCGCCGACATCGATGCGTGCCTGGACCTGGCGCGGAAGGGCTCGGTCTACTTCGAGGGGATTCCCCGGGACCTCCAATGCCTGCTGCTCCGGCGGATGGCCGGCACCGTGAAGACCGACCTGGGCTTCGTGGAGGAGGACGTCGACATCGAGTTCAGGTCCAGGGACAAGTTGGGCGGCTTCTTCGTCGTCCGGGCCTCCAACTACGACGAAATCAAAGAAGCCGTGGAGAAGCTCGGCACGTCACTGGAGATGGACAACGAGGAGCTGGCCGAGGTGATGACCGCCGAGACGGCCCAGGATGTCCGGGACACGCTGGATGACCATGCCTGGTCGAAGCGCGACTATCCGGACGTCTTCAAGAACCGCGTCGAGCTGTTCTTCCGCACGCACTCCATGCTCATCCGCGCGCTGGAGCCGGCCCGCCGACGCGCGGCGGGTCCCATCAACGCCATTGCCCAGGCCCTATGGAGGAAGGGGCTGATTGACTCGGAGGACATCCTCGCGAAGGAGGGCGACTACGCGCTGATGAGCCACTCGGGCGCTTCCGCCAAGACGGCGACGGTGGAGGGAGATGAGGGCAAGGAGCTGCGCAAGACGAAGGCCCGGAACATCCTCGTGAAGCTCCTCGAGGAGACGAAGACCGGAACGAAGTCCCGAAAGCACGACCGCTCGGACGACTACGACCTGAAGGTCCTGGCGCGCGGCATCATGGCCTGGCTCGACGCCTTCAGGGATTCGGCGGACCGCAAGAACTACAAGAAGGTCGACGTCATCGAAGTCGACAAGAAGGTACCGAAGAACAAGAAAGACCCCACCCCCATCGATGTCACCGTCAAGAAGGTCAAGACGTACTTCGTGAAGGTCAACTCGAAGCAGTACTACCAGGGCACGTTCGTCCAGGCCGGCAAGAAGTCCCGCTACGACGCGCCCGCGAAGAAGGACCGGAGTATGCAGGGCGTGGTCCGGCTCTACCTGCGCACGGAGGGCCCGGAGCTCGACGCGGAAGTCGAGGAGCAGACCGAGAACCTGAAGAACCTCTTCCTCGGGCTGCTCATCGCGGACCACGGCCGCTGGGCGTGAGCCCGGGGAGGCGGGCGAGCCCCCCACGTGTTGGCTGGCTCACGTCCGGTCCATTCGTGGGGTGGCTGACGTCCCGGACCGGACGCACATTGCGCCGCAACATGACCCGTCCCACCGTGCTGATTCTCAATGGCAGTGAGGACCTCCTGTCCGTCCTGGCCGAGTTGCTCCAGGCCGAGGGGATGAACGCGGTCTGCGCGCGCACCCCCGACATCGAGCGGGGCCGCGAGGACTTCCGCAAGCTGGTCCAGGAGCACGACCCGGCCGTCATCGTCTTCGACGTGAGCGTGCCCTTCGGTCGCAGCTGGGCCACCTGCCAGGAGCTCGCCGAGAAGCCCGAGGTCTCCGGGCGGCCCTTCGTCATCACGACCACCAACCGCGAGGGCGCGGAGGAGTACACGGGGCCAGATGTCATCGAGCTGCTCCTGAAGCCCTATGACATCGGCAGGTTCCTGTCCGCCGTGAAGGAGGCGCTCAACCGCTCCGCGCCCCACCGGCGCTCGCGGGTGCTGGGCACGGGCGACGGCAGCTCCTCCAACCTGCCCTCGTGACGTGGGTCCACCGGACGACGAGTCCGCCGTCCCACCCGTTGGGTCCGGCGCCCGGGACGGAGTAGCGTCCGGGGCGCGTGGAGATGCCCGCCCCATCCCGGCCGCCAACCGAGGTCCGCTCCCAGCTCGTGGGTCCGCTGCTCGCGTACCTGCGCGCGACGGGGCATGACCCGGCGCCGCTGGTGGAGCGCTTCGGGCTGCCCGCCAACGCCGCGTCCCTCCCCGAGGTCAGCCTCCCCCTGACGACGCTGCACGCCTTCCTCGACGCGGCCGAGGCCCTCTCCGGGGATGCCTTCCTCGGCCTGCACGTGGCGCAGCGGGTGCCGCGCGGCACGTACGGCCTCGTCGAGTACATCGCCCGGGCCTCGCCCACCGTGCGCGACACCTTCCGCGTCCTCGCCCGGTACATGGCCCTCCTGGAGCCGGCGTGGCAGGCGTCCTTCCACGAGGCCCCCGACGGCAGCGGCACCTTCGCCTATGGCATCCCCGGCGAGCCGCTGGCCTACGGCCGCCACGCCAGCGAGTACGGCCTCGCCCTCTTCGTCCACGTGGGGCGCCAGCTCACCGAGCGCCCCTGGAGCCCGCGCGCCGTCGCCTTGGCCCACCCCA
>NZ_JABBJJ010000435.1 GCF_012933655.1 Pyxidicoccus fallax | reverse complement strand
GCCCTCCCGAGCGCGCCGCCATCCACGCGCCCATGGGCCCGCCCCAGTCCTGCGCCACCAGCACCACGTCCCGCAGGTCCAACCGCTCCACCAGCTCCAGCAGCGCCTGCCCGTGGTTGCCCAGCGTGTGCTCCGACAGCCGCCGCGGCTTGTCGCTCAGCCCCAGGCCGATGAGGTCCGGTGCCACCATCCGCAGGCCGCCGCCCTCCAGCGCCGACATCACCTTCCGCCACAGGAAGCTCCACGTCGGGTTGCCGTGCAGCAGCAGCACCGGCCGGCCCTCGCCGTGGTCCAGGAAGTGCACTCGAGAAACCCCGGGTCCGAAGCGCACCGGCACGAAGTGTGAGCGGAAGGGGAGCAGGCGGGCGATGAAGGGCGGGAGGGCGTCCATATCGGAATGTGGACGTATCAAGTCCCGCACCCTCTTCCAGCCAACACCCTTTTTGAGTGACTGGCGGCTGGCTGACGGCTCGCACCCAAGGGCGGGCTGCAATCCCGCAAGGAGGGCACAGCCTGTAACTGGTGGCCCCCGGGCCTGGTGGCGTCCAATTTTGGGGGGCGGAGGAGGCGTGGCATGAAGGCAGTAGCGATCATCCTCGCTGCGGGTGAGGCCCGGCGGATGGCCCATCCCAAGGCACTCATCGAGCACGAGGGAGGAAAGAGTTTCCTCCAGTCCCTGGCGTCCACCTTTGGCAAGGCGGGCTGCTCGGTGCTGGGGGTCGTGGGCAAGGACTCCGAGGCCATCCGGGAGCAGCACCCCGGCCTGGAGCTGGTGGAAGCGGAGCGGTGGCAGGAGGGCCCCCTGGCGTCCATGAAGGCGGGGCTGGAGGCCGCGCTGGAGATGGGCGCGGACGTGGTGATGCTGCAACCGGTGGACATGCCCGCGCTGCGGGCCTCCACGCTCAAGTCGCTCCTGAAGCTGATGGGAGAGGCGGACGAGGTGCTCCGGCCGGAGTTCGAGGGAGCGCCCGGCTGGCCGCTGGTGCTCTCGCGGGGCGCGGTGGAGCGGCTGCGCGCGGCGGAGGGCGCGCAGGTGGACCCCGCGCTCGCCAGCATGAAGGTGCGCCGGGTGCCGGTGAAGGACCCGGGCGTGGTCGTCAACATCAACACGCCGGAGACGTACGAGCGGCTCTTCGGAATGGCGCCTCGCCTGGCGCCTCCGCCGAAGCGCCGCGGCAAGCGGGGGACCTCCGCGGCCACCACGGTGTCGGAGCTGGGCGGCAACGTGCCCATGGCCGCCGCCTCCGAGGAGTAGCCTCGAAGGGGCCGGAGCTTCTCCAACCGGGCGGCTCCGGCCCGAAGTGTCCGCGTGAGGTGCGGGAGCCCGTCCACCGCGCGCGGGGCGCGTGGGAGGGGTTCCTCCTCGCGCGTCAGAAGGCCAGACCCACGCCGAGGTAGGGGCCGCCGAAGGCGTCCTCGTGCACCACGCCGTCCACGTGGCCGGCGTCGTTGAGGTACAGGGCCCGCCAGCCGCCGCGCAGGTTGAGGGTGCCCAGGTGCACGGCGAGGCCGGCCTGCGCATCCACCTGGCGGTGCGGGAAGGGGACGGCGTGCACCCGCGCCTCCAGGTCCACCGGGGAGCGGCCGATGCACGCCTCCACCGAGGCGCCCAGGCTGGGCCCCACGAAGATGATGTCCGGCGCGTGCGCGCTCGTCACGCCGGCCTCCAGGCGCATGCGGCCGCGCGGGCCCGCCCACAGCGCCGCCGTGGCGTGCGCGCTCAGCAGGGTGATGCGGTCCACGTCGTCGGAGCCGTCATCCGCCGGCAGCGCGATGCCCGTCACCCGGGTGTCCAGGCCCAGGCGCCGGCCCTCCATGGCCATGAACAGCCCCATGGCCCCGCCGTCCCCGAGCCGCTGGCCCTGCACGCCCAGCCGCACCAGCAAGGGCACCGGCTCGTGCCGCTCGCGCGTCACCCGCGTGACGGGCAACACGCGCGGACGCGGCGGGGGCGCGGCGAGGATGGCGCCGGCCACGATGACCTCGGTGAGCGGGCGGCGCACGACGGCGCGGCGCCGGCGCCGGGGCGCGTCGTCCGAGTCGTTGTCATCGCGCGCCACGCCGATGGGCGTCGCCCGGTGCGTGCGCGGCGAGTCGTTGTCGCGCGAGGGCCGCGGGCCGTTGTCGCCGCGCGAGCCTCCCGAGCCCTTCGAGCCGGAGGACGAGGAGCGCTTGCCGAAGCGGGCCTCGGCGGTGGGGGCACCCAGCAGGACACTGGCCGCCAGCGCGGCGCACAGCAGGGCCTTGGAAGACGGCACGGTCCACTCCTCTTCTCTGGATTCGAGAGCCTCGCGGGCGGGCACCCCGGCCGGCTGCCTGCTTCAGCATTCAACCGCCTTCCCGAGGAGGAGGACCATGGGACCGTGGGGGGGAAGCGCCGTTGGCGGGCATTTGCTGTGCGGCGCTGGACAGCGCTCCCCTCTGACGCCTCACGGAGCGCTCACGAGTGGAAGGTCCACCCGGGCTCCGCTCGGGGCCGCTGTCAACCCGGGCCTGTAATATCTGCATGGAACGACCATGCGGATGCTCATGGTCTGACAGTGGCGAACCCCCGGCTGGACACGGGGACTCGACACGCTAGGGTGGCGAACGTGACCCAGGTGGTGGCAAGGCCCACGGTCCTCCTCGTGGAAGATGACCCGGACATCCGGGGCACCATGGCGGAGGCCCTGCATGACGAAGGCTACGAGGTGGCCATGGCCGTCAACGGCCAGGAGGGCCTCCGGGTGCTGTCGTCCCTGGAGGGCCCCTGCCTCGTGCTGCTGGATTTGGAGATTCCCCGGCTGGACGGGCGCGCCTTCCTGGAGCGGCTGAAGGCGGAGCCGCGCTTCGAGGGGACGCGGGTGGTGGCCATGACGGGCGAGCCCGGGCCCGTGCTGCCCGGCGCGGTGGGAATGCTGCTCAAGCCCATCAAGCTGGGGACGCTGCTGGCGGCGGTGGCCCGGCACTGCCCGGCCAGGGGCGCCGGGACGCCGCCCGTGTCCGCCGCTCAGTAGGTGAGGCCCAGGCCGAAGTAGGGGCCGTGGAAGGTGTCCACGTGGCGGACGCCGTCGACCTCTCCGGCGTCATCCAGCACCATGCCGCGGTAGCCGCCGCGCAGCACGAGGGCGCCCAGGTGCAGCGCCAGCGCGGCGCTCGCGTCCACCTGCCGGTAGGGGAAGGGCGTCACCTGCGCGCGCGCCTCGATGTCCAGCGGGCCCGCCACGCACGCCTCCAGGGACATGCCCATGCTGGGGCCCACGAAGGAGACGTCCGGCGCGTTCGCGGTGCTCACGCCGGCCTCGGCGCGCAGCCGCACGCGCTCCAGCGAGACGAGCGCCCAGGTGAGGTGCGCCTCCACCAGGGTGATGGTGTCGGTGCCCTCCGAGCCGTCGTCCGTGCTCAGGCCGAGGCCGGTGACGCGCGCGTCCGCGCCGAAGCGCCGCCCCTCCAGGCCGATGAAGAGGTCCGCCGCGCCGCCCTCGTTGACGGGGCCGCCCTGCAGGCCCAGGCGGAAGGACAGCGGCGCCGCGTGGCGCTCCTGGCGCAAGTTGCCCTCCGGCCCCCGGTGGTCCACCACGAACCGGTGGTTGCCGCCCGTGAAGAGCACGGCGAGGAGGCTCAGGCCCGAGAAGTCGGCGTCGGAGCTGACGTACCGGCGGCCGCGCCGCCGCGAGGGGCGGTCGTCCTCGTCGTCATCGTCCGAGTCCTCCTCGCCCACCGGCGTGGCCTCGTGCGTCTTGTCGTCGTCCTTCTTCGAGTCGCTCTGGCTGGGGCGCGAGCGCTTGCCGAAGCGGGCCTCGGCGGGGCTCGGGCCCAGGAGGAGCCCGAGTGAGAGCGCAGCACACAGCATCGCGCGAAGTGGGGACACGGTTTCTGCTCCGAGGTGGGGGCCGGAATCGGGCCTGCTGGAGACCTGGACGGCCGCCCGGCTGCTTTATTCAACCTCCAACGAACGGGCCGCGGCCACCCCCCCTCCAGGGAGCCCCTACTGCTGGGGCGGCGGCTGGGTCGTCGCCAGCAGGCACTCGCCTGGGGACTTCGGGCGGCACGTGGTGGTGCACCGGGGCGGGTAGGAGGTGTAGGTGCACTTCTTGGTGCACACCTGCCGGGACTTCTCGGGCAGCACATCACAGGGGCTGCGCAGGAAGACGGTGATGGGCTCGGGGTGCGAGAAGCCGGAGGCGTCCTGGCAGCCCTCGAAGTCACCGTCGCCCAGGACCTTGTCGCCGTCATCGTCGTCGCACCGGCGCGGCAGGGTGCTGCCGCTGCCCGGCTCGCAGGGGCCGGTGGGGAGGGCCAGGCAGCCGTGGAGGCTGTCGCCCCCGACGGTGGCGTTGGCGCAGATGCGCGAGCGCAGGTGGTCGTCCCCGGACACCCAGTCCCGGCTGTGGCAGGCGAAGACGTTCAGGTACGGGTAGCCCTGGTAGCTCTTGCGGACGAGGTAGGGGGCGAAGTCCTTCTCATGGTCCAGCAGCACCTCGATGGAGAGCGCGTCCGGGTCGAAGAGGTTTCCGTAGAAGGCGCCCTCGCGGAAGGTGAAGGCGCCGAAGGGGGCCGCGGGGTACGCGCCGGCCGTGGCCTGTGGCCGCACCCAGGTGCCGGGGGGGGTGCTCCGGTTGTAGGGCGCGGACATGACGCTGTACTCGCCGCTGGCGGGGCAGATGAAGGTGGCGCTGGGGGCGATGCCGCCGCACTTGTTGCGGTCCGCATCCGCCAGGGCATCCCCCCGGGTGCAGCCCCGCGCGTCCTCGCACACGCGCAGCACGCGGTCGCCGCCGATGTCGCCCACCTTCCCGGTGCACGTGTCCGGCGCGGGCGCGCCCGCGGCCACCGTCACCACCTCGCCGGGAGTGCACCGGCCCACGTTTTCCCCCAGCCAGCCGCACTCGGGCTCCAGGCCGAAGCCGCCCGCGAGGCAGGGCAGGAACATGGGGCTCCACTCCTCGGAGGCGCCGGATGGGTTGAAGCGCTTCGGGTCCCTCGGGTCCTCGCCGCGCATGGAGAGCTCCACCTCGAGGTGGTAGGCGTTGTTGCGCGCCAGCAGGCACGCCGTCACGTAGCCCAGGCACTCGGGGCTCGGCGCGTCGCGCTCCCACTCGGGGCACAGGCCGGCCTCGCCCTCGAAGGTGTGGAACTCGCCCTTCAGGCTCTTCCACTCCACCTTCTGGCCCGGCGCCAGGGCGCAGCCCACGAGGTAGTCCATGACGCGCAGCGCGGGCGGGTGCTCCAGCTGGTGCGCCAGGCGCTCGTCGCTGGCGAAGGCCTTGGAGCTGAGCGGGCCCGAGGAGAGCGCCTTCAGCGACTCGCGGTTGGTGGTGAGCGCGTTGAGCTGCAGGTCCGCGGTGGCCAGCGAGTTGAGGATGCGGATGCCGGGCTCGGCCGCGGCCCGGGACGCGGGGACGAGCAGCGCGAGCAGGCACACGAGCGCGGCCAGCGGGCGCCGGAAGAGGGCACGGGAAACACAGGGCGACATGGGCGACGACCTCGGAAGCGAAGGGAACGCGAGGATGCCGGGTAGCACGCGGCGGGCCGTCGCTCCGGGCCCCGTGCTTTCGCGGGGTTGCGCCCGGAGCGCACGGGCCCGCTGTTGCTCCCCGGTCCACAGCGCGCGGGAGGCTGTGGACGCGAGGACAACGGCCTCGGGGCCAACCCTTCGCCGGCCTCCAGCGCCTTCAGCGCCGGGCCATCTTCTTGCCCTTGGTGGACGCCTTGCCGGCGCGCCGGGGCTCGGGCTGGCCCTGGGAGGCGGGGGCTTCCGTCGCCGGAGCGCACGCGGTGGTGGCCGCCGAGGCGAGGGCGGCCTGGTGTTGTTGCTCCAGCGTCCGCAGCCGGCGCGACTGGGCCTCGCGCAGCGCCTGCAGTTCGGCCACGCGGGACTCGGACTCGGCGGCCTCGCGCTCGAGCTGCCCGTTGCGCTCCACCAGCGCGGAGATGGAGCGCGAGCCGGCCCAGGCTCCCGACGTGGCGAGCACCACCACACCCGCCAGCAGGCCCCAGGGCAGCCATGCCCGGCGCCGCCGCGCGGGCTCGCTTCGCTGAGTCGCTTCAGCTTGCATGACCCGAAGGCTAGCGAGCCCACCGGGGTAGGCCTCAAGGCGGCGACCCTGCGACCCCGAGCGCCGGGGCCGGAAGAGGTCCGGGGCGCCCCGGAGGCGGGGCCTGGAGGACTTCAGCCGCGCGGCAGCCGCAGCACGAAGCGGGTGCCGGGGCCCTCGGGCGGGGGCTCCACGGTCAGCTCGCCGCCGTGGGCGCGGGCAATCTGGCGGGAGATGTAGAGGCCCAGGCCGAGGCTGGCGCGGGCGTGCTCGCCGGTGGCGCGCTCGAAGCGCTCGAAGATGCGCGCGTGCGCCTCGCGGGGGATGCCCGGGCCCCAGTCGCGCACGACGACGACGGCGGTGTCGCCGGTGTCCTCCACGCTCAGCTCCACCGGCTGGCCGGGGGCGTACTTCATGGCGTTGGACAAGAGGTTCATCAGCACCTGCTCCACGCGGAGCCTGTCCACGAAGACCTTCACCGGCGCGTCCGCGTGGACGGCCGCCGCGCAGCCGGCGTTGGCCAGCGCGTCCTCCATGCGCGTCACCAGCCGGTGCGCCAGCGCGGACAGGTCCACCTCCTCGCGCTGCAGCTCCAGGCGCCCGGTGCTGATGCGCGTCACGTCGAACAGGTGGTTGACGAGGTGGGCCAACCGCTCCGCCTGCCGCCGCGCGCTGGCCACGCCCTGCCGCAGCCGCTCCGGCTCGATGGGCGTTTCCCGCTCCGTCGCGCGCTGCAGCGAGGCGAGCTGGAGCTGGAGCGCGGACAGGGGCGTGCGCAGCTCGTGCGTGGCGATGGCCACGAACTCGTCGCGCGCCGTCACCGCGGCCTCCGCGTCCCGGTACAGCCACGCGTTGTCCACCGCCAGCGCCGCGCGCGCCGCCAGGTCCTCCAGGAAGGCCAAATCGCGTCCGCCGTAGCGCCGCGAGGGGTTCTGCGAGGCCGCGCTCACCACCCCGAGCGTGCGTCCGCGCGCCACCAGGGGAACGAACATCACCGAGCGCGGCCCCATCGCTTCCATCAGCTGGCGGTGCTCGGGCGACACCGCGATGGACTCCAGCCACGCCGGGCCTGCCTCGGAGACCAGCTCCGGCTGGCCCGTGCGCAGCACGCGGCGGATGGGCGAGTGGTGCGCGCCGGGAGGCGGCGGGAAGCGCGACTGGTCCAGCAGCCGCTGGGTGTTGGGGTCGCTGGCGCGCGCCTCCACCCGTTCCAGTTGCTCGCCGTCCGGGGCGAGCATGTCCACCGTGCAGTAGTCCGCCACCTGTCCCACCACCACCTCGGCCACGGTGCGCAGCGTGGTGCGCCAGTCCAGCGAGGTGGACAGGCGCGCGGTGGCGTCCGCGAGGAAGCGCAGCCGCTGCTCCTCCTGCTTCTGCTCCGTCACCTCCCGCACCGTGGCGCCCACGCCCAGCGTCTCGCCGCTCAGGCGCACCGGAAAGTAGGTCTGCAGGAACTGGCGGGGCTCGCCCGGGCGCGGGTCCACCAGCAGCGCGTCCACCGCCGGCTCGCCCGTGTGCAGCACGCGGTGGATCTGCTTCTCGATTGTGTCCGCGTGCGGGCCCAGCACCTCCCGGGGCGTGCGGCCCAGGTGCGCCTCCGGGGGCACGCCGTTGAAGTCGGCCAGCACCGGGTTGATGTGCACGTAGCGCAGCTCCCGGTCCAGGAAGGCCATGCCCACCGGCGAGGCGGCGAGGAAGGCCCGCAGCAGCGCCAGGGAGGCATCGCGCTCCCGGAGTGCCTCCTGCGCCTGGCGGTACAGCCGCGCGCTGTCCACCGCGAGCGCCGCGCGGCGGGCGAACTCCTCCGCGTACGCGAGGTCCATCGGCGTGTAGCGGCGCGCCTGCGACGTGGAGATGAGCGTGATGAGGCCGAACCTCCGCTCGCCCCGTACCAGCGGCAGCGCCAGCATGGAGCGGGGCGCCAGCTCCTCCATCAGCCGGAGGTGCTCGGGCGAGCGCGCGTGGCGCTCCAGCCACTCGGAGGTGATGTCCGGCGTCAGCATCGCGCGGCCCTCGCGCATGGCCCGCGCCATCACCGTGTCCCCATCCAGCCGGGCCGGGTAGGGCATGGCGCGGTCCAGCAGCGTCTGGCGCTCGGAGTTCCGCGCGAAGAGGGCCAGCCGCTGCAGGGTGCCGTTCTCTCCCAACATGTCGAGCAGGCAGTAGTCCGCCCACTCGTGTGTAGCCAGGCGTGCCACCGCCTTGAGCGTGGGCTCCCACTCCAGCGACTCGGCCAGCAGGCGGCTGGCCCCGGACAGGAAGGCCTCCGCGCGCTCGGTCACCTTCCGCTGGGTGATGTCCACGTTGACGGCCACCGCCCCCATCAGCGCGCCATCCCTGCCGTACAGGGGGGTGGCGGAGTTGAGGATGGTGCGCCGCGCGCCGTCGAAGGCGACGATGTCCAATTCCTGGTTGAGCACCGTCTCCCCGCCGAGCAGCGCGCGAGCCAGGCCCCACTCGTGCGGCTCCAGCCGCCGGCCGGTGTCCGGCCACCACGCCTGGTATTCGCGGTACTCGGGGATGCTCCCCACGTGCGGCACCCGGCCTCCCCAGAGGGCCTCCGCCGCCTCGTTCGTCTCCACCATCCGCCCGTTCGCATCCACCAGGAAGACGCCCATGGGCAACAGCCGCAGCACCGCGCGCAGCCGTTCCCACTCGGGCGATGAGGCGAAGTCGGGGGTGGGGACGGAAGACTCGGACATGCAGGGCCAGGGCCTCGGCCCCACTGCCTACCTTGCGGACGATGCCCCCGGCTGACAACCCGGACCCCACCCCAAACGTCGGCCGCTCGATTTACGGGAAGTTCCTGGAAACGACGGGCCGGAGGGCCCGCACCGGACTTGATTTCAGGGGTGGGGACGGGGCGTCATCCGGGCCCTTTCCCTTCTTCTCGACTCGGTGGGCTTGATGGCGATTTCGTGCGTGGTGCTGGACTTCGACGGGACCTTCACGGACGTGGCGGCGGAGAGCGCGCCGTTCCTCGTCCACTTCCGCCAGGGGCTGGCACGGGTGCTGGGCGAGGACCTGGAGGTGGCGTGGGAGGAGGAGGTCTGTCTCTTATAAGCATCTGACGCTGCTTAC
>NZ_JABBJJ010000434.1 GCF_012933655.1 Pyxidicoccus fallax | reverse complement strand
GCCGCGCCCCAGCCCGGTGTCGCCGCGCCGCGCCCGGCCGCGCAGCAGCCCGCCGCGGCCCCGCGCGCCGCGAACGCGCAGACTCCGCCTCCCGGCGCCGCGCCTCGCGCTCCCGCGCCCCAGGGCGCCGCGCCCCGTCCGGCTCCGCAGCAGGCCGCCGCGCCCCAGCAGGGTGCGCCTCGCGCGGCTCCGCCCGCGCAGCCCCGCGCGGCGCAGACTCCGGCCTCGCCCATGACTCCCGCGTACGGCACGCCCTCGGCGGCGCCGGCGCCCCGCGCGCAGGCCCCCGCGCCCACGGCTCCGGCCGCCGCTCCGGGTCTGCCTCGCATGGAATCCGCCGCTCCGGCTCCGGCGGGGCTGCCCCGCATGGAGTCCGCTCCGGCCGCCGCTCCGGGTCTGCCTCGCATGGAGTCCGCTGCTCCGGCGTCGGCGGGTCTGCCTCGCATGGAGTCCGCCGCTCCGGCTCCGGCGGGTCTGCCCCGCATGGAGTCCGCCGCTCCGATGAGCGCCGCTCCGGCTCCGGTGGACCTGCCGCCCATGGAGACCCTGGCTCCGGCTCCTGCGGGCCTGCCCCGCATGGAGTCGCAGACGTCGCTGGCCGGCGTGGGTGTGGCGCGCGCGGAGCACAGCAAGGGCCCGACTCCCGCCGCCCGGCCGCAGACCGCGTCCGGCGTCACGGAGGTGCACGCGCGTCCGGCGTCGCTGTGGCGGCGGCTGCTGTCCTTCACCATCGACACCGCGGCCATCGCGGGCGTGGCGGCGCTCTACATCACGCTGGCCTCGTCGGTGACGGGGACGAAGGCGCCCCAGGCCGGGCTGACGGGGCTGGACGGCTTCGTGGCGTGGCTGCGCGCGTTCCACACCGTGCTCCTGCCGGGCTTTTTCCTGGTGCTGGTCCTGGCGCTCGTGTACTGCGCGGTGGCGGCCTTCCTGTGGAATGGGCGTACGCTCGGCCGGCTGCTCCTGGGGCTGAGGCTCGTGGACACGCACGGCCTCGCGCCCGCGCCGGGTCGCGCCATCGTGCGCGCGCTGCTCGCCAGCGTATCCTTCCTCATCTTCCTCGGCGGTTTCTGGATGGCGCTTTTCGACAGGCGCGGACAGACACTGCATGACAAGCTGACGTCCACCTTCGTCGTTCAACCGAGCTGACCTTCCGTTTCATTGTGCCTTGCGGCCGCGGCCGTAAGATGCCGCGTCCTACATGCCCGCCCGCCTCGCCCAGCTCCTTGTCTCGCGCCTGCTCCTCTCACCAGAGAAGGCCGGGGAGTTGCTGCGCCAACACCAGGCCCAGGGCGGGCACCTGGACACGCTGCTGCTGGAGCAGGGTGTCGCCAGCGAGGCGGACGTGCTGGCCATGCTCGGCGAGGTCTCCGGCTTCCGGCCGGTGAACCTCGTCGACTTCGAGCCCAACCCGGACGTCGCCTCCTTCATCCCGCCGAAAATCGCCGAGCGCCTCTGCGTGGTGCCGCTGTCGCTGGACGGCACCACGCTGCACGTCGCATGCGGCTATCCGGTGCCGAAGAAGGAGCTGGACGAGGTCGGGTTCCTCCTCGGCAAGCCGCTCGAGGTCTGGGTGGCCCTGGAGGTCCGCGTCCGCGAGTGGGTCTCCACCATCTACCGCCAGCCGCTGCCTCCGCGCTTCGCGCAGCTCGCCGCCGCGCTCGACCCGGAGCGCCTCGCGGCCGCCGCGCCTCCCACGGCCGCGCCCGTGGAGGACTCGCTCACCGCGGACATGGTGGAGCGCCTGGCGCGCGGCGTGGCGATGGAGCCGCTGCCCTCCGAGGTGCGCTCCGCGCCCCGTGAGCAGCCCAGGCGCCCCGAGACGCCCGCGCCGCAGCGCCCGCCTCCGCCTCCTCCCGAGGCGAGCAACGCTCCCCCTCCGGCCTTCGTCCGGGCGCCCCTGCGGCTGAACATGCCGAAGGACGAGGCCGCCGCGAAGCCGGCTCCGGCGGCGCAGCCGCAGCGTCCCGCGCAGCCGCCCCCGGCCCCGGCCGTCACCGGCGCGCCGCCCGCGACCCGCCCTGCTCCGCCGCCGGCCGCGCCGCCCGTGCCCCAGTCCCAGCCCTCGGCCCGTCCCGCCACGCCTCCGGCGCCGCCCGTGCTCCAGTCCCAGCCCACGGCGACGGTGCCCGGCAATGGTGTGCCGCCCGCCGCCCGGCCCACGCCTCCTCCGCCGCCGAGCGCCGCCGCCACGCCCGCGCAGCGCCCCGCCGCGCCGGCCGCCTCGGGTACGCCGCAGGTGTGGCCGCCCGCGCCCGCCGCCACGTCTTCACAGTCCACCGCTGGGGGCGCGCCGCAGGTGTGGCCCCCCGGCCCCGCCGCCGCGCCAACGCCCGCGGCCAATCCGCCGACGATGCGCTTCGGCACGCCGCTGGCGGGCCGGCCCGGCGCTCCGCAGCCGCCCGCTCCGGGCACGGAGCCCGCGTTCCTCGTCTTCCCGAACCCGGCGCGCCCGGCCACGCCCGAGCCCCCCGCGACCCGTCCGGCGGCGCCGCCGCCTCCCGCGGGACAGGACGTCCCGGACTGGACGCTGGCCCAGGCGCGTGCCGCGCTGAAGGAGGCCACGAAGGACCGCGACCGGCTCATCGACGTGGCGCTGCGCTTCGGCCGCCGCACGTTCGACTACGTGGCCGCCTTCGCCGTGGTGCGCGGCGCCGCGTCGGGGCTGGAGGCCCGGGGCGAGGGCATGACGGGCGACCCGCTGACGGCGGTGTCCGTCCCGCTCGACGCGAGCAGCGTCTTCCGCACGGTGGCCGTCACGCGCGGCAGCTACGCGGGCCCGCTGCCGCCGGACGCGCTCACGCGGCACTACCTGGAGCTGTTCGGCCGGCAGTCGCCGCGCACCGTCTTCCTCTACCCGGTCGAGGTGAAGGGCCGGCTGGTGGCCATCCTCTACGGCGACTGCGGGCAGAAGCCCATCAGCCAGCGCCGCCTGTCCGACTACATCCTGTTCTGCCAGGACCTGCCGGCGGCCTTCCAGGAGCTCATCCTCTTCCGCAAGCAGCGCGTGTCCGAGCTGCGCGCGCCGGAGGACGTGGAGCTGACCATCGACGTGGACGTGCCGGTCTCCTCCGCCACGCCGGCCCCCGCGCCCGCGGTGGTGGCGGGACTGGGCTGGAGCCCCTTCTTCGGCCGGGGTGGCGCCGCGAGCAACGTGGGCCGCGCCGCCGCGTTGCCCCCGCGCGCGCAGTCGCAGGAAGAGCGCCCGCCTCCAGACTTCTCGCCGCTGCTCAAGCGCCTCACCGGCCCGGACGCCGCGCAGCGCGCCAACGCCATGGCGGAGCTGGCGCGCTCGCCCGAGGCCAGCGCGAAGGTGCTGGCGCAGCACTTCCCCGGCCCCACCGCGTGGAGCCGCCTGCCGGTGGTGGAGCTGCCGGAAGCGGACGAGCTGGGCCCCATCCCCGGCGCCCTGTCGCGGCTGGGCCGTCCCGCCGCGCACGCACTGGCGCCGCTGCTGGACTCGCACGACGCGGACACGCGCTACTTCGCGCTGCTCACCGCGGGCAACCTGCCCTATGTGGAGCTGGTGGACGGCGTGCTGCGCGGCCTGTTCGACCTGGAGCCGGACATCTCCAGCGCCGCGCGCGTGGCCGCCTCCGCGCTCAAGCACCTGCCCCGGCTGGACGCCGCGCTGCGCGACCTGCGCCAGGAGCTGGGCAGCCGGGACGCGATGCGCCGCTCGCTGGCCGCGCGCGCCCTGGGCACGCTGCATGACCGGGAGGCGATTGAGGGCCTCATCCAGCTCACCGGCAGCGACGACGAGATGTGCGCCCAGGCCGGAGCGGAGGCGCTGCGCGAGGTGACGCGCGCCACCTTCGGGCAGAGCCCGCGCCAGTGGGCGCAGTGGTGGGCGGAGAACCGCAGCCGCCGCCGCGCGGACTGGCTGGTGACGGCGCTGCGCCACCGCGAGCTGGACGTGCGCCTGGCCGCGATTGAAGAGCTGAGCCGCGCGCTGAACGACACGCTCGGCTACTACGCGGACGCGCCCGAGACGGAGCGCGAGCTGGCGGTGCGCCGCTGGGAGTCCGCCGCGGTGGACCCGGCCAACGCGCGCCGGCTGGGCATGCTGTAGCGGCTGGACGGATGTCCCACGGGAGAGCGCCGGGGACGCTCCCGGGCGGATGCTGCTAGCCTTCCGCCATGCTCCTCGCCCAGATTTCCGACATGCACATCGGCGTCCCCGGCTCGGACGTGGAGCGCCGCTTCGACAGCGCCACCCACCTGGAGCGCGCCGTCCAGCACCTCTGCCGCCTGGAGCCACGCCCGGACGTGGTGCTGTGCACGGGAGACCTCGTCAACGACGGGAGCCCGGAGGAGTACGCGCGGCTCGCGGCCCTGCTGAAGCCCCTGCCCATGCCCTGCTACGTCATCGCGGGGAATCATGACGACCGGGAGCACCTGCGGGCCGCCTTCGCCCACCAGGGCTACCTGCCCGAGCAGGGCTTCCTCCATTACGTGGTGGAGCTGGGCCCGCTGCGGCTCATCGGGCTCGACACGAACGTGCCCGGTGCGCCGGGAGGAAGGCTGTGCGCCGACCGGCTGGCGTGGCTCGACGCGCGCCTCTCCGAGGCACCGGAGCGGCCGACGCTGGTGTTCATGCATCACCCGCCGTTCCGCACCGGCATCCACCGCGTGGACGCGATGGGCCTGGAGGGTTCCGAAGCGCTGGCCGCGGTCATCGGCCGCCATCCGCAGGTGGAGCGCATCCTCTGCGGTCACCTGCACCGGCCCATCGTGAAGCGCTTCGCGGGCACGGTGGCCAGCACCTGCCCGAGCACCATGCATCAGGTGGCGCTCGACCTGGAGCTGCCCGGCCGCATCACCCTGGTGCCCGAGCCCCCCGCCTGCCAGCTCCATCTCTGGAGCGAGGCCACCGGGCTCGTCTCGCACCTCAGCTACATCGGCGACTTCCGGTCGGCGGCATGAGGAGTCACGCGGTCCACACCCGGGTTGCCGGTGCTTCACGCCGCCCTGCCCCGACTCGGGAAGCCGTCGTTCCTGCAGCGGCGCGGGTCCGGTCCGGTCCGAGCGCTCCGTCCCCGGATTCCGGGCGACGTGCGCGAGCCTCCGCGTGTGAGGGCGGCTTGTGGAAGGCGGGGCCGAGCGCTCCGTCCCCGGATTTCGGGCGGCGTGGGCGAGCCTCCGCGCGTGAGGGCGTCATGACGGGTGGCGTGTGGAAGTCGGGGCCGAGCCACGCGTTTCGTCTCGGGACTCCAGGCGACGTGCGCGAGCCTCCACGCGTGAGGGCCGCATGACGGGCAACGTGTGGTTCAGTCTGGTGGCCTGCGCGGGGCTGCTGGCGCTGGCGGGAATCGCGCTCGCGCGCGTGGGGCGCAGCCCGCTGGCACTGCCGCTGTCGCTGCTGTCCATCACCCTGTCCACGTGGAACTTCTCCGCCTTCGCGCTGGAGCGCTCGGGCGAGACGGGCTGGAAGCTGGTGGGCTTCGCCGCGGGGCTGATGACGGTGCCCTGCACGCTGCACTTCATCCTCGCCTTCGTCGGGCGGCGTCGCCGCTCCGCGTGGGCGATGTTCGGTGCCTATGCCGTCTTCGCCGCGCTGGCCCTGGCGATGGTCGCGGGGCTGGGTGCACCCTCGCTGGCGGAGCGCCTGCTCACGCTGCGCTTCGGCCTGACGGTGACGGGGCTGGTGGTACCGCCGCTGGGCGGAGGCTTCGCGCTCCTGTGGCTGCACCTGCGCCGCGCGCAGCACCCGGACGAGCGGGCGCGAGCGGGGCTCGTGATGCTGGGGCTGACGCTGCTGGTGGCACTGCTCGTGACGGAGCTGGCGGCGGAACTGGGCCTCGACGTGGCGCGGCTGGGCAACCTGGGCACGCTGCTGGGCCTGCCGGTGATGGCCACGGTGGCGCTGCGCTTCGGCCTCTTCGGCCGCGACGTGGGTGCCGCGCGCATGGCGCTGCACGCGGTGGGCGTGGCGGGCGTGGGCGTGCTCGCGTACCTCGCCGTCTTCCGCCTCTTCGCAGGGCAGGCCGGCGCGCTGGTGGTGAGCACCACGGCCGTGACGTTCGCCCTGGTGGTCGCCACGCGCCGGGGCGTCACCGCCTTCGTCACCCGGAGCGAGCGGATGGAGCGGCTGGCCACGCTGGGCCGCTTCTCCGCGCAGATGGCGCATGACCTGAAGAACCCCATCGCCGCGATGAAGGGCGCCGCGCAGTACCTCAAGGAGGAGCACTCGCGCGGGCGCCCGTGGGACGACCAGGGCGAGTTCCTGGACCTGCTGCTGGAGCAGGTGGAGCGGCTGGACCGCGTGGTGGACACGTACCAGCGGCTGGCGCGCGTGGAGCCGCTGCCGAAGCCGGTGGACCTGAACGCGCTGGCGCAGGGCGTGCTGTCGCTCCAGTCCTTCGCGAGCCCCGGGCAGGTGCGCATCGTCCGCGAGCTGGCGCCGGGCCTGCCGCCGTGCTCGGGGGACGAGGACCTGCTGGCCAACGCGCTGGAGAACCTGGTGCGCAACGCCTTCGAGGCGATGTCCGGGGGCGGCACCCTCACCGTGCGCACGCTGCGGGACGGCGCGGGCGTGGCGCTGGAGGTGGAGGACACCGGCGAGGGCATGGACGCGCGCACCCGCGAGCGGGCCTTCGACGACTTCTTCACCACCAAGGCCTCGGGCAGTGGCCTGGGGCTGGCGTTCGTCCGGCGGGTGGTGGAGGCACACGGCGGCGAGGTGGTCCTGACAAGCCGGGAGGGTCACGGTACGGTCGTCCGGCTGCGCCTGCCGGCGGGCGTCCGGCACCTGTCGACCGGGGAAGGAGAGGCCGCGTGAGCGAGCCATTGAAGGGGAACGTACTGCTGGTGGACGACGACCTGGCGGTGGCCAAGGTGCTGGGCGCGCTGCTGGCGCAGGCGGGGCTGACGGTGCATGCGGCGCGCGATGGGAAGGAAGCGCTCGCGGTGCTGGCGCGCAGGCCCGTCGACGTGGTGGTGAGCGACGTGCGCATGCCGGGCATGGACGGCATGCAGCTGCTCGCGGAGGTGGCGAAGGGCTGGCCGGACGTGCCCGTCATCCTGCTGACCGCGCACGGCACGGTGCCGCTGGCGGTGGAGGCGATGAAGGCGGGCGCGGCGGACTTCGTGCTGAAGCCCTTCGACCGGGAGGAAATTCTCTTCACCATCCGCAAGGCGCTCTTGCGCACGCAGGGCGACGCGCCCGAGCCCCTGCGGGCACCGAGCCCCTTCATCGGCCGCAGCAAGGCCATGGCGGACGTGCAGGCGATGCTGGCGAAGGCGGCCACGGGCACGGCCACGGTGCTGCTGCGTGGCGAGTCCGGTACGGGCAAGGAATTGGCTGCGAAGGCGGTGCACGACGGCAGCCCGCGGCGCGCGGGGCCCTTCGTGAAGCTGCATTGCGCGGCGCTGCCGGACACGCTGCTGGAGAGCGAGCTGTTCGGCTACGAGAAGGGCGCCTTCACCGGCGCTGCCACGCGCAAGCCCGGACGCGTGGAGCTGGCACACGGCGGCACGCTGTTCCTGGACGAGGTGGGCGACATCCCCCCGTCGATGCAGGTGAAGCTGCTGCGTGTGATTCAGGAGCGCGAGCTGGAGCGGCTCGGCGGCACGCAGCCGGTGAAGGTGGACGTGCGCTTCGTGGCGGCCACGCACCAGCCGCTGGAGGAGTTGGTGAAGGCGGGCCGCTTCCGCGAGGACCTCTTCTACCGGCTCAACGTGGTGCCGGTGGAGCTGCCGCCCCTGCGTGCGAGGCCCGAGGACATCGAGCCGCTGGCGCGGCACTTCCTGGACGTGCACGCGAAGGCCAACGGCCGGCCGCCCTTCACGCTCACCGACGACGCGCTCGCGGTGCTCCAGGCGCAGCCGTGGCCGGGCAACGTGCGCCAGCTCCAGAACTTCCTGGAGCGGCTGGTGGTGCTGTCCGACGGACAGGTGCTCACGGGTGACGAGGTGAAGCGCGAGCTGGCCCGACAGCCAGGGCTGTCCCCCGCTCCCGCGCCCCTGGCCTCCGCGCCGACGACACTGGAGGCTCCGTCGGCGGCGGGCGCGGACGCGGGGCTCACGCTGGAGTCCCAGCGCAAGGGCATGGAGAAGCAGGCGCTGGTGGATGCGCTCAAGCGTGCCAATGACAACCGCACGCTCGCGGCGCGGCTGCTCGGCATCAGTCGGCGCACGCTCTACAACAAGCTGGAGGAGCACGGGCTGCTCTGACGCCCTCTCGGCTCGTCACGCGGGCTTCACCAATTTCGCACGTATTTCTGCTTTGCTTCCGCCTGGGCACGGAGCGTTCCGTGCCCGTGAAAGCGAGCACCGCGTGCAGAGAACTCCCCGCCATTTCGTGTTGCCGTTCCTCCTTGCGTTGTCGGGCACCCTCCTCATTTCGGGCTGTGATGTCGGCGAAGAGGCCCCGACCTCCGTCGAGCAGGCAGAATCCCTCGCGACGGACCCGAGCGAGCTCTACGTCGACACCACGTCGCTCTGGAGCTCTCCGGTCATCAGTGTCTGCTGGGAGAACCCGACGGACGCGAATGCCACCGAGCGAGCCTGGGTGCAGCACGCGGCCGAGAGTACGTGGGGCAGTGTCTCGCGAGTGGACTTCGTCGGCTGGGGCACGTGCACGTCGACGTCACGTGGCATCCGCATCCGTATCGCGGATACAGGGCCTCACGTGAAGCAGCTCGGCAGGCGGCTGGACGGCTACGTCAATGGCATGGAGCTCAACTTCACCTTCGCGAACTGGGGCCAGAGCTGCCAGTGGCAGCGTGAGTTCTGCATCCGAGCCATCGGGGTGCACGAGTTCGGTCATGCGCTCGGCTTCGCACACGAGCAGAACCGCCCGGACCGTCCGTCCACCTGCACGGAGCCCGCGCAGGGTTCCAACGGCAACCTGATGATTGGCGCCTGGGACCTCCAGTCGGTGATGAACTACTGCAACCCGGACTGGAACGGGAATGGGCAGCTGAGCGCGACGGATATCGCGGGCGTCGTGCAGCTCTATGGTGACGCGCTATGGAGCCGGGAGTTTGGCTACAACGCCGGGGGTTGGCTCGTGGAGAAGCACCCGCGCACCGCAGCGGACGTCAACCGCGATGGACGCGCCGACATTGTCGGCTTCGCCAATGACGGGGTGTACGTCGCGCTGTCCACGGGCACCGGCTTCACTGCCGGCCAGTTCTGGCTTGGCGAGT
>NZ_JABBJJ010000433.1 GCF_012933655.1 Pyxidicoccus fallax | reverse complement strand
CCAGTACACCCGCCCGCCCGTCTTCCGGGGGGCCGAGGTGCCCGCCGTCCTCCAGTCGGGGGACCACGCCCGCATCGCACGGTGGCGCCGCTGGAAGTCCCTGGTCCTCACCCAGGAGCGCCGGCCGGACCTGTATGCCCGCCTGCAGCTCTCAGCGGCCGATCAGAAACTGCTGGCCCGGCGGGAGGAAGAGCTGTAACCCTGGGCGTTCCCAGCGGGTTGGCTATTTGCGGGCTTGTCCGACACCGCTCTCTCTGGTAGTACGGCCCGCTCTTTCACGCGCCCCTGCGCGTCCAAGTTTCAGATTTCCGGAGTTCGTCATGCGTAACGCCGCCATTCAGCACGTCGAGGCCAAGTTCCTGCGCCAGGACGTCACCCCTTTTCGGCCTGGTGACTCCGTGCGCGTCCACTGGAAGGTGAAGGAGGGCGATAAGGAGCGCGTGCAGGCGTTCGAGGGTGTCGTCATCCGCCTGAGCGGCCGTGCGCACCGCGCGACCTTCGCCGTCCGCAAGATGTCCTTCGGCGTCGGCGTGGAGCGCATCTTCCCGCTGCACAGCCCCCGCTACGAGAAGATCGAGGTCCTCTCGCGCGGCGACGTGAACCGCAGCCGCCTGTTCTACCTCCGCGACCTGAAGGGCAAGGCCGCTCGCGTCGACGTGCAGGAGGAGCCCACGGCTCCGGGCGCGGCGAACCCGTCCGGCAAGAAGGCCACCAAGGGCGCCCAGGCGGCGTCCTGATCGCCTGCCTGCCCTCGGGGGCAGGCCTGCTGTCATGAAAAGGAGCGTCCAATCACGGACGCTCCTTTTTTCATTCGCGCTAACATGCGCGGGCCATGCAATTCGCCGAAGTCGCCGTCCAGAACGTCCGGGGCTTCTCACCCGCGGGGCGCTTTGCGCTCAAGGCCGGGTACCTCGTCCTCAAGCCTCCCACGGCCGAGGTCAGTCCCCTGTCGGGCCTGTCGCTCGCGTTGCTCTTCGCCGACGGCCGCGGCGGTGACGCCAGCTTCATGGCGCCCGGAGCGAAGTCCGCCAAGGCGGCCCTCACGTTCGTCGGAGTGGATGGGGTGACGTACCGCATCCTCCGCGAGCTGGGCGGCTCCGGGACGCTGCACCGGATGAACAAGGCCACGCAGCAGCCGGAGCTGGTGTCCTCGGACTCGTCGGAGATCAGCCAGTTCCTCCGGGGCCAGGCGGGCCTGCCGCCGCGCACCACCTTCGAGCAGGTGTACTGCCTGCAGCCCGGGCAGCTCCCCTCGAGGCGCCCGCGCAAGGCGCCCGCGGCGGCGAAGCAGGACCCGAAGACGTCCGGCAGGTACCCCTCGCTGGCGTCGGCGTCCACGGTGTTGCCCGCGGAGGACATCCCCGCCGCCGAGGCGAAGCTGCGCGCGCTGGAGCAGGAGCGGGTGGCCTCCAGCGAGGTGGACCAGATCCAGTTCAACCTGGACGGCCTGACCTCGCAGCTCTTCGAGGCGGACCAGCGGCTGAAGAGCACGGACGGGCTGAAGGTGGCCATCTCCGAGGCGGAGGCCGCATGGCGTGCCGCGCCGACGCCGGAGTCTCTCGGGTTGCCGCGGGACATCATGGCCCGCGTGCAGCGCTTCCCGAAGGTGGTGGCGAAGCGGGACGAGTCCCTGGCGCGCCTCAACGCGGACCGTGAGGCCGAGGCCGAGGTGGAGGCTCCGTACGTGGAGCCGCTGAAGGAGAACCGCGCCTTCTGGGGAGGCCTGGGCGCGGGCCTGCTGTTCCTCGCGCTGGGGCTGGGGCTGGGCTTCGGGGTGGACGACGCCTTCCGCTACCTGGCGCTGCTGGACATCCCCGCGTTCGGCGTGGCCGCCTTCATGGCGCTGCGCCACGTGGACGAGCTGCAGAAGGCGTCCCGGCAGGGCAGCAAGGACAACCGGACCGAGGCCCGCGAGAAGAAGATCCTCGACGAGTTCGAAGCCGAGGCCGCGCCGCTGCGCATGGCGCAGAAGGCGCTCGGGGTGGAGGAACTGGACGAGATTGCCCCCGCGCTGGAGCGCAAGGAGCTGCTGGGTGCGCGCGTGGTCGAGCTGAAGGACCAGCTGCAGGCCATGGAGGCGGACCCGGACTACGTGGCCGCCATCTCCCAGCGGGAGATGCTGAAGGAGCAGATCGAGGCGCTCAACGCGGAGCTGGCGCAGAAGGGCTCCTACGTGCGCGACGTGCGCGAGGTGGAGCGGGAAATCACGCGGGTGAAGGAGTCCATCGCCCTGGCCAAGGCGCCACCTCCGGCGGCGGCTCCGGGCGCGGATGGCACCGCGGCTCCGGTGGAGACGCTGGAGGACCCGTCGCCCGTGCTGCTGTCCCAGGCCGCGGATGTCTTCACCACGGACATCCTGTCGGTGCAGGGCATGCTGAAGGATCGCTGCCTCCAGTACCTCACCGCGCTCACGGACCGGCGCTACCAGGGCCTCGAATGGGACAAGGAGGGCCGGGCCTTCGCGCTCGCGTCCGGCAGGCGCGTTCCGGTGGGGGAGCTGCCGCCGAAGGACCTGGACCTCTACTACCTCGCGCTGCGGATGACGGTGGTGGAGAAGGCGAGCGCCCGGGTGAAGCGGCCCTTCCTGCTGGAGGACGTCTTCGCCGGCATGGAGGAGGTGAAGCTGCCCCTCATCGCCCGCATGCTCAAGCACCTGGGCACGCTGACGCAGGTGCTGCACGTCACCGCGCACCCCGGCTTCGCGCAGATGGCGGACGGCACCGTCAACGTGTAGGGCGGCGCCGCGGGGCCCGCGAGGGCCTACATGTCGGACGGTACCGCTAACGTGTCGGGCAACTCGGCGGGTTGTCCCCAAGAGGAGGCTCCGCGAGGACACGCAGGGCAATCATGGTGGCGGCCCTTCCGAGAGGGGGGGCCGAAGGGGAGGGTGCATGGCGCGGGCGGCGCCGCGGGAGCGGCGGGGGTACGGGGATGAGGCGGAGGAAGCGGCGGTGGGCTTCCTGGAGGCCCAGGGGTGGCGGGTGCTGGCGCGCAACTGGACGTGCCGCTATGGAGAACTGGACGTCGTGGCGGAGCGTGGGGAGCTGGTGTGCTTCGTGGAGGTGCGGATGCGCTCCACGGCCGTCTGGGGAGACCCGGCGCACACCGTGTCCTTCGCCAAACAGCGTCGGGTGGTGAAGGCGGCGCTGCACTACCTCTTCGCCCACGACCTGCGCGAGCGGATGATGCGCTTCGACGTGATTTCGGTGGTGGGGCGCGGCGAGCGCGCCACCGTGGAGCACATCCCCGGCGCCTTCGACGCGGGCATGTGAGAGGACGCCATGGCTGGAACGCTCTACCTGGTGGCGACGCCCATCGGGAACCTGGGGGACATCACCTCGCGCGCCCTGGAGACGCTGCGGGAGGTGCGCTTCATCGCCTGTGAGGACACGCGGCACTCGCGGGTGCTGCTGGACCACTTCGGCATTGGCGGGAAGGACCTGGTCAGCCTGCCGGCCTTCGCGGAGGGCCAGCGCGCCGGCCGCATCCTGGACCGCATCGCCGAGGGCGAGGACTGCGCGCTCGTCACGGACGCCGGCAGCCCGGCCATCAGCGACCCGGGGGAGAAGCTCGTCGCCGAGGCGTTGGAGCGGGGACTCGAGGTGGTGCCCATTCCGGGCCCCACGGCCCTGGTGGCGGCGCTGAGCGCGTCCGGGCTGCCCACGGGCCGCTTCCACTTCCTGGGCTTCCTCCCGCGCAAGGGGGCGGAGCGCCGGGCCATGCTGGAAGAGGTGGCGGCGCTGTCCGCCACGCTGGTCCTCTACGAGTCCCCCCGACGGCTGGCGGAGACGCTGCCGGACCTGATGGACGCCTGGGGCGACCGGCGCGCGTGCGTGGCGCGCGAGCTGACGAAGCTGCACGAGGAGTTCGCCCGAGGCACGCTGTCGGAGCTGGCGGCGCGCTACGCGGCCGAGGAGGCCCGGGGCGAGGTCGTGGTGCTCGTGGAGGGCCGCACGGGAGAGCGCCGCTGGTCCGAGGACGAGCTGCGCAAGGCGCTGGAGGAGGGGCTGTCCCGCGGCGAGAAGCTCAAGGCGCTGAGCACCGAGCTGGCCCGCCGCGCGGGATGGGCCGGTCAGGACGTGTACCGGCTGGGCCTGTCACTGAAGCGCTGAGCGCGTTGCCTGCGGGGACGGGCTCCGGAAGCCCGTCCCCGGCGGGCTGCCTAGAAGCTGAACGTCGCGCTCAGGTCGAAGCGGAACGTGGTGCTCTCCACCGCGCGGAAGCGGCGGGACACCAGGTCATAGCGCCAGTCGAACGTGGGGTTGAGCTCGGAGGGGTTGGTCTCCACATCCACCGAGCCGTTCCCGTCGATGTCCTGCCCCAGGTCCTCGGCGGTCAGGGTGTGGTCCGTGTTGTAGAGGAAGGTGCCGGACGCGCGGATGGTGAAGGACTCGGCCGCGCTCGCGGTGACGCCGAGCATGCCGCCCACCTGGAAGTAGTCCTCGGAGGTGAGCAGCTTGCGCAGCGCCGAACTCAGCTCGTTGTAGTACCGGCCCTTGCCTACGTGGTTGCCGATGCCGCGCAGGTCGAGCGCGAACTTCTGGGACTTCTGCGGCCGCTCGAAGGGGACCAGCTCCAGGCCGAAGAGGATGCCCAACTGGCTCGGCGCCTTGATGCCCAACTCCTTGCGCGTCCACGGCCCGGTGCCGCAGTTCTCCGGGGCACCCAGGTTGCCCGGGTTCGTCGCGGCCTGGTCGCAGTTGGAGTAGATGCCCGGGCCGCGTACGGGGATGGTGTAGTGGGCGCGGAAGTACGGCTCGGCCACGCCGATGCGGCGCGAGAAGGCCGTGTAGATCTGGTACTTGTGGACGCGGTCACCGATGTTGCCCCGGTTGTCCGGGTCCGTGGTGTCCACGCTCGGGTCGCGCTGCTTGGCCGTGGGGGCCTCGTAGTCCAGGCCGACGATCCACGTGGGCTTGGACGGGTCCTTCTCCTGCTTGAAGAAGGCGTAGGCCAGCCCGAAGTGCAGGTTGCCCAGGCCACCGCGGAAGCTCTCCTGCGGCAGGCCGAACAGCGGCACGCCTACGGTGGAGCCGCCGGCGCACTCCGGCAAGAGCGTGCCGCTGGCATCCACGCAGGTGTTGACGACGGAGGCGCTGCCGTCGGACGTGACGTCCCAGCGCTCGTTCTGCTGGAACACCAGCGGCAGCTTGAACGAGAACTCGAGGTCCCGGTACAGGCCGAAGGCCAGCCCCAGGTTGAGCCGCGCGTCCACGCCCTTGTACCAGAGGCCCGGTGCCAGCGGCCGTTCGGCGCTGTCCGAGCCTCCGAAGGTGAGCTGTTCCCGGACGATCTTCGCGCGCGTCTGGGTGCGCTCGAAGCCCACGTCGATGAAGAGATCGAACGGGTCATCGTCCTCGAAGGACGACGCAATCCGGGTGATGTCCGCCGCGCTGGCGGCGAACGGGGCGCCCAGCGTCAGCGCGGCGAGTACGGCGCGAAGCCTGTGCATCCGACCTCCGACGACGAATCACCCGGGCTTCCGGCAAGCCCAGGGGGCTTCCAGCTAGCCGCGCCGTCGGAGGAGTGTCAAGAAACGGGTGGCAATTACTTCCCGGCCACCGAAGTCCCAAGGAGCCCGTTCAGACGCTGGACCTCGGCCTCGAACAGGGACTTGTTGGCCGTGGAGAGCGACCGGCGGTACGTCTTGTGCTGGTCGAAGGGATCCAGGACGCGGTCATCCTGCGTCATGAGCTGGTAGTGCAGGTGGGGGGCGAAGGAGCGGCCCGTGTTGCCGCTGGCGCCGATGACCTGGCCCGTCGTGAAGCGCGTGCCGGGCTTGATGTTCTTGTCCACCGCGTCCAGGTGCAGGAAGAGGGCGCGCCGGCCTCGGCCGCCGGTCTCCACCAGCTCCAGGCAGTTGCCGTTGCTGCCGAAGTTCCAGTTCTTGCGCTTCACCACGCCGTTGAAGGGCGCCTTGATGGGGGTGCCCACCGGGGTGCGGAAGTCCACGCCCTTGTGACGGCGGCCGTCGCGCAGCAGCGAGGTCACCTGCTCGTAGTCGTCGATGGGCGACTTCTCCAGGCGCAGCTCCAGCTCGTCGCCGCTGGACAGGTAGTAGCGGGCGTTGGCCTCGCCCTCGGCCTGGTAGCGGTAGGCGCTCATGGTCTTCCCCAGCTTGCCGCTGTTGAAGCGCACGGCGTGCACCAGGGGCTCCTCGTTCTCACGGCGCTGGAAGAGCACGTCGAGCGTGTCGCCGCGGAGAATCTCCCCGGGCACCTCCACCCACCACACGAGGGTGCGCGTCACCACCTGCGCCAGGGCCGGGCCAATGTCCGGGCCGGCGGCGCCATTGAGCGCCGTCTCCAGCGGGCCGTCGATGCGCACCGAGACGCGCTCCAGGCCAGCGGCCTTCACGGGGTCCACGGGCGCGGGCGGCGCCACGGGCGCGGCGGCCACGGCACCCGCGTCCACCGCCGCGGGCGCGGCCTGAGCGGTTTCCTGCGTGGCGGTAGCCATCCGCTGCTTCCACCACCACACGCCGCCGGCGGCACCGCCGAGGATGAGTGACACGGCGACCACCGGTCCGAAGGCACTGCGCTTCGGTGGGGCACCGAGGGTGGGAAGGTTCGGCCGCATACGGACTCCCTGGGATTGGAAAGAGTGGGCGGGCCCGAAACCGACGCGCGCTGCGGGAAATTTCGCCTTCGCGTCGGCTACTCGTCGGGGCCGTCTTCCTGCCCGTCTGGTGTGGTGTCGCGCAAGCCGAATTCCTTCATCTTCGTCTGCAGCGACTTGCGGCTGATCTGCAGCAGACGGGCGGCCCGGGTGACGTTGCCGCCCGTCTCCTCCAGCTTCTTCACGATGAGGTCGCGCTCGAGCTCGGCCGCCTTCATGCGGACGATGTCCTTGAGGCCCACCTCGCCCGCCGGCACCTCCATGGCGGGAGTGGGCACCGACGACAGGGCGGTTGCCTGCACGCCCGCTGCCCCACGGACCGGCTCCGGCAGGTCCTTCGGGGTGATGAGGGGCCCGTCCGCGAAGAGCAGCACGCGCTCGATGAGGTTCTCCAGCTCGCGGATGTTGCCCGGCCAGGAGTAGGCCTGGAGCAGGGCCATGGCGTCGTCCGCGATGCCTTCGATCTTCTTGTTGAGGCGGCGGTTGTACTTGTCCACGAAGTGCCGCGCGAGCATGGGGATGTCGCTGCGGCGCTCGCGCAGGGCGGGCAGGGTGATGGGCACCACCGCCAGCCGGTAGTACAGGTCCTTGCGGAAGCGGCCGGCCTCGATTTCCGCCTGCAGGTCGCGGTTGGTGGCGGCCACCAGGCGCACGTCCACGCGCGTGGTCTTGATGCCGCCCACGCGCTCGAACTCGCCCTCCTGGAGCGCGCGCAGCAGCTTCACCTGCATCTCCACCGGAATCTCGCCAATCTCGTCCAGGAAGAGGGTGCCCTCGTCGGCCAATTCGAAGCGGCCGGGCTTGGACGTGACGGCGCCGGTGAAGGCGCCCTTCTCGTAGCCGAACAGCTCGCTCTCGATGAGCGTGGCGGGGATGGCCGCGCAGTTGATCTTGATGAACGGCTTGTCCCGGCGGCTGGAGGCGCCGTGCAGCGCGGTGGCGATGAGCTCCTTGCCGGTGCCGCTCTCGCCGGTGATGAGCACCGTGGAGGGCGTGTCCGCCACCTTGTCGATGATCTTGTAGACCTCTTGAATCTGCGGCGAGTCGCCGATGATGGCGGCGCGCGCCTTGACGTCCGGACGGACGGAGCGGCGGGCGCTCTCGTTCGTCTTGGCGGCCTTGGCCACGACGGAGGACAGCTCCGACTGGTCGAAGGGCTTGGTGATGTAGTCGAAGGCGCCCGCCTTGATGGCATCCACCGCGGAGTCCACGGTGCCGTGCGCGGTGATGATGATGACCGGCACGTCCGGGTTGGCGGCGCGGATGGTGCTCAGCACCTCCATGCCGCCCACCTTGGGCATCACCAGGTCCGTCACCACGATGTCCGCGCCGTTCTTGTGGAACTCGGCGAGCCCCTGCTCGCCGTTCTCCGCGACGGTGACGTCGAAGCCGTCCCTGCGCAGCATCGCGGCGAGCACCTTGCGCAGGTTCGCCTCGTCGTCGATGACCAGGACCTTGGCCATGGGGAAGCCGGTCGTCTCCTTCGGCTAGCGGCGGTGCGTGGGGGGCGGAGGCGCGTTGGCGGAGCCGGGGCCCTCGAGCGTGCAGATGGCGTCCGGGTGCTTGATGCGCAGCAGCAGCGACTCCAGCACGCGGAACGGGTGGTTCATCCGCGAGGCGCCCAGGTACGCGGCCACCATGTCCATGGCCACCGCGAGGTCCATGTTCTCGCGGCCGGTGGACACCACCACGCCCGAGTCCCCGCGCAGCCGGTTGGACTGGTACACGCCGTCCGACGCGAGCTGGCGGATGGTTTCAATCTCCAGCACGCCCGTCTTCTCGTAGATGCGGTGCAGCTGCGAGTACAGGCGCGGCGACAGCACCACCGCGTAGGGGCCGAAGTGGCCGTGCTCGTTGAGCTTGCGAGTGGAGTCGACGATGGCCTGGAACCCGCCGCCCGCCACCGTCCAGTCCCCGAGCGGCACGGTGAGCCGGCCGTTGGCCGTCATCAGGCCCTCGTAGCCCAGGCGCGCGTCGCCGTAGAAGATGAGCTCGTCCTCCTGCTGCGCGCACAGCGCGGCGGCGCCCGCGGCGGCGGACACGTCCAGCGGCATGTTGTGCGTGCGCGCCGCCTCGATGTCGCGCCAGTGCAGCAGGAAGTCCTTGTAGATGATGGGGATGGTCTTGAACTTGCGGACGTCGGTGAAGACCATCGCGGTGTCCTGCTCGCCGACGATGTCCACCGCGCCGGGGGACACGCCCTGGAACTCGTCGTAGGCCACCGTCTGCACGCCCGCGCCCAGCGGTCCGTAGATGTCCAGGATGCGACGGCCCACCAGCGAGCGCCGCGCGACCTGGATGACGGTCTCGTTCAGGCGCGCCCACTCCTCCTCGCGAAGGGGGTTCTCGGCATGTCCAAGGAAATCAGGCATCGAAGTGTTCTCCAAACGATTCAACAAGGAGAGAAGAGGGGAACATCAGCGACCGCTGCCACCGCCGCCACCGCCCCGGCGGAGCGAGCCGACGGTGAGCGGATGGGACTCCACCGCGGGCGGCGGAGCGGGCAGGCCGTACATCAGGCGCTGCGGGGGCAGCGCGGTGGGAGGCTCCGAGGGGAGCCGGCCATTGCGGCCGTAGACGGGGGGCGCCGCCGGAGGGGGC
>NZ_JABBJJ010000432.1 GCF_012933655.1 Pyxidicoccus fallax | reverse complement strand
GTGGGCACCGCCGTGGGGACGCCGAGGGCGGGGGGGCCAATCAGACCCATGACCCCGCCCAGCACGGCCTCGAGACCGCCGCTCTTGAGGATGTAGCCGTCGGCGCCCGAGGCCTTCGTCTTGCCGGCCAGCTCGGCCTCGGGGATGTCGGAGTACAGCACCAGCTTGGCGGTGACCTTCTTCTGCCTGCGGAGATACTCGACGACATCGTCGCCAAACATCTCCGGCATGTTCACGTCCATGAGGATGAGCGCGAACGGTCCCTCGGTGAGCTTCTGGTCGAGGCTGGCGAGGTCCTGCGCGCCGCTCGCCTGGTAGCCAGCGGCGGTGAGGGCCCGGACGGTGAGCTCCACCAGCATCGGGCTGTCGTCAATGACCAGTACGCGCGACATCGTCCTCCTCAAAGGAATCCCGCTAACCCTACACCTTTGAAGCAGCGCGGACCATCGAAACGGCGACCAGGCGGGCGGCCTATCGCGTCCACTTGACCGGTTTTCCTCCCCTCCGGGATACTTTGCCGCCTTGACCTCGACCCCGACACCCCTTCAGCGAGCACTCCGGATGGCTCCGGATCGCGCTGTCGCCGTCCAGGCCCGGCCCGAGCAGGAGTTCTTCTGCTTCCGGGTGGGCGACCTGCGACTTGGCGTGCCCAGCGAGAACGTGCTCGAGGTACTCCGCGCCGGCCTGCTCACTCCCCTGCCGAGGACGCCCTCCTTCATCATGGGCGTTACCGGTCACCGGGGCGAGGTGCTTCCGGTCGTCGACCTGCTCCGCTTCCTCTCCAAGGGAGAGGCGCGCATCGGCCCGCGTACCCGCCTGTTCGTCGGCATCTCCGGCAGCTACGTGGCCGGCGTGGTGGCGGACACGGTGCTCGGCCTGCGCCGCATCCCCGTCGCCGAAATCCTCCCGCCGCCGCTGGGCGGTGACGCGTCCGCCGAGCACCTGCTCGGCGTGGTGCAGGGCCATGGCGCGCAGGACTCGATCAACCTGCTCAACTTCTCCAAGCTGCTGCAGACGGCGCGGCAGCGCGCGGTGGCTCGATGAACGACGAGCACTCGCACGAGTCGGGAGGAGAGGTGGACATCCTCTTCTTCGACATCGGCGTCTCGACGTTCGGCACGGATGCGTCGCAGGTGCTGCGCATCGACCGGTCGCTGCCGGAAGACATCACGCTTCCCGAGCTGGGCCTGCCGCACCGCGGGCACCGCGCGCTCGTCTTCGACACCCCGGAAGGCGAGGGCCACCTGAAGGTGGACGCCGTCCACGCCGTCCGCTCCATCCCTCTCTCCGCGCTACGCCGGATGCCCCCCACGGCCGGCGCGGCTCCCTATGCCGTCGGTGTGTGCCTCGAAGAGGACCGCGCCGTACTGCTCATCGACCTGGTTGAAACCGCCAGAACCCAAGGAAGGCACTGACAGCAATGTCCCTGGACACCCCTGACAACAAGCCCACGTCCAAGGCTCGCGCCGCCCGGAAGGCCCCCGCCTCCAAGGCGGCCGGTGCCGCATCCAAGGCCGGCGCCGCATCCAAGGCCGGCGCCGCCAACACGGCCATGCTCCCGGCCCAGTACAAGGCCTTCACCGACACGCTGCTGACGGTGCTGTCCGGCAACCTCCAGGCCCGCGTCCCCAAGGAGCTGGTGGGTGAGCAGGGCGCCGAGATGGCCCACCTGCTCAACCAGGTGCTGGACAACCTCGCGGCCTCCGAGCACCGCAAGCAGGTGTCGGCGCAGGAAATCGACCAGGCGCTGGACTCGCTCATCGGGCTGGTCCGCGAGGGCGACCTGTCGCGGTGGAACACCACCACGGAAGACCCCCAGCTCGGGCCCCTGCTCGAGGGCTTCGGCAAGGTCATCGAGACGCTGCGCACCTTCGTGCGGGAGATCAACGAGGCGGCGCTGCGCCTGTCCTCGTCCGCCAACCAGGTGCTCGCGGCCTCCACGCAGCACGAGACGTCCTCCACGGAGCAGGCGGCGGCCATCCACGAGACGACCGCCACCATGGAGGAGCTGAAGCACGCGTCCGCGCAGATCGCCGAGAACGCGGGCAGCGTGGCGCGCGTGGCCGAGGAGACGCTGGGCGCGGCCCGCGCGGGCCGTGGCGCCATCGGTGAGTTCATCCAGGCGATGCAGCAGATCCGCAGCGACGGCGTCGCGGTGGCGGACTCCATCGCCAAGCTGTCCAAGCGCGTGGAGCGCATCGGCACGGTGGTCGAGGTCATCGACGAGATCGCCGACCGGTCGGACCTGCTCGCGCTGAACGCGGCGCTGGAAGGCAGCCGCGCGGGCGAGGCGGGCAAGGGCTTCTCCATCGTCGCGGCGGAGATGCGCCGGCTGGCGGAGAACGTCCTGGACTCCACCAAGGAGATCAAGAACCTCATCACCGAGATTCGCGAGGCCACGGCCGCCGCGGCTGGCGCGGCGGAGGCCTCCAAGTCCGCGACCGAGTCCGGCGAGAAGCTGGGCGCGGTGGCGGCGCAGGCGGTGGAGGGCATCCTCGCCGGCGTGCAGGAGACGAGCGACGCGGCCCGCGTCATCAACCTCGCCACGCAGCAGCAGCGCACGGCGACGGAGCAGGTCGTGGCGTCCATGGCGGAGATTGAAGACGTGACGCGCCAGACGACGCAGGCGTCCAAGCAGGCCACGGGCGCGGCGGCGGAGCTCACGCAGCTGGCCGGACGGCTCGCCGAGCTCATCAAGCGCTTCAAGGCCGACTAGCACTTCCTGGAGCTGGAATAGGAGGGGCGAACGCCGGCCATGGACACCGAGGCTCTCAAGAAGTCCCTCCTGAAGAAGTTCCAGGAGGTCACCGCCGACCGCCTCCAGAAGATTCAGCTGGGGGTGTTGGACCTGGAGAAGGAGACCGCGGACCAGGCCGCGGAGGACGTCGCGCGCGAGCTGCACACGATGAAGGGCGAGGCCCGCATGCTGGGCCTGGCCGCCATCGGTCAGCTGGCGCACGCCGCCGAGGACGTCTTGCGCGCCGAGCGCGAGGGCAGGACGGCCACCGAGATTGCAACGGACGTCATGCTCCGCGCATGCGACGTGCTCTCGGACCTGAATGAAGACCTGGCCGCCGCCAGCACCGGCAACTCGGCCAGCGAGGACATGGTCCGCGCGCTGGCGGAGGTCTCCGGACAGGAGCCGCCGTCGTTCGGCCCCAAGCCGGCCGCGAAGCCCGCGGCGCCGGTGGCCCCGCCGCCCGCGCCCCTGCTCGTCGCTCCGGTGGCGGCGCCGGTGGTGACGGCCCCGCCCGTGCCGCCGGCACCGGTGGCCCCGCCGCCCGCGCCGAAGGCTCCCGAGCCCGCGGCCCATGCGGCTCCGCCCTCCGCGGCGGCCGCCGCGTCCGCGCATGCGGAGGACGCTCCGAGCGCGGCGAAGTCCGCCGTGGCGGACCGGACCATCCGCGTCAACGTGGAGGTGCTGGACTCGCTGGGCCTGCTCGCGGGTGACCTGCTCGTGGAGAGCGCCCGTGGCCGGCTGCGCAGCTCGGAGACGGAGGCGCTCTTCGAGCGCTTCAGCCGCCTGGGCGACCGCTTCCTGCGGCTGGCGGAGCATCTCGACATTCCCGCGCAGGTGCGCGCCGCGCTGGACCGCGTGGAGAGCGACCTGCACATGCTGCGCGACGATGCGTTCCGCTTCGTGCGGCGCAACGACGACGGCATCAACACGCTGCACGGCAACCTGGCGAAGATGGCGGACCACGTGGCCGAGGCCCGCCTCGTGCCGCTGTCCACCGTGTTCGACGCCTTCCCCCGAGCGGTGCGCGAGATGTCGCGCACGCAGGGCAAGGAGGTGGACCTGGTCATCGAGAACGCCGACATCGGCGTGGACCGGTCCATGCTGGGCGACGTGCGCGACGCGCTGGTGCACCTCTTGCGCAACTCGGTGGATCACGCCATCGAGGCGCCAGACATGCGCCAGCAGCTGGGCAAGCCGCTCACCGGGCGCGTCCGCATCCGCGTGCGGGTGGACGGCGACATGCTCCACATCGAGGTGGAGGACGACGGCCGCGGCATGGACCCCGAGCGGCTGCGTCAGGCGGCCGTCAGCAAGCGGCTCCTCACCCAGGTGCAGGCCGCCGCGCTGTCCGAGCGCGAGGCCATCGAACTCATCTTCCGCCCCGGCTTCTCCACCCGCGACCAGGTCAGCGAGCTGTCTGGCCGTGGCGTGGGCATGGACGTGGTGAAGCGCAAGGTGGAGACGCTGGGCGGTTCGGTGGGCGTCAGCAGCCGCATCGGCCGTGGCACCACCATCACCCTGCGCCTGCCGCAGTCGCTCGCCCTCATGAAGGTGCTGCTGGTGCGCCTGGGCGACGACGTCTACGGCATGCCCGCCGCGGACGTGGAAGCGGTGATGCGCGTCAAGCCGGAGGACCGGCTCGAGATTTTCGGCACCCTGGCGGTGCGGCACCGTGGCAAGCCCACGGCGCTGGTGGCGCTGGTGGCGCTGGGGCCGCTGCTGGGCCTCAACGGCGGCAACCGCTTCGACAAGCCGCCCGCGGTGGTGGTGCGTCACGGCGAGGACCACGCGGCCCTCGTCGTCGACGGCTTCGTGGACGAGCGCGAGGTGGCCGTGAAGCCCTGCGGCGGCGAGTTCCTGAAGGGCGCGCCCTTCATCGCCGGCACCGCGGCGCTGGAGGACGGCCGCATCGCCGTGCTCCTGCACGTGCCGGACATCATGGCCGAGGTGCGCCGCATGGCGCGGCCCGTCACCCAGGCTCCGGCGGCCAAGCGGCTGCGGGTGCTGCTGGTGGACGACTCGCCCATCGCCCGCGCCACGGAGGGCGCGCTCGTCAAGGCGCTCGGCCACTCGTTGGAGGAGGCCCAGGACGGCGAGGAGGCATACGGGAAGGTGCAGAACAACACCTACGACCTCATCCTCACCGACGTGCAGATGCCGAAGATGGACGGCTTCTCGCTGGCGCGGAAGCTCAAGTCGACGCCAGCGGTGGCGCGCATCCCCGTCATCATCCTGTCGTCGCTCGCCTCGCCCGAGGACAAGCGCCGCGGCCTCGACGCGGGCGCGGACGCCTACCTCGTGAAGGGCGAGCTGGGCGTGGAGATTCTGGCGCAGGCCATCGACCGGCTGACCTGAGGAGCCACGCTTGGGCGGCACGGCTGCGGCGGGAATGGCGTTCCGGGTGCTCATGGTGGGCAAGGGGCTGCGTGCGCTCGCCGCGCGCGGCCTCTTCGACGGCGAGTCGCTCGTCCCGGTGGGCCCGGCGGAGGTGGACTTCGCCGGCGCGCTCGTCGCGGTGCAGCGCCACTTCCCGGACGTGGTGCTCCTGGACCTGAGCGCCCGCGAGTCGCTGGAGGCCGTCGAGCAGGTCATGGTGGAGCGGCCGGTGCCGATCCTCGCGCTGCACCCGGGCGTGCTTACCGGTCAGGAGGCCTTCCAGGCCATGGCCCTGGGCGCGCTGGACGTGCTGGAGCGGCCGCCGTCCCCGGGCGCGGACTTCTGGACCAGCGTGGCGCGCAAGCTGGTGATGCTGGCGCAGGTGAAGGCGGTGCGGCAGGTGAGCACCCGCCCGCCGAAGACGCCCCGCGAGGAGACTCCGCCGCCGTATCCGCTCGTGGCCATCGCCGCGTCGCTGGGCGGGCCGAAGGCCGTGGCGCAGGTGCTCCGGACGATTCCTCGCGGCTTCCCGGCGCCCATCGCCTACTGCCAGCACATCAGCGACGGCTTCACCGAGGGCCTGGCGCACTGGCTGTCCATGGAAACGGCGCTGAAGGTGAGGGAGGCGGAGGACGCGGTGGTGATGGAGCCCGGCACGGTGTACATCGCTCCGTCGGGCAGTCACCTGTTGGTCAGACCGGAGGGCAGGCTGGAACTGGACTCCGGGCCCGCGCTTCGCGGTTTCAGACCTTCGTGTGACATGCTGCTCACTTCCGCGGGCGAGGCCTTCGGCTCGCGCTGCATCGGGGTCATCCTGACGGGCATGGGGCGAGATGGGGCGCGAGGCTTGAAAGAGATTCGCGAGCGCGGTGGACGCACCATCGCCCAGGACGAGGCGACGTCCACCGTCTGGGGCATGCCGCGCGAGGCGGTGCAGCTCGGCGCCGCGCAGGAGGTGCTGCCGCTGGACCGCATCGGGTCGACCTTGCTCTCGTGGGTGGACGCGTGCTGACCGTGAGCAACAGGGTGCTCCAGCAGCTGGCCGCGCTCCTCCTGGAGCGCGCGGGGCTGAAAATCACGCCGGACGGCTTCCACAGCCTCCGGCTGGCGCTGTCCACCCGCATGCCCGTGGTGGGCGAGGTGGCGCCCGACAAGTACCTGGAGCGCCTGGCGGGCCCGGGCGGCGAGGAGGAGCTGCGCTCGTTCCTTCCGCTGGTGACGGTGGGCCACACCGAGTTCTTCCGCGACGCCAAGCAGTTCCGCGCGCTGGAGAAGAGCGTGCTGCCGGAGCTGGTGACGCGCGCGCGGCGCGAGATGCGCAAGGTGTCCATCTGGTCCGCGGGCTGCGCCACCGGCGAGGAGCCGTACAGCGTGGCCATGGTGCTGGCGGAGCTGGGCGCGCTGGCCATGGAGGTGGACCTGTGGGCCACCGACCTGAACCTGGCCGCCGTGGAGGCCGCGCGGCAGGGGCGCTTCTCCACGCGCCGCGCCATCAGCATCAGCCAGGAGCGGCTGAAGCGCTTCTTCCGCCCCGTCGAGGACGGCTACGAGGCACTGCCCGCGCTGCGCGACTACATCCGCTTCGATGGACAGAACCTCGCCGTCCCTGTCTTCGACAAGGTGGCCCTGTCCTCGCTGGACCTCATCCTCTGCCGCAACGTCATCATCTACTTCGACCTGCCCACCATCCGCGGGCTGATGGACCGGTTCCTCGCCGCGCTGCGGCCGGGCGGGCTGCTCTTCCTGGGGTACTCGGAGAGCCTCTTCAAGGTCTATGACCGCTTCGAGATGATCGAAGTGGATGGCGCCTTCGTGTACCGGCGCCCGCTCGGCGACAAGGGCCACCGCGCTCCTCCGCTGCGGATGACGCCGTACCCCGGCGAGACGGAGACGCCGGAGCGCAAGCCGCAGACGCCCGAGTCGTTCGCCTCGGACCTGCGCAAGCGCATCCAGACGGAGAACGCGTCGAAGGCGGCGGGGCCGGGTGCGCCCGCGGCGGCGGGCTCTCGGCAGCCGGGTGCGCCCGCGGCGGTGGCGAAGGGCTCCGCGCAGGGGCAGGAATCGGCGCAGGCCGGTTCGCAGCAGCCACGCGCGGCCGACTCCGCGCGCCCGCGCATCACCGTGGAGCTGCCGGCGATGGGCTCACGGGACTCCGCGCGCCCGCGCATCACCCAGGAACTGCCCGCGGTCGTGCCTCCGCGCACCAGCACTGGCGAGGTGCAGGTGGCCGCGTGGCCCAAGCTGCTGCCGCCCGCGGAGCGGCTGGCCATGGCCGTGCGGAAGATGGCGCAGGGTGACTTCCCCTCGGCCATCGCCGGGGTGGAGCGGCTGCTCGTGGACGAGCCGAGCGACCTGGACGCGCTGCTGACGCTGGGCAACCTCTACTCGCTCACCGGCCGCATCCCCGAGGCGCGGGACACCTTCGCGCAGGCGATTCAGCGCGAGCCCCTGTGCGTGGAGGCACGCGTCTTCGGTGGGGTGGCCGCGCTGCAGGCGGGCAACCTCGCGGAGGCCCGCTCCGAGCTGAGCAAGGCCCTCTTCCTGGAGCCCACGCTGGCCATCGGCCACTACCTCCTCGCGCAGGTGCACGAGCGCTCCCAGGAGCCCGAGGCGGCGCGGCGCAGCTACCGCAACGCCATTGCCCAGCTGCGCTTCCCGCAGCGCCCGCTGGCCGGGCACTACCCGGAGATGCCGGACTCGGCGGAGGCCATCTCCCGCGCGGCGCGCTACGCCCTCGCCGCGCTGGAGGAGCAGCCCCTGCGCTGAACGTCGCAGGGGCCTGGCCTCCTGAAGACTCAGCTCAGGTTGCTCTTCACCTGGTCCAGCGACTTCTTCGGGTCCAGCACGGAGGCGAACTTGTCCTGCAGGTAGGACTTGGCCTTGCTGCGCAGGAGCATGCCCGGGTCCGTGCCCTCGCCCTGCACCTGGTTGTCGGTGATGACGAACGAGGCGTCCATCTGGATGCCCATCACCTTGCCGGCGATCTTCGCGCCATCGCCCTGCCAGTTCGCCTTCACGCCGTACTTGTTGCTCCAGTACTGCAGGAGCTGCTCGACGCGCTGCTTCACCTCCTCCTTCGGGAGGGAGTGGGGGATATCGAACTTCATCATGCCCATGGCCCGGCTCCTGATGTCGGTGACCCGTCCGTGCGTTTAGTGGCGCCCGGGCGGGAAGGAAACCGCCGTGAGACTATTTGAGGGCAAAGATGTCAACAGGCTTGCTCAGCGAGCGGCCGCGCTCCGGGAGCGCTTGAGCTTCACGGGCGGGTCCTCGGGGCGGCCCCACCGGGCCATGTAGGGCGCCAGGTCGTACTTCTCCGCGGTGCGCGGCGAGCTCATGGGCCGCACCTTCCCCAGCACCTTGCGCTCCTGGAAGGGCCTGTCGTGCAGCCCCAGCACCCACATGAAGTTGGCCACGCTGCACGGGTCTCTCCCGTCCACCGCGTACTTGTCGTTGAGCAGGGTGATGCGCTGGAGGCCCTCCAGCGGGGTGGGGCTCCACTCCAGGAGCTTCTTGCCCCACAGCATGCGCAGGTAGTTGTGGATGCGGCCGCGCTCCAAGAGCTCGCGCTGGGAGGCGTTCCACAGCCCGTCGCCGGTGCGCGCCGTTTCGAGCTGCTCCAGCGTGTAGAGGTGCTCCCGCGCGTCCTTCTGGTGAGTGGCGAGCGTCTCGCGCGCCCACGCGGGCAGCGACTCCAGGGAGAGCTGCCGCGGCACGGGGGTGTGGAAGCAGTAGTTGAAGGCCAGCTCGCGGCGCACCAGCAGCTCCTCGAGGAAGGAGCGCACGGCGGGGTGGTCCGTGCCGCGCTCGCGGACGACGGCGCGCGCCGCCTCGCCAGCATGGAGGTTTCCCCAGTGAAAGAAGGGGGACAGGCCGGACTGGTGCGCGCGGCCCGGGTCGCTGCGCTCGGTGTCGTAGCCCTCCAGCTTCATCTGGAGGAAGGCCTCGAGCGTCTTGAGGCCGGCCTTGCGTCCGCCGCGCTCGGGAACGGGCGTCACGGAGTGGTCGATGGCGAACGTGTCGAGCGCCTCGCGGGCCGCGCGCGCGTCCGTGGTGGCGAAGCCCGGCTCCAGCTTCTTCGCCGCGGCGGCGGCCTTGAGGGGGCGGGCGGGGAG
>NZ_JABBJJ010000431.1 GCF_012933655.1 Pyxidicoccus fallax | reverse complement strand
CCCCTGGACCTCCGCCCCACCGAGCTGGCCCTGCCCACCGTCGGTCCGCGCACGGCGCCTCCCGAGCCGGAGCTGCCCTGGAACGACGAGCCCGCGGCGCCCGCCGCCAGGGCCGCGGAGTCGACGGACCCCCGGGCCGAGCCGCTCTCGCACGCTTCGCCCGCGGAGACCCAGCCCATCCGGGCGGATGCGCTTCAGGCGGCGCTCGCGGCGTATACGCCTCCGTCCGCCTCGCAGTCGATTCGCGCCGCCGCGATTCCCCAGTCGGCCGCGTCGCGGGCCACCTCGGCTCCGCCTCCGGCCGCCGCGCCTCCTTCCCCCGCGACGTCGCAGTCGATTCGCGCCGCCGCGATTCCGCCCGCGCCCCCGGCTCCGTCCGCGTCGCAGGCGATTCGTGCCGCCGCGATTCCGCCACCCGCGGTGCCTCCGTCTCCGGCCTCCTCGCAGGCCCTTCGTGCCGCCGCGATTCCCCAGCCGCCCGGGGTGCCTCCACCGCCCACGAGCTCGCAGGCGATTCGTGCCGCCGCGATTCCCCAGCCGCCCGGGGTGCCTCCGTCTCCGGCTTCATCGCAGGCGATTCGTGCCGCCGCGATTCCCCAGCCGCCCGCCGCGCCCGCGCGCGCCGCGATGCCTCCGGTGGCCTCGGCGTTCCCGGCGGTGGAGGCACCTCCGGCCGCCCAGCCGCCGCGCCCTCCGCCTCCTTCCGCCGTCCCCGCGCGTTCGGTGACGGGCGCCGTTCCGGTGCAACCTTCCATGCCCGCGGCCATGGCGCCGCCGGCCCCCGCGGCCCCGCAGCGCACGGGCGCGGTGATGATGCCCGCCGTCGTCCCGCCCGCCTCGGGCGCCACGCCGCCGCGCACCGCGTCCCTGACGGCCATGCCCGTGGTGGCGCCGCCCGCGGGGTCCACCCCGAGCCGTGGCACGCCCCCGGTGGTGCAGGGCACTCCCGAGGAGGACACCGGCAGGGGCGATTCCGCCTCCGACGAGGGGCACGCGGACGACTCGGAGTTGCCCGTCGTCACGCCCGAGGAGATGGGTCACTCCGAGGAGTCATCCCGGCTCGGCGATGCGGACACGCATCCGCGCTTCGCCCGGCCTTCCCGGAGCGAGCGCAACGAGGACACCCAGCCCCGCGCCGTGCGCGACACCGACCCGCGCATCGTGCGCGACGGCGACACCGACCCGCGCGTGGTCCACCGCCACGACGACACGCAGCCGCGCGTCGTGCTGGACGAGACGCTCCTGCGCGACGTGGAGGGCAGCGTCGTCGAGCCGGAGGAGAAGTCGTCTCCGGGCCGTCCCCGTGCCACCTCGCGCCGCGCCCGCGCCTCCGCGGTCGGGCTGCCCGCGCAGCAGGCCGCTCCGCGCCGCACGGGCTCGATTCCCGCGGTCCGCGCCGCGCCCCCGGCCCGCGCCGACGACGACGAGGACGATGACGTCCGCGTGTCCCTCTCGCCGCGCGAGGACACGCGCCGCACGCCCATCCCCACCCGCCCGGACGCGGAGCCGTCCGAGCGCCGCGCCGCGGACAACACCCGCCGCACGGCGGTGCCCACGCGCTCCCGGCGCCTCGGGCCGGTGTGGCTGGTCATCGCCCTGGTGATGCTGCTGCTGGCCGCCGTGCTGGTGTTCACGCTCAACCCCGGGCTGCGCGTGGCGGTGGGCCTGGAGCCGCAAGGCGCGGCTCCGGCGCGCGGGTCCACGCCAGACGATGATGCCGCGCGGGCGAGGCCCACCGCGTCGGGAGTGGCGCGCCCCGTGACGGCGGAGACCGCTTCCGAGACCGCCGCCCCCGCCGCCGGTCGGGTCGTGCCCGCGGTGGCGACTGGCGAGGTTCCCGCCGTGGCGCCCGCCAGCCTGAAGGTCGCCCCGCCTCCCGTCGAGCCGGCACCGGCCGTCGAAGCCCCGGAGAGCGCGCCCGCAGCCGTTGCTCCCGCTCCGGCACCCGGTCCGAGCGCCGACGGCGCGGACGTGGAAGAGGAGGACGAAGAGCTCCTCGCGCCACCCGAGGCTTCCCGGCCGCGGGTGTCGCAGAAGAACGCCCCCACGGTGAAGCGGGCGGCCCCGCCGAAGAAGGTGCGCCCCACGCCGCGCGGGGCCTCCAGCGGCGGGCAGAAGCTGACGCAGCTCCAGCTGGAGTGGCGCGCGATGAACTCGCTCTACCAGCGGATGAAGGCGAAGCACTCCTGTCTGCCGCTGGGCCTCGTGTGCAAGCGGTACGGGGACCTCAGGAACGAGGTGGAGGCCGCCGGCGACGTGAACGACGAGGACACGTTGCAGAAGGTGCGGAAGATGCACGAGGAGCTGGAGATCAAGCAGCTGGAGCTGCGGTAGCCACGTGGAGCCGCTGCTCGTCACCCGGGAGCTGGTCGCGGGTTATGGCGCGCGCCCCGTGCTGCACGGCGTGGACTGCGAGGTGCGCCCCGGGGAGCTGTGGGCGGTGCTCGGGCCCAATGGCACGGGGAAGAGCACGCTGCTGCGCGCGGTGCTCGGGGTGGCGCCCTGGGTGCGCGGCGAGGTGCGGCTGTTCGGCCGGGCGCGCGCGGAGTGGGAGCCTCGGGCGCTGGCGCGGAAGCTGGCCTGGGTGCCGCAGTCCTTCGAGCCGGCCGAGGGCTTCAGCGGGCTGGAGCTGGTGTTGATGGGCCGAGGCCCCCACCTGGGGCTGTGGGGCCTGCCTTCCGCGAAGGACACGGCGCTGGCGCGAGCGGTGCTGGAGGAGCTGGGCGTCGCGTCGCTGGCGGACCGGCCCGGCGAGGCGCTCTCCGGTGGCGAGCGGCGCATGTTGCTGCTGGCCCGGGGGCTGGTGCAGGAGCCGGAGCTGCTGCTGCTGGACGAGCCCACCGCGTTCCTCGATGTGGCGCACCAGGTGGGCACGCTCGACCGGGTGCGCGCGCGCGTGGACGCGGGGCTGGGCGCGGTGGCGGTGCTGCACGACGTCAACCTCGCCGCGGCCTTCGCCACCCACGTGCTGCTGCTGCGAGACGGGAAGGTGCTCGCACGGGGGCCGGTGGACACCGTGCTGGAGCGCGGCGCGCTGGAGGCCCTCTACGGCCTGCCCATGGAGACGGCGCTCGCCCCGTCCGGAGCGCGCCTCTTCGCGCCTCGCGCGCCCTCGCGCTGACGGCCCCGCTTGGACGACTCCGCCGGGGGGCTCCGCGCCTCACGCCGTGCGCGCCACTCGAGGCGCCAGGGCCCCGCGCGGACGACTTCGCCCGGGGACCTGCCTCCACGCCTCACGCCGTGCGCGTCACGCGAGGCGCCAGGGCCCCGCGCGGACGACTCCGCCCGGGGACCTGCCTCCACGCCTCACGCCGTGTGCGCCACGCAAAGCCGCCACGGCCCCCGCGGCGGATACCTCCGAGCAGGGGCCGCTCACGCCGTTGCTACTTGGGGCCTTCCTGGCCACTCGCGCCGCCCCCGCTCGCGGTGCCCGCGCCGCCTCCGCTGCCGGTGCCCTGGACGGCCGAGCCGCTCTCCTGGCCACCCTGGGGAGGCTGCGGCTGGCCCGCCGCGCCGGAGCCGCCCGTCGCCGTGTTGCCCGGAGGAGCGCGGTAGCTGTCCGCCAGGCTCAGGCCCAGTCCCTCCGCGGACCGGCCGGCGACGCCCGTGGCCTCGTCCCGGTTGCCCTCGTTGGGGCCCGCGGTGCCGCCACCCAGGGGCGAGCCCCGCGGGAACTGCCCGGCGGCCGCTTCCTGTTCGCGCCCGGCCGGGTGGTCCTGGGACGTGCCGCGCACCTCCGCCTCGTCCTTCGGCTTCGGCCGGTCCTCCCGGTGCTGCGGCGTCTCGAAGGCGTGTCCCTCACGGTCGGGCGCGTCGCCCTCTCCGCCCTGGCACCCGGCCACCGCGAGCCCAACGCCCGCGAGCAGCCCCACCACCCATCGCTTGGAGCCCTTCGTCATGTCCTCGCTCTCCTGGGGGCGGCCGGTATCCCCGCCGCTCCCGGCTTTTCGACAAAGGTAGGGACGCGGAGGCGGGCCCAGGGCACGGAGCCCGCCGGACGCCCGTCCGCCCGCCTGCTGCACCGGGAAGTCGGGGTTTTGACAAGCAGTAGGGGGAAGAGAAACCCTCCCCGGTTCCATGTTCCGCTACGCCCTGGCCATCTTCACGAGCGCCTTCCTGCTCTTCGGCGTGCAGCCGCTGGCCGGGCGCTATGCGCTCCCGTGGTACGGCGGCACGCCCGGCGTGTGGACGGCGTGCATGCTCTTCTTCCAGGTGGCGCTGCTGGGCGGGTACGCGTACGCGCATGGACTGGCCTCCCGGCTGGCCCCGCGCACCCAGGCCCGCGTGCACCTGGGGCTGCTCGCCGTGGCGGTGGCGGTGCTGGTCCTGCGCACGCTCTGGGAGGGCTCTCCGGTGGCGCCCGGGCCGGCGTGGCGGCCGTCGGGCTCGGACCTGCCGACGCTCCGCCTGCTGGCGATGCTCGCGGCCACCATCGGCCTGCCGTTCTTCGTGTTGAGCACCACCGGGCCGCTGTTGCAGTCCTGGTTCGCGCGCGTACGGCCGGGCCTCTCGCCGTACCCGCTCTATGCGCTGAGCAACGCGGGCTCGTTCCTGGCGCTGCTCGGCTACCCGTTCCTGGTGGAGCCCTGGCTGGGGCGCGGCGCGCAGGCGTGGGGCTGGGGCGCGGGCTTCGTCGTCTTCGCGGTGCTGTGCGCGGTGTGCGCGGTGGACGTGCTGCGCCACGCGGACGCCCCCGCCGTGTCGAGCGCTTCCGCGGACGCGGCCTCCCCGTCCGCCGCCGCCCCGCGCGAGGAGCCGCGCCCGGACCTCCGCCGCACGCTGAAGTGGGTGGGGCTGAGCGCGTGCGCGTCGGTGCTGCTGCTGGCGACGACGAACCAGCTCTCCCAGGACGTGGCGGCGGGCCCGTTCCTCTGGGTGATGCCGCTGGCCTTGTACCTCGTCACCTTCATCCTCGCCTTCGCGCGCGAGTCTTTCTATTCGCGCGCCCTGTTCTCGGTGCTGCTCATCGCCTCGGGGGCAGGGGTGGCGCACGTGCAGATGGCCGGGCCCCACGCGCCGCTCTCCGTCCAGCTCCTCTCGTACGCGACGGCCCTCTTCGCCGGCTGCATGGTGTGCCACGGCGAGCTGTACCGGCTGCGGCCATCGCCTCGTCACCTGAGCGCCTTCTACCTGTGGGTGTCCGCGGGCGGGGTGCTCGGAGGACTCTTCGTCAGCGTCGTGGCCACGGCCCTCTTCCGCTCCTATTGGGAGTACCCGCTGTCGCTGGGCCTGTGCTGTGTCGTGGTGCTGCTGGGCATGGCGCGGCGGCCGGCGGACGAGACGGGGAGCCTGCGCATGCGGCGCATGCTGCGCGGAGGCATGCTCCTCGTCGTCGCGGGGAACCTGGTGCTCACCCAGTGGCGCGAGCACGGCCGCGCGCTGCACAGCGCCCGCAACTTCTTCGGCGTGGTGCGGGTGATGGAGCAGCACGAGCAGGACCCGGGCAAGCACTTCTACAGCCTGCGGCACGGCGGCATCACCCACGGCTGGCAGTACGCCGCCCCCGAGCTGCGCTCCCGGCCCACCACCTACTTCACGCGCGAGTCCGGCCTGGGCCTGGTCATCGCCGAGCAGCGCCGCCTGCGCGAAGCGGTGGGCCTGCCGCCGGGCCTCCACGTGGGGGTGCTCGGGCTGGGCATCGGCACGAGCGCGGCGCTGCTCGAGGCGGAGGACGCCGGGCGCTTCTACGAAATCAACCCGGCCGTCATCTCCCTGGCGCGCGGCGAGGGCGGCTTCTTCTCGTACCTGCGCGACACGCCCGCGAAGGTGGAGGTGGTGGAGGGCGACGCGCGCATCTCCCTGGAGCGCGAGCTGGAGCGCGGCGACCCCCAGGGCTTCGACGTGCTGGTGCTGGACACCTTCTCCTCGGACGCCATCCCCGTGCACCTGCTCACCCACGAGGCGGTGGCGCTCTACCGCGAGCACCTGGCTCCGCACGGCGTCATGGCGCTGCACATCAGCAACGTGCACCTGGACCTGGTGCCGGTGACGCTCGCGCACGCGCGGGCGCTGGGCCTGCACGCCACCTTCGTCTTCCTCGACTCGCAGGGCGATGCGCTGCGCAGCCACTGGATGCTGCTGAGCCCGGACCGCGAGTTCTCCTGGGGGCCCACCTTCAAGGGGACGCTCGCGCAGGTGCGCCGCCTGGGCCTGCGGGGCGAGCCGGACTTCACGTGGACGGACGAGCAGAGCAGCCTCTTGCACGCGCTCCGCCGTCAGGACTCGCTCGCGGGCGGGCTCGACGAGGACGCGCGGCCGGCGCTGGTGTCCCAGCCGGACGCGGAGTGACTCAGGCGTTCGGCCGCGGCTCGGGGCGGGCGACGGGGCTCAGGTCCAGCGCCACCAGCAGCACCAGCACCGCGCACGGCAGGCCCAGCGTGGCCGGGCCGTACTGGAGGAACAGCATCGGGCCCACGGTGCACCCGATGAGGAAGGCCGCGGCGAGCCCCAGGTGCAGCCGGGTGCGCTCGAACTGGATGGCGGAGGGCAGCGCGCGCACCTGCCGCAGCACGCCCCCCACGCCGTGACCCCGGGCACCGTCGCGCACCCAGGCGAACATCTGCACCAGCTGGATGCCGATGTCGGTGATGACGCCGGTGATGTGCGTGGTGCGCACCACCGCGCCGGACACGCGGGTGACGAGCGCGTTCTGCAGGCCCATGGCGAACGACAGGCACCACATGAGCGAGGGCTCGCGCGTGTCGGGCGTGGACATGAGCCACGCGCCGATGCCGCCCAGCATGCCCGCCTCCAGCAGCAGGGCCGAGGCATGCCTGCCCCGGGTCCGGTGACGCGAGGCCTCCAGCAGCGCTGACGCCGTCACCGCGCCCAGCAGGAAGGACAGCAGCACCTGGGCGCCCAGCGTGGCCATGCGCCAGTTGCCGGCCGCGAGCGACTCGCCCAGCAGGGCCATGTTGCCGGACATGTGCGACGTGTGCAGGCCCAGCGCCACGAAGCCCGTCGCGTTCACCGCGCCCGCCACCCCCGCCAAGAGGAGGGAGAGCAGGGTGTAGGCACGGCGACTGCGGGGGGAAGATTGAGCGCTGAAGGGCATGACGCGGAAGGCCGAAGACGGACGACCGAGGCTAACACCCGGGCGCCATGGCGGAGGGCCGCTGCCGCGCCCGGTTCCGCTCGGCTGAGTGGCCGCTGGGGGGCCGGGTGGAAGAGACGCTCATGCGCGACAGCGGACGAGGGTGCTCGGCCTGGAGGTCGCGAGAGACGTCAGCCCCCGAGCACGCGCGGCGCACCGGCCGGCGCCCGCGAAGTCACCCGGCCACGGTTGGCGGCACGTTCCCGGGGATGGGAAGGCTTGCGGGCCGGTGCTTGCGAAGGTGCCCGGCCCAGCCTCGCGGCCACCGAGCCAAGGCAGGCACCCGCCCGCGAGCCATCCGGTGCTCACGGGCGGGCCGTCGCGAAGGTGCCTACCCCGGTGGCCACATGAGGGGCCGGCCCGCGAGCAGGTGCAGGTGGATGTGGAACACCGTCTGCCCCGCGTCGCGCTGGGTGTTCATCACCACGCGGTAGCCGTTGTCGGCGTGGCCGCGCTCCTTCGCCACCTTCGCGGCGGCGATGAAGAGGTGGCCCACCGCCTCGCGGTCCTCCGCGGTGATGTCGTTCACCGTGGCGATGTGCTTCGTCGGGATGAAGAGCACATGGGTGGGCGCCTGGGGGTTGATGTCCTCGAAGGCCACGCACAGCTCGTCGCGGTACACGACGCGGGCCGGGATGAGGCCGTCTCGAATCTTGCAGAAGAGGCAGTCGGGCATGGCCTCCGGCTTAGCAACGCGCGGGGCCGCGGGGAATGGCCTCGGTGGGTTTCCGTTGGCTCACGGAAGCCGCCACGTGTAGCCCGGGTCCGGCACGCAGCCGTCGCGCAGGCGCGCCAGCACCACCGGCCCGGACTCGGCCAGCACCTCGCCGGGGGCGTACGCCGGGAAGGTGATGACGTGGCTGAACAGGCCCGAGCCCCGGGGCGGCCCGTTGGGCGGGTACAGCGGAACCGGCTGGTGCAGGTAGCTGTAGCCGCCCGTCCACGCCAGGTGCACCACCTCCACCTTCAGCCCGCACACGTCATCCCGCCGGCTGGCCGCCAGCAGCAGCCGGTTGATGTCCCCCGCGTCGTCCCAGGCGCTGGCCTGGGGCCGCGAGTCCTCGTACTGGCCCACGTCCCCGAAGGTGAGGCGCCCCGCGCGCAGCCCGGACAGCGCGGCCACCGCCGTCACGGCCAGCGCCGCCACGATGCGCACGCCCCGGGTGCTCCAGCCCACCAGCAGCGAGTCCAGCCCCACGCCCGCGAGCGCGGTGAACAGGGGCAGCACGGGCACCAGGAAGCGCAATTCCTTGTGCGGCTGGAGCGCATGCAGCGCGAAGAAGAGGGCGCTGACCGCCAGGAGCCCCGGGGCCCGGCGCGCCGCCAGCAGCACCAGCACTCCGGTGACGAAGGTGACGGCCGCCATGCCCTGGAAGAGGACGCGCCCGTAGTAGCTGAAGGGCGCGGTGCCCCAGGCGGACGCCCCGTCCTTCAGCACGTTGAATTCCAGATACACCCGCGCCGAGTGGAACCAGCCGCCCCACGTCAGCCTGTCCAACAGGCCGTATAGGAAGGCCCACCCGGCGAGCACCGCCAGCGCCTCGCCCGCCGCGCGCCACCGCCGCTGCGCCAGGAGCACCGCCAGGAGGCCCACGCAGAAGATGCCATTCTGCAGCCGCAGCAGCACCGCCAGCCCCAACAGGCACGCCCCGCCCAGCACCGCCCGCCGCGAGCCGCCCCGGGGCAGCGCCAGCGCCAGCCCCAGCACCACCGGCAGCGCGGAGGCATTTTCACTCAGCGCCCGGGGCGCGAAGTAGATGGGCACCGCCGCCAGGGCGAAGAGGGCCGCGCCCGCCGCCGCCGCCAGCTCGGACGCGCCATACGCCCGCGCCAGCCGCCAGCTCCCCCAGGCACACCCCACACCCAGCAGGGCGAAGAAGCACTTGATGACGTCCAGGTACACCGCTGGCGCCGTGCCACCGAGCAGCCGGGCGAGCCCCAGCACCCCCGCCACCAGCCCGGGGAGCGCCCAGTTGCGGGCCCCCTCCACGAACTCCCAGGCCACCAGCCCGTAGCCGAAGACGAGCCGGTGGGCGGGCTCCAGGCTCTGGTACACCTCGTCCGGCCAGTAAAGCCCCTCATCGTTGAGGGCCCAATGAATCCGGAAGGCGGCGCCCGCGAGGAGGACGAGGGCCAGCAGCACCCGGCCGGGCAGGCGCTCGGGGGCCTGTCTCTTCTACACATCTGACGC
>NZ_JABBJJ010000430.1 GCF_012933655.1 Pyxidicoccus fallax | reverse complement strand
CCCCACCCGAGCCCTCGGTGGCGAGTCTCTCCGCGAGCATCGAGGAAGCGGGGGCCCGAGGGGATGTGGAGCGCGTCAACGCCCTGGAGGCCCACCTGTGGCTGGACGGGCCGCGTGGGCCCGAGGGGCGGGTGGGCGGAGCGGTACGCGCGCTCTTCCTGGAGATGAACGGCATCGCGCTGCGTGCGCCGTCTCCTGGCGCGGAGCGGGAGTCCCCGCCCGCGCTGCCCCGCCTCGGAGCGCTGCGCGTGCCGACGCGGGTGGTCTGCGGAGAGCTGGACCGGCCGCACTTCCAGGAACTCTGCGCCCTGCTCGCGCGCACCCTGCCAGGCGCGGACCTGCGGATGATGCCGGGCTGCGCGCACCTCCCCAACCTCGAGCAGCCCCGCCTCTTCGAGACCCTGGTGCGCGAGCTGCTCGGGCGGCTGGAGGCCTGAGCACGGTCAGGACGGCAGTCCCTCTCCAGACTGCTCCGCCGTCATGTACCGCGCGTACCAGTCGGGCCAGTTCTCGTCAGCCTTGCCGGTGCGCTTCTCGTGCTCGCCGTGGGCGGCCGCCGCACGCCGGAGCGCGCTCGCCAGGTCCCTTGCGGAACTGAACGAGATCTGGGAGCGGTCCACGCGCCCGGGGAACCGGGTCGTGACCTCCTGCAGGAGCCAGGTGTTGCCGTCCGGGTCGTTGAACGACGCGTACGAGCCGTAGCTCTGGTGGTCGGGCGCGGGGCCGCGGACCTTGTCACCGAAGGGCGCCGGGCCTTCGGTGAAGTGGAACACCTCGCTCACCTGGACGCCGCGTCCCATCAGTTCGTTGCGCGCGGCCTCGATGTCGGAGACGACCAGGTACAGTTTCTGGGCCGAGCCGGGCGCGGCCGACGTGAGGTTCGTGCCGAACTGGAATGAGCACGGGGAGCCCGGAGGGGTGATCTGGAGCACGCGGGAATTGCCCTTGCTGAAGTCCGCGTCGAGCCGCCACCCGAGCCCCAGATAGAACTGCTTCGCGCGGTCGAGATCCGAGACCGGAATGACGACCGCCTCCAGCTTCAGGTCGACTCTCCCGACGCCCGCCAGGCGGGTCTCCCTGACACTCTCGACGGTGGTGACACTCATGACTGCCTCCTTGGGATGTGACTGCGGGGGAGGGGAGATGACGTGATGAAGGCGTACGCCCCGCACCCGGGCCCTGGGAGGGACGATGTTGCCGGCAGGGCCGGCTGTGAACCGGGCCGCCAGCGGAGCGAGTGAAACGAACGCAGGCCTCGGCCTCTGTCCTCGCGCGGGCCCACCGGGGGGAGGGTCCTCTCCGCCGAGACGGGCTCGGCCCCTCTCGTGGATTCAGAGGCCATGAGAGTGCTCCTATTGCGATGCGCGTCGCCGCTCGGCGCGGCGTGTGTCGCACTCAGGTACAACGTTGGGCCTGCGGGAGGAAACGGCCAGTGCGCAACGCCGCGAAAGCAGGCGAGGTGCATGTCGGTCGCAATCACGTGGGTGCTCCGTGAGGTGGCGCTCACGGCGTCGGTGGCGAGCGCGGCGCCGAGCACGGCCAGCCAGCCGTAGGAGTCGGGCGGCAGCCGCCACGCTCATCCGAGCTTCGCGTCAGTGCGGCACTGAACCGATGTGACCGGAGTACGTTCCACGGTGGCGCCGGGCACGGATACACCGGGGGGAGTCCGGCTACAGCTTGCCGGAGTGAGACAGACCGGGGGCCGTGTGATGAGTGAACGGAAGAAGGTGGCGGTGGTCGCGGGGGTCGGTCCCGGCAACGGTGCCGCGCTCGCGCGGCGGTTCGCGCAGGCAGGCCATGCCGTCGCGCTGCTGGCGCGAAGCCGGGAGACGCTCGACACGCTCGAGAGCGAGCTCGGCGACGCCCGTGGCTATGCGTGCGACCTGACCTCTCCAGCCGATGTGGCGCGGACCTTCGCCGAGATCAGGACCCAGCTCGGGGACGTGGACGTCCTCCTGTACAACGCGGGCTCGGGTGTGTTCGCGGGCGTCGAGAGCATCACGCCGGAGCAGTTCGAGAGCGCCTGGCGGGTGAACGCGTACGGAGCGCTGCTCTGTGCGCAGCAGGTGATTCCGGCCATGAAGGCAGCGGGGAGCGGCTCCATCGTGTTCATCGGGGCGACAGCCTCCCGGCGTGGTGGACCGAGGTCCGCTGCGTTCGCGCCAGCCAAGGCCGCGCAGCGGAGCCTCGCCGAATCCATGGCGCGCTCGCTGTGGCCTTCGGGCATTCATGTCGCGCTGATTGTCGTGGACGGGGTGGTCGACATCCCCACGACGAGGAAGGTGATGCCGGACACGCCGGACAGCTTCTTCATCAAGCCGTCCGGCGTGGCGGAGATTGCCTTCCAGCTCACGTGCCAGGAGCGAAGCGCCTGGAGCTTCGAGGTCGAGGCCCGGCCATTTCGCGAAAGCTGGTGAGGGGTCTGGTCGCCCATCCGTGCATCGCTCGACGAGGACGTGTCAGACTGGAATGGAGTGCTTCGTGTGTTGGTGACACGATGACTCCCGGAGGAGCGTACGCATGCGAGCCCTGCCCGTCTTCTACGACCCGCGCCAGAACGCCTCGAACCCGGACAGCGCCAGTCCGAGCGCGCACAAGCCCGCCGAGGTGATGACGTCGTGGCAGGCCCTCGGGGTGCGCCTGGACGTCCGCGGCTTCGAGCCCATTCGCCCCGAGCAGCTCTACACCGTCCACAAGGTCAGCTACGTGGATGGCATCTTCGCCGGGACAATCCGCAACGGCTTCTACAACACCTTCCTCGAGGTCGCGGAGTCCCTGCGCTGGACGAGCGGCAGCTTCCTGGCGGCTGCGCGCTGCGTCGCGGCGGGTGCACCTGTCGCGGTGTCTCCGACCAGCGGCTTCCACCATGCGAGCTGGGGCGGTGGCGGAGGCTACTGCACCTTCAATGGGCTGATGCTCGCGGCCAGGACGCTGCTGGACGAGGGCGTCGAGAAGGTCGGCATTCTCGACCTGGACATGCACTACGGGGATGGCACCGACGACATCATCCTCCAGTTCCGTCTCTCCCAGCGGGTGGAGCACTACACCTTCGGCTTGTCGGCCGTTGCCCACGGGGGCGCATGCAATCCGGAAGGCACTGAGCGTTGGCTGGCCGGGCTGCCGGAAATCGTGGACGGGTTCCAGAAGAAGGGCTGCCAGGTGCTCCTCTTCCAGGCGGGCGCGGACCCCCACGTCGAGGACCCGCTCGGCGGAGTCATGACGAGCGAGCAGATGCGTCGGCGCGACGCCATCGTGTTCACCCGGTGCAGGGAACTGGGCCTGCCGGTCGCATGGAACCTCGCGGGCGGATACCAGCAGCCGCTCCGCAAGGTGCTGGACCTCCACGACGCCACCCTGCTGGCTTGTGCCGAGGTGTTCGCTCGGGACTGAGCCGAAGGTCCGCGTTCCCCGCGGCAGCGGTCCCTGGCGAGCAGGAGGCACTCCTCCGTGCAAGTCCATTGAGCGGCTCCGCAGGCGACCCGCTATCCTGCGACGTGTCCGTACCCAGGACGTTCACACCTCCCGAACAAGCGACCGAGACCTGCCATGAGCCTCTCTTCCCGTGCACGTAGACTGTTGTCGAACCTGTGGCTCCTGGGGGCGCTCGCGCTGACGGGATGTGACACCGTCGTCGAAGGCGACGGGCCGTACGGATGCAACAACTCCTGCGTCGAAGACTACGACTGTCCCGGGACGCTCTACTGTCTCGACGGAGCATGCTTCGGGACGGAGTGCTACTCCTCGAACCAGTGCGAGGACGAGGGGGGCTCCTGCTCGGTCAGCGGAGACTGCTGCAAGGGGAACTGCAACGGAGGGGTCTGCCGCTCGGGTTGCTCGAGCGGAGCGGACTGCGCTGGCAGCGCGCAGTGCTGCAACTCCTACAGCGACGGGAAACGCTGCGGGCCGTGCTGAACCCTTCACTCCGAGGCGGCGGAACCGCGAATGAAAACGGGCTGGAGACCTCGCTGTCCCCAGCCCGTCGTCATTTCAGGTGTTCCTCGGAGCTCAGCAGCTGTAGTTGCACCGCTCCCAGCAGAGCACCTCGTCCGACTCGCACTTCGCCACGCACGTCGGGTTGCCATTACAGTTCTGGTGGATCATGCAGTTCTCGGCCCAGTCATCGCACAACGAGCAGCAGGGGGCGGCGACCGTCTCCTCGCTGCCCAACGTCGCGCTCCCCACCGCCACGGCAGCTCCCAGCACGAATCCGATGAGCCCCATCTTCAAGGTCTTCTTCATCTCCAGCCTCCCTCGTCGTGGTTGTTCGACCTGGGGCGGTCCAAGGCCCGTCCCAGGGACGGATGTATGAACTTTTACGAATCACCCAACAAGCGGGTAAATCCGGACACATGAGCACTCATGGCCAGGCCCCCCCCTCCCACACGCGAGGAAGGAGGACGCTTCCGTGGGGAAGGCTCCTCTGGGCGGGTGCACTGCTCGTGTTGGCGTTGCTCCTGCGCGGCTTCGTCGTCCAGCCGCATCACATCGTCACTGGCTCGATGGAGCCGACGCTGGCCGTGGGAGACCGGCTGGTGGTGGACAAGCTGTCCTACCGCCTTCATCCACCCCGGGCCGGGGACGTCGTCGTCTTCGAGCCGCCCCCCGAGCTCGTACGCTCCGGCGACCTCCGGGGGCACTCGTCCATCAAGCGGGTGATTGCCCTGCCGGGACAGGAGGTGCGCGTGCACGACGGACAGGTGTTCGTGGATGGCAGGCCCCTCCATGAGCCCTACGTCGCGAAGGCGCCAACCTACGAGTGGGGGCCCGCGCGCGTGCCCGAGGACATGCTCTTCGTCCTCGGGGACAACCGGAACGGCAGCAGCGACTCGCACGTCTGGGGCGCCCTGCCCATGCGCTCCGTCACCGGCCGCGCCTGGCTGCGCTTCTGGCCACCGGCGCGGGTGGGAGCGCTGTGAGTGTCACGGCGGCCCCCTGGGCGGTGCGCATCACGGCTCGGGGGCTCGGGCAGGAACCCGGTGCATTCTAATATTCCCCGTTAAGTCAATTTCACTGATATTACGGGTCTTGGCCTGGGGTTTCTGTCGGTAGCGGGGTGGGGTCGCGGAGGGAGACCTCGGGCGGCAGCGTCGTTCACTCCTCGCAGTCCCTCGAAAAGGAATCCCCCTTGCGTAAGCTATCCATGGCGTTGCTGGCTGGTGTCGCCCTCGTCGGCTGCGGTGTCGAGCCGGAGACCGGGAGCGTCGAGCCGGAGAATGAGAACCAGGAGATCGTCTCCAACCTGATCGCGGCCGGGTTCCCGGTCGAGGACATCATGGAGGCGGATGGCGTCATCTACGTGGGGCGTGACGCCCACGTGACGCTCGCGGCGTCCCGCGAGCTGCTCCAGGCTCCCGGGAAGGGCGCCGAGCAGTACCGCACGACCAACCTCGTCGGCACGGGCGTGACGAAGATCTGCGTCAACCCCACCGCGGACTTCAACAGCTACTCCCTGCTGAGCCAGGGGCTCGACCTGGCCATCGCCAACTACAATGAGCGGGGGCTGCGTATCACCTTCGCGCGCGGCCCGACGACGGGCTGCACCGCGAACATCACGGCGCAGACGATGACCGGCACCGGCGGCTCCGCGGGCTTCCCCTCGGGTGGCCTGCCTTACGGAATCATCAACATCGGCACGGGCCTGCAGAGCTACAGCGCCGACGTGAACGAGCACGTCATCACCCACGAGCTGGGCCACGCCATCGGCTTCCGTCACACGGACTACTACAACCGCAGCATCAGCTGTGGCAGCGGCGGCGACGAGGGGCAGGCGGGCGTGGGCGCCATCCACATCCCCGGGACGCCGGAGACCGCCACGGTGGGCGGGTCCATCATGAACTCCTGCTTCCGGGCGACCGAGACCGGCGAGTGGACCAGCTCCGACATCACCGCGCTGAACTACCTCTATCCCACCGGCGGTGGGGGCACGGCCTGCTCGAGCTACAACTTCACGTCCTACCGCGGGCAGAACGGGACGCAGATCTCGTGCGGCTGTCCGGCGGTGAGCGGGGGCACGGTGTGGGGCACGGACATGTACACGGATGACTCGAATGTCTGCGCGGCGGCGGTGCATGCCGGTGTGATTCCCGCCAGTGGTGGGAATGTGACCGTCACCATCCAGCCGGGGCAGAACAGCTACACGGGCACCACGCGCAATGGCATCACCACGTACTCCTACGGCGCCTGGGCGGGGAGCTTCTCCTTCGCGGGCCGGCCGACGCCGCCGAGCTGCTCGACGTACAACTTCACGTCCTACCGCGGGCAGAACGGGACGCGGATTCCGTGCAGCTGCTCGGCGGTGAGCGGGGGCTCGGTGTGGGGCACGGACCTGTACACGGATGACTCGAACGTCTGCGTGGCGGCGGTGCATGCCGGTGCGATTCCCGCCAGTGGAGGGTCCCTGGTCGTCACCATCCAGCCGGGGCAGAGCAGCTACACGGCCTCCACCCGCAACGGCATCACCACCTCCTCCTGGGGGAGCTGGCCGGGGAGCTTCTCCATCGGCGCGTGGTAGCCACGCCGGCCTCCGGTCATCGGCGCAAGGGACGATAGGAGCGGCGCGCTCCCGTCTCCTCGCCAGGGACCTGGCCCTCCGGGGGGAGGAGCTCCCGGAGGGCCATGGCTCGAAACTCGAAGGCTGACCCCGCCGTCGCGAGGAGCCCCTGCACGCCTGTCCGTATGCGCCGGCCAGGGCATGCGCATGGTGGTGGACGGGAGGGCTCGTGCATGGACTGGTTGCGGCGCGTTGCACTCGCCCTGCTGCCCCTGGTGCTGCTGGGCGTGGCGGCGTGGGTGCTGCACCGTGAGCTGGCGACGCTGAAGGGCGGGGAGGTGAGGGCGGGCCTGGCCGCCATCCCCCCGGGCCGCGTCCTCCTGGCGCTGCTCGTCACGGGGGCCAACTACGCCACGCTGACGCTGTATGACGTGCTGTCGCTGCGGCACGTGGGCCGGAAGCTGCCGTACCGGCGCGTGGGCCTCACGTCCTTCATCGGCTACGCCTTCGGCCACAACGTGGGCATGTCGTTCCTCAGCGGCGGCTCGGTGCGCTACCGGCTCTACTCCGCCCACGGCCTGTCCGCGCTGGACGTCGCGCAGGTGGCCACCTTCAACGCGCTCACCTTCTGGTCGGGGCTGCTGGCGGTGGCGGGTACGGCGCTGGTGGCCGGGGGCGGCGTGACGTCGCTCCTGCCGCTGTCGCCCGGTGCCGCGCGGGCGCTGGGGGTGGGCATGCTGGCCCTGCTCGCGGCGTACCTCGTGGCGTGCGCGCGGGTGCGCCGTCCGCTGCGCGTGCGCGTCGTGGAGGTCCGCTTGCCCCGGCCTTCGTTGGCGGCGGCGCAGCTCGCGGTGTCGTGCCTGGACTGGGCGCTGGCCGCGCTGGTGCTGTGGGTGCTGCTGCCCGCGGACGCGGGCGTGTCGCTCCCGGGCCTGGTGGCCCTCTTCGCGCTGGCGCAGTTGGCGGGCATCGCCAGCCAGGTGCCCGGGGGCCTGGGCGTGTTCGAGTCCATCATCCTCGCGGCGCTGTCGCCCGGCGTGCCGGCGCCCCTCGTGCTGGGCACGCTGCTCGTCTACCGCGTCGTCTACTACCTGCTGCCCTTCACCGTGGCGGTGGGGCTGCTGGCCCTCCACGAGGCGGGAAGGCACCGTGAGCACCTGGGGAAGGTGGCGCGCGCGACGCGGGACACCTTCGCCCCGGTGGTGCCGTGGGTGGCGTCCGCGGCGGCCTTCATCTCGGGCGCGGTGCTGCTCTTCTCCGGCGCCACCCCCACGGTGCCCGAGCGGCTGACCTTCCTTCGCGACCTCGTCCCGCTGCCGCTGATGGAGGCGTCGCACCTGCTGGGCAGCCTCGTGGGGCTGGCGCTGCTGGTGCTCGCGCAGGGGCTGCAGCGCCGGCTGGACGGGGCCTTCGTGCTGACGGAGGTGGCGCTGGTGGCCGGCGCGGTGTTCTCCCTCGTCAAGGGCGTGGACTACGAGGAGGCGGCGCTGCTGCTGGTGCTGGCCGTGGCGCTGGTGCCCTTCCGCTCGCGCTTCCACCGGCGCGCGTCCCTGCTGGAGGACGCCTTCAGTCCGGGGTGGCTCCTGGCCACGGGGGCGGTGGTGGCCGCGTCGGTGGGCCTGGGGCTCCTCGCGTACCAGCACGTGGCCTACAGTCACGACTTGTGGTGGCGGTTCACCTTCAGCGGGGACGCACCGCGCTTCATGCGCGCCACGGTGGGCGTGCTGGGCGCGGGGCTGCTCTTCGGTATCGTCGCCCTGCTGAGGCCGGCGTCCGCGCGTGTCCGGCCTCCGGACGCGGCGGCGCTGGCGCGGGTGCGGCCGCTGGTGGCGCACTCGCCGGAGTCCGCCGCCTGCCTCGCGCTGGTGGGGGACAAGTCGCTGCTCTTCAACGAGCAGGGCTCGGCCTTCCTCATGTACGGCGTGTCCGGGCGGAGCTGGGTGTCCATGGGGGACCCGGTGGGGCCGGAGGGCGAGGCCACGGAGCTGGCGTGGCACTTCCAGGCGCTGGCGGACCGGCACGAGGGCCAGGCGTGCTTCTACCAGGTGTGCGCGAGGACGCTGCCGCGCTACCTGGACCTGGGGCTGTCGCTGCTGAAGCTGGGCGAGGAGGCGACGGTGCCGCTCGCGGACTTCAGCCTGGAGGGGCCGGAGCGCAAGGGCCTGCGCCACGCCGTGCGCAAGCTGGAGCGCGAGGGTCTCGCCTTCGAGGTGCTTCCCCCCGAGGCGGTGCCGCCGCTGCTGCCGGAGCTCAAGGCCATCTCCGATGCATGGCTCGCGGAGAAGCACACGCGCGAGAAGGGCTTCAGCCTGGGCTACTTCTCACCGCGCTACCTGGAGGAGGGGCCGGTGGCGGTGGTGCGCCGTGACGGGAGTCTCCTGGGGTTCGCCAATGTGTGGGCGCCGGAGGTGAAGGACGAGCTGAGCCTGGACCTGATGCGCTACCGCCCGGGCAGCCCGCACGGGGTGATGGACTTCCTCTTCGTGTCGCTGATGCTGTGGGGCCAGCAGCGGGGCTATGCCCGCTTCAACCTGGGCATGGCGCCCTTTAGCGGCTTCGAGGCCCGGAGCCTCGCGCCGCTGTGGAGCCGGATGGGCGCCTTCCTCTTCCAGCACGGCGAGCACTTCTACAACTTCCAGGGGCTGCGCCAGTACAAGGAGAAGTTCAAGCCGGTATGGGCGCCGCGCTTCCTCGCGTCACCCGGCGGGCTGTCGTTGCCCCGGGTGCTGGCCAACGTCTCCACGCTGGTGTCGCGGGGATTGGGCGGGGCGGTGGCGCGATGAGGCGCGGGAGGG